>NZ_JBFBEM010000018.1:0-23290 GCF_040683675.1 Streptomyces sp. NPDC093252 | reverse complement strand
GCGGTGAACTGGCGACGGGGCTCGCGGCAACGGGGACGGGAGAAGGGCGGGGCGGCGGAATGGGGCGGCGGACGCAACGACCGGGGGGCGCGGCGGAGTAGATCGGCGGACGATCACCGCGGGCGGGCACGCGAAATGTCGCGATGACGGGGTTCGGGTAACGATGGGAAGACGACGGGAGGCAGGGAGGGAGAAGACGATGGGAGGGAGACGCAAGGGAGAGGGACGGGCGCCCTTTGGGCATGCCGTTCCTGGGACCCTCGCCCCCGGCACGGCAGTGCCGCCCCACGGGTCCCACCCCGGCACGGAGGTGCCCGGCCGCGTCGCTCTCCCGTTCCCCGCCGCTCACCGAATCCGCAGCGTACGCACGGGTTTCATCTCACGCCCCGGCCACTAAAGTGCGGAACTCACACCGTGCGGACGGTTGCTGGTCCGCTCGGCCGCCTGCCCGTCGACGGAAGCGAGCCGAACCTTGAACTTCCTCACCATCGGACACCGCGGAATCATGGGCGTCGAGCCCGAGAACACCCTCCGTTCCTTTGTCGCCGCCGAACACGCCGGCCTCGATGTGATCGAACTCGATGTTCATCTGAGCAAGGACGGCGCTTTGGTCGTTCTACACGACGAGGACGTCGACCGGACCACCGACGGCACCGGTCCCGTCGCCGAGAAGACCCTCGCGGAGCTGCGCGCGCTGGACGCCGGACGCGGTGAGCGGATCCCGGTCTTCGAAGAGGTGCTGGACGCCGTCCGCACTCCGCTCCAGGTCGAGATCAAGAACACGGCGGCGGCCCGCGCCCTGTCCGAGGTACTGCTGGCCCGGGACCTGGTCGAGCGCGTGGAGGTGTCCTCCTTCCACGACGAGGCGATCACCGAGATCGCCCGCCTGGTGCCGGGCGTACGCACCGCGCTGATCGCGAGCCGCTACGGCACCGATGTCGTGGAACGGGCCGTCGAGACCGGCGCGGGAACCGTCTGCCTGAACATCCGCCGCCTAACCCTGGAGATCACGGAAGCCGCCCACGACGCGAGTCTGCGGATCATCGGCTGGGTGGTGAACACCCAGGATCATCTGCGCCTGGTACGCGCACTGGAGCTGGACGGTGCGACAACCGATCATCCGGACATCAAACGAACAGGCCGCTTCACGGCGTGAGAGCAGAGCGCCAGGCGGCGGCCAGGCGCGAGGAGCGGGACTCTGGCGAGGCGCCACGGTAGCTGTTCCCCTGCCACCACCCCTACAGCTCGCTCCCCCTCCCTCTTCCCCTTACAGCCCTTTGACCAGCAACTCGAACTCCAGGTCGTCCCGCTGCGGAATCCCGAACCGCTCCTCGCCGTACGGGAACGGAGTGGTCCGCCCGGTGCGCCGGTAACCGCGCCGCTCGTACCAGGCGATCAGATCCTCCCGTACGGTGATCACGGTCATGTGCATCTGTGTGGCGCCCCAGAGGTCGCGGGCCCGCCGCTCGGCCTCGGCGATGATCACTTTGCCGAGGCTGGCGCCCTGGAGAGCGGGGCTGACCGCGAACATGCCGAAGTACGCATGATCACCGCGGTGTTCGAGCTGGCAGCAGGCGATGATCCGGCCGTCCCGCTCCACCGTCAGCAGGGCGCCGTCCGGTGCCTTGATCACCTCCAGCACGCCTGCGGCGTCGGTGCGCTGCCCCTCCAGGATGTCCGCCTCCGTCGTCCATCCGGTCCGACTGGAGTCCCCCCGGTACGCCGACTCGATCAGCGCGACAAGATCGTTCACATCGGCGTCGGTGGCATCGCGGAACGTCAGTCCGTCGGTGGCGGGGCGGGCGTCCATGGGGGCGTTTCTCCGTTCGGCGGTGCGGGGCTCGGCACGGACGAGACTAACGCCCGTGAGCCACCCGTCCCGGCGCTGCCCAGGGGGCGGGCAGCGCCGGGCTCAGGGGTGCGGGCAGCACCGGCTCGGGTGTGCGGACAGCGCCGGGCTCGGGTGCGCGGACGACGCCCCCTCGCTCGGAGGTGCGGACGA
This sequence comes from Streptomyces sp. NPDC093252, assembly GCF_040683675.1. Classification (NCBI taxonomy): domain Bacteria; kingdom Bacillati; phylum Actinomycetota; class Actinomycetes; order Kitasatosporales; family Streptomycetaceae; genus Streptomyces; species Streptomyces sp. NPDC093252. The sequence continues at coordinate 21,288 of NZ_JBFBEM010000018.1, read as the reverse complement.
CCCCTGCTTCACAGGCGTGGACGGCGCCGGGGCTCAGGGGTGGTCGTGGTCGTGGTCGGGCTCAGCGGCGGCCGTCGGCCGGCGCGGGAACGGTCGGTGCCGGGTTTCCCGGGGCGGTGTCGTCGTCGGGGCCGTGGCGCCACCCGCGATCGGTCCGGGTGAGTTCCCGGAAACCGATCCCGATCAGACGATTGATCGCCTCCTGATCGTTTGACGCTTCGTACGCCAGAAGCCGATCCGTTCCGCACCACCGCAACCACTCCCCCGCCTGCCCGAGCAGCCACTCCTCCCAGCCCTCGCCCTCCCGTACGACCACCAGGTCGCCGATGTCCGCGAGACCGGCGGCGCGGGAGTGCCGCTCGGGGCGGGCGAGGGAGGTGTCGATCTCGACATGCCCGAGTGCCTCGCCGTCGGCCCCGTACGCGGTGAGCCGGGTGCCGCACTCGCCCAGGGTGCGCTCGACCCGGACGCCCGGCCGGTGCCGCGGCTCCGGCAGGTCGTCGACCCGGGTGATCAGCAGCACCTCGGTGTCTCCGGTGTGCCGGAAGCCGGCGTTCTCGTACACGGCCCGGATGTGCGGCCAGGGGCGCGGGACGCCGTAGACAGCGGGTGCGGGCAGGGCCCCGTCGGCGAGGCACACGCGGACGTCCCAGCGGGCGAGCTGGGCCAGGCAGGCGTTCATGAGCAGTTCGGCGGCCTTGTCGGCGTCCGGCAGGAGGGGCGTCCCGGGGCGGCTGACGAACCAGCCGATCTCGCCGCTGCCGCGATAGTCGTCGCCGACCTCGTCGTCCGCGCGATAGCGCAGCAGATGGGCCGCTGCGACGACGTAGCGCCGGGACTCGGCGACGAGGGTGATCCGCTCGGCGACCCAGGGGTCGGTGATGAACTCGTCCGGCTGCCGCTCGAGCGAGCTGAGCACGGTGTTCACCGAGACGGAGACGCCGGGGACCACAGCGGCGACGTGCAGATTGATCAGATCGGTGAGCTGATCGCGGTCCGCGCGGTGGAAGGGGCGGACGGTGGGCATGGGTGACCTCCGGTCGAGGAATGAGCTGCTGGGAGGCCGCCATGCGATGCGGTATGCGAGCACTTTACGACGGGAAGGGCGGAGGACGCGAGGCGGTATCGGTCGACGGGAAGGGAGCGGCGGCCCGCACCCCTGTCCCTGGCGCGGCCGTCCCTGCCGCCGCCGTGAGCGCCATCTACCGTGAGCGCCACCTACTGCGATCGTCACCTGCCGTGCTCCTGCGCGTGCTCCCTGTATACGCCCGTGCGCTGGCGTGCGCGCTGCACGGGTCGGGCATCGCTTCCGTGGACCATGTGTCGAGCGGGGAGGTGCGTGTGCACGGACCGGCTTCGCCCGGGTGGCTGCTGGTGGCGGTGTGCGCCGTGACCGGCGCCTATTGCGTCCTGCGGATGCGCAGCACCGTCGCCGAGCAGCGCCGTACGGCTGGCGACGAAGCGCTGATGGGGTTCGGCATGGCCGCGATGGCCGTACCGGCGACCGTGTTCACCCCACCGCCCTGGACCTGGCCGGTGTACGCGGTCGTGTTCGGTCTGGCGGGGCTGCGGGCTCTGTGGGTCGTCCGGGCGAGCGCACATCATGCGCACCACGCCGTGGGCGCGTTGGCAATGGTCTACATGGCGGTCGCGATGACCGTCTCCGCCGGGCAGGGGCATGCCCATGGGGGCGGTTCCGCCGGACTGCCGCTGGTCACCGGGGCGTTCCTGCTGTACTTCACGGGATACGTCCTGGCCTCGGGCATACGGCTCCTGCCCGTGGCGGGCGTCGCCGCCGCGTCAGCGGGTCCCGCGGGATGGGGTGACCGGCCGGAACTGGCCCGGGCGTGTCGGCTGTCCATGGGGATCGCCATGGTGGCGATGCTGATGCCGATGTGATCGATCGATCAGAACCGTGGTCTGCGTCACTTTGCGGTCGGGGGCCGTACCCGTCAACCACCGCGCGCTCATAGGCTTTCGCCATGATGGTCCCCGCGGCACTGCTGCTGCTCGGCGCCCTGGTCGCCGTTCTCGGCCCCAGGACGCTCGCACGGGCCGACTGGCCCGATCGAGAGCCGGTGGTCGCCCTGTGGGCGTGGCAGTGCGTCGTGGCGGCCGTGCTGTTGTGCTGCGCGCTGTCGATGACACTGAGCGCCGCGGCGGCCTGGCAGGCGGTGCGCTGGCAGGTGTTCGCGTCCGCGCCGAACGGGGTCATGGAGGCGTACTCGCTCGGTACGACCGGACCGTGGGCCGCGGCGACCGCGGTGACGCTCGCGCTGGCCGGGCTGTGGAGCGGCGCGATGCTCCTGCGGGAGATCGTCGGCGCGCGGGCCCGGCGCAGGGTGCGTCGGGCCGAACTCCGGCTCCGGGCTCCGTCGCTGCCCGGCGAGGAGACCGGCGCCGCAGGCCACTTGGTGGTGCTGGAGGGCGAGCGGCCGGACGCCTGGTGGGTGGCGGGGACACCACCCAGGATGGTCGTCACGACGGCCGCCCTGCGCCGCCTGAAGGGCCGCCAGTTGGACGCGGTCGTCGCGCACGAGCAGGGCCACGCACAGGCCCGGCACGACTGGCTGCGGCACTGCTCGGCGGCGTTGGCCACCGGGTTCCCGCAGATCCCGGTGTTCGCGGCGTTCCGGGACGAGATGCACCGCCTGGTCGAACTGGCCGCCGACGACATGGCATCCCGCCGTCACGGTCGCCTCACCACCGCCCTGGCGCTCGTCGAACTGAACGAACACCGCGGCGTGTTCGGCCCCTCCCCCGCGCCCCAGGGGCATGTCCCGCAGCGCGTGCAGCGGCTCCTCGCAGCCCCGGAACGCCTCCCCGCGATCCACCGGCTGCGCCTGACGGCGACGGCGGCGCTTGTCCCGGTCGCCCCGGTGCTGGTCGCTTTCGTACCCGGGCTCAGGGCGCTGGGTTAGCGATCGGCGGGACACCTGATCGACCGAACACCGGATCAGCGATCGATCAGCGGGTCCCGGCGGTGGCCCGGTACCCCACTGGTCGGCAACAATCGCAGTATGACCCTCACGCCCGTCGACCGTCCCACCCGTCCGGCGGAGCGCCGCCCCCCGGCCCGCGCGGCGCTCGGGTTCGCTGTGAGTTCCCTGGTGCTGCTGATTCTGGTGGCGGCGTCATGGGGACCGCTGATCACGGTCGACCGGGAGATCGCGGTGACCACCCATCGCTGGGCGGTCACCGAGGACGGGCTGACGCACACCTTCCGGATTCTCACGGACTGGGTCTGGGATCCGCTCACCATGCGCATTCTGTGCGGCGCGGTGATCATCTGGCTGGTCTGGCGGCGGGCGGCCTGGTTCACGGCGGGCTGGCTGCTGGTGACCGTGGCCGTCGGCACACTGATCCAGCAGGGCCTCAAGGCGGCCGTCGGCCGCGAACGCCCCGTCTGGCCCGACCCGGTCGACTCAGCCCACTACGCCGCCTTCCCGTCCGGCCACGTCATGACGCTCACCGTCGTCTGCGGCCTCCTCGTCTGGCTCCTGCGCCGCTACGGCGCCTCCCGTACGGTCCTGCGCTGGGCCACGACCATCACGGCCGTCTCGATCGTCGGCGTCGGCCTCACCCGGGTCTGGCTCGGCGTCCACTGGTTCAGCGATGTGGTGGGCGGCTGGCTGCTGGGCGCGATGGTGGTCGCGGCGGCGATCGCGGTGCATGAGCGATTGCGCCCGAGCGGGTCCTGATCGCGATCGGACTCCGAGGCCGCGCGACCGGGCCCTGATCGGAGGTCCGAGGCTGGAGATCGGGCGCTGGAGATCCAGGACTGAGGATCCGGGGCCAGAGATCCAGGGCTGGGAATCCAAGCCTGGGAACCCGGGGCCGGGGACCAGGGGCGGGAGATATGGCATCCGGCGTTCGAGGCAGCGACACCTTCCCGCCACTGGTCGGCGGAGGCAGCCCACAGCGGTGCCACCGCCACGTGTAGGCCCTCCTTCATGCCGACGGCCAGACGTCCCGCCGGTCCGATGCGCGCGCGTCCCGACATGGCGCATACCGGCGCCCGCCCGGGACAACCGCCCTAGGATCACCGCATGACCGCCGTCCTGTTCGATTTCTCCGGCACCCTCTTCCGCGTCGAATCCACCCGCTCCTGGCTGCACGCGGTTCTCGACGCGTCCGGTCTCGACCTCCCGGAGACCGAGACGGCCGCGCTGGCGAAGGCACTGGAGGCAGCCGGAGCACTGCCGGGCGGACAGAATCCGCAGCGCCTCCCGGAGGAACTGGCCGGCCTGTGGGAGGTACGGGACGAGAGCACCGCACTCCACCGGGCCGCGTACACCGGCCTCTCCCGCCAGGTGCCGCTGCCCTCTCCGGACCTGCACGACGCCCTCTACGACCGCCATATGACGCCGGCCGCCTGGACCCCGTACCCGGACGCCGGAGAGGTGCTGGCCGGTCTGCGCGCGCGGGGTGTCAAGGTCGGTGTGGTCAGCAACATCGGCTGGGATCTCCGCCCCGTGTTCCGTGCGCACGCTCTCGACGCTCATGTGAACACTTACGCGCTGTCCTTCGAGCACGGGATCCGCAAGCCCGACGCACGCCTCTTCGCGACCGCTTGTGCGACGCTCGGCGTGGATCCGACGGAGGTGCTGATGGTCGGGGACGATCGGCGGGCGGACGGCGGAGCGGCGGCCCTGGGATGCGCGGTGCACTTCGTCGATCATCTGCCGGTCGCCGAGCGTCCGGACGGGCTGCGCCCGGTTCTCGACCTGATCGATCTCCAGTCCGATCGGATGACATGAACGGCAGGCAGGCGGTCGATTGATCAATCGCCCTTCTGACCTGCGCCGGATGCCTCGCCGCACCCAAGACAGTAGCCTCAGCACACCATCTCGGCAGAGAAAGCCGCCCACCTCGGACGATCCCCCGTGTCGCCCGAGGCAGACGGCAGCCGGGCCGGGCCTGTGCAGGAGCCGGTCCGGACGCCCTGAGTATAGTTGGCTGGCAGCCAGTCAACGCAGGAGTTACAGGATGTCCCCGCGCAGCGCCCAGGTCAATGAAGAGCTGCGGCGCCGTTCCCGGGAACGACTCCTCCAGGCGGCGATCGAGCTGGTCAGCGAACGGGGCTACGAGGCGACAACGTTGGCGGACATCGCCGACCGGGCCGGTTCGGCCCGCGGCCTGGTGTCGTACTACTTTCCCGGCAAGCGCCAGCTCGTCCAGTCCGCGGTGCACCGGTTGATGCACCGCACGCTGGAGGAGGGCCTGGAGCGCGAGCCGCGTACGGATGACGGACGCGAGCGCATGGCCCGAGCGATCGACGCCGTCCTGGGCCTGGCCCGCGACCGGCCCGTACTGATGCGCCAGCACATGGCCGGTCTGCTCCAGGCAGAGGGTTTCGTCCAGTGTCCGGAACAGCGCCGGCTCGCGGAACTGCTCCGGGACACGGTCGCCCGGCGCGGCTCGGGGAACGTGGAGTCCGCGTACCCGATGCTGCGGTCCCTGCTCATGGGCTCGGTCTACGCGATGGTGCTGCCCAACGTCCCCATGCCGATCGCCGCCGTGCGCGCCGAACTGTTCGAGCGCTACGGCCTCGACTGGGAGCAGGGCGTCCCGCCGGACACCGAAGTGCCCGGCGGGACGTGCGAGGGAGACCTGTCACGGTACTTCGCGCCGGGCCGACCGCCCGGCACTTCGGACGACCGCCCGACGTGAGGCCGGGGGAACCGGCCACCCCGGCGGACCCGAGCGATCGGCCCGAGCTGACCGAACCGACCGGTCCGCTGGAACCGATGGCCCCGTTCCGGTACTCCACTCAGATACTCCGCTGGGATCGGCCCACCGATGCCTGACCCATCCCTTTCGATCAGTCCACAGGTGATCGCTCGATCACTCGATCGTTGGACCGATCAACCGGTCAATCGAAGTAGTCCGGCTGGGTCTGGACGTTCAACTCCCGCAGATGCACCCAGCGCGCCGGGTCCGTTCGACGGTCGTTGAGCTTCAGAACGTCGAAGCCCTTCGCGATGTCGTTCGAGTAGATGTAGCCGTTGTAGTAGTACGCCGACCACGACCCGCCGACCGTGAGCGTGCCCGTGCTGAGCGGACCGCGCTCGAAGTAGCCGATCTCCTTGGGACGCTTGGAGTCGGTGAAGTCCCAGACCGAGACACCGCCCTGGTACCACGCCTGGACCATCAGGTCCTTGCCCTTGACCGGGATCAGCGAGCCGTTGTGGGCGACGCAGTTCTCGGTGTCGGCCTGGTGCCGCGGGATCTTGAAGTAGCTGCGGAAGACCAGCTCGCGCTTGTCGCCCTTGCCCACGATGTCGTAGATGCCGTTGGCACCCCGGTTCGGGCCGATGGCCGCGTTGCAGGTGGCGCCACCGCCGCCGCCCAGCTCGTCGGTGAAGACGATCTTGTTCGCCTTCTGGTTGAAGGTGGCCGAGTGCCAGAACGCGAAGTTCACATTGTCCTGGACCTGATCGATCACCTTCGGGCGTTCCGGATCCTTGATGGAGAACAGGATGCCGTCACCCATGCAGGCCCCCGCGGCGAGGTCCTCCTCGGGCAGCACGGTGATGTCGTGGCAGCCGGTGGTCTTGGAGACGCCCGGGTTGGTCGGTCCGCCCGGGTTGCCGCCGCCGTCCGGGCCCTCACCCGGGAACAGCACCGGGAAGCCCACGACCTTCGCCTTCTCGGGGGCGCTGCGGGGCACCTTGATGATCGAGATGCCGTCGTGCGGCGGCTGGCAGTCCGGGTACGCGGAGTTCGGCGAGTACGAGGAGACGTAGACGTAGACGTTCTTGCGCTCCGGCACCAGGGTGTGGGTGTGCGAACCGCAGGCGGTCTCGACGGCGGCGACGTACTTGGGGTTGCGCTTGTCGCTGATGTCGAAGACCTTCATGCCCTCCCACGAGGACTTCTCCGTCGCGGGCTGCGTGGTGCTGTTGCAACTGTTGTCGCTGCGCGAGGAGTCCGTCGACAGGAACAGCAGGTCGCCCGAGACGGAGATGTCGTTCTGGGAACCGGGGCACAGCACCTGCGAGACGGTCTTCGGCGCCTTCGGGTTGCTGATGTCGAAGATGCGGAAGCCGTCGTAGTTGCCGGCGAAGGCGTACTTGCCCTGGAAGGCCAGGTCCGAGTTGGTGCCCGGCAGGGCATCCTTCGGGATGTTCGCGAGGTGCTCGATGTTGGACGAATGAACAACTTCGTCCTGGGCCGGTATCTCGCCCGCGGCTATCGCCGCCCGCGCCTCGGCCTGATCTGACGTCGACACCGACTTCTCTCCGGCCGGGGTGTCACCCGGATCCGGGGTGGCTGCGGCCTGTTGGGCCGTCAGCAGCGTGGCCAGAAGGCCGGCTGCGGCTACGACAACTCCCAGCCGTCTGTGTCGGGTCCGGGAACTTTTGAACAGGGTCACTGCGTCCTCCCTTGTTCCGTTCGCGAGGGAACGCTTAACGGATCAACCGAAGTATCGTCCGGGTCATGCACAGATCAATAGGGTGCAACGGAGTCGTAATGCAGTTTTCTGATCGGTCGGGCACGGAAGCGTGCTAGGACAGTCACCGGCGCTCACAAAGCGCCACCTTGCGGTACTGGCCGTCACTCCCCCAGAGGGGCCACCCCCAGCCACAGGAGGTAGTTGTGCTCTTCCGTCGTGCTTCCCGCGCGTCCCTCACCACCGCGGGCCTGACCCTGGTGGCGGTTCTGGCGCTCGGGGCGTGTGAATCCGGGTCGGACGACGAGTCCAAGCCCCCTGCCTCAACCGGCCCTTCGGTGTTGATGCCGGGCGTGCCGGGCGAAGGGAATGAGACCCTCTCCGCGAAGGAGGCAGCCGAGCAGCGCATCGAGGACGACTCACCGAACTCCGCCGATGTGTCATACGCGCGCATGATGATCGAGCACCACACCCAGGCACTGGAAATGACCGAACTCGCCCCGAAACAGGCCGAATCGGATGAGGTGAAACGTCTCGCCGAGCGGATCTCGGCGGCGCAGGAGCCGGAGATCGCCGCCATGGAGGCATGGCTGAAGCGCCATGGCAAGGACGGTGAGGACAACACCGGACACGATCACTCCTCGATGCCCGGCATGGCGACCGAGGGACAGCTCAAGAACCTTCGCTCGGCCAAGGGCAGCGCTTTCGATCAGCTCTTCCTGACGCTGATGATCACGCATCACGAGGGTGCGATCACCATGGCATCGGACGTCAAGGGCCAGGGCAACAACATCCAGATCGAGGAAATGGCCGACGATGTGATCGCCCAGCAGACGGCTGAGATCGGGCGGATGCGCGAGATGGGCTGACGACGGCTCCGCCCACCACCCGACCGGCAGGGGCACTTCCGCCCACCTGGCTGGAAGGAGCGTGGGCGCGGGTCGGCGAGGGGCGTGGCGCGGGGCCGGAGAGCCCGCGCCACGGGCCTGCCCGCTCAGCGGGATGGCCCTACGGCGCCCGTTCCCGGTCACGTACACCACCGCGAGCAAGGGATCGACGCCGCTGCCCCGGTCGGCACGGCACTCCTGGGCGAGGATCAACCCCGCCATGCCCTGCACACGGCACGGACGTCCTCCCTGGGACGCACCCTCCTGACTCCATCGCCGCCAGAGCGTCCACCAGTGCGCCGGATCGCATTCCGCACAAACGGACACGCACAGTGGCACCCCCTCGGCGCATCGGTGCACCACTCCCCCCTCTGTCCAGCCCGGTGCGATGCTGGAGGCATCAGCGATCTCCTGCCAGGCTCCGGGTGACCGGACAGGACGGACGAGGAGAGTTCCGCCGTGTTGCGTGTCGCCGTCGTCGGTTCCGGCCCCAGCGGGGTCTATACCGCTCAGAGCCTCGTCCAGCTCGATCCCGAAGTGCACGTCGATGTGATCGACCGGCTGCCGTGCCCGTACGGTCTGGTGCGCTACGGCGTGGCACCTGATCACGAAAAGATCAAATCGCTCCAGAGCAATCTGCGAAGCGTGCTCGAACAGGATCGAGTACGTTTTCTCGGCGACGTCGAGATCGGCGCCGGTGGCGTTGCGGTCGAGCGGCTTCGGGAGCTGTACGACGCGGTGGTGTACTGCGTCGGCGCCGCGACCGATCGGCGGCTGGGCATTCCGGGCGAGGATCTGCGGGGCAGTTGGTCGGCGACCCAGTTCGTGTCCTGGTACAGCGCCCATCCGGACGCCGTGGACCACGGGTTCGTGCGGGGCGCACGCTCGGCGGTGGTGATCGGGGTCGGCAATGTCGCGGTGGACGTGACGCGGATCCTGGCGCGCGGCGCGGAGGAACTGAGCCCGACCGACATGCCCCAGGCGGCCCTGAGCGCACTCGCCGCGAGCCGGGTGACCGAGATACACATGGTCGGCCGGCGGGGCCCGTCCCAGGCCCGCTTCACGACGAAGGAACTGCGCGAACTGGGCGGACTCCCGGGTGCGGATGTCCTGGTGCGGCCGGAGGAGTTGGACCTGGACCCGGCGTACGGTGATCCGTCCGGGCTGCCGGCCGTGCGGCGACGGAACACCGAGGTGCTGCGGGCCTGGGCGGAACGTCCGGCCGGAGGGGCCGGGCGGCGCATCCACGCCCGGTTCTTCCTGCGCCCGGTCGCGTTCCTGGCCGATTCGACCGGTACGCGAGTAGCGGCGGTCCGCTTCGAACGGACCCGTCCGGAAAGAGACGGCGGGGTCATCGGTACCGGAAGGTACGAGGAGATCGAGGCGCAGTTGGTGCTGCGTTCGGTGGGCTATCGCGGTGTGCCCCTGGAGGGGCTGCCGTTCGACACCCGCAGCGGGACGGTGCCCCATCGGGCCGGACGGGTGCTGCGGGAGGGCGTGGCGGCACAGGGCGAGTACGTGGCGGGCTGGATCAAGCGCGGCCCGACGGGTGTCATCGGCACCAACAGGTCCTGCGCGAAGGAGACGGTGACATCTCTGCTGGAGGACGCCTCCATGATCGTTCGAACATCGCCGCGCGATGATCCGATCACCGGCTTGCGGGACGACGGGATCGCTCCGGTCGAATGGGCGGGCTGGCGGGCGATCGAGCGCGCGGAGGCCGCCCTGGGGGCGTCGCTCGGCCGCGGCGGAGTGGTGAAACTGCCGGACTGGCCGTCGCTCATGGCCGCCGCCGAGCACGGCGACAGCGCACCGTAGGACGCGGAGTGCTCCGGATCCAAGGTGCGTCGGACCCGGGATCGGCCCGTAGACAGGCGCATCGTTCGGCAGACGGGGGTTCGTTCGCGCAAACAGCATGCGTGTGATCGATCGAGCACACCCGCACACGGACACGAACCGGCAACACCTCCGAAATCAACAAACTGTTTAAGCGACCTACGGTCTCGCCCATGCCGAAATCCGGCTCCGCTCAGCCCGCGATACACCCGGTGGACGAAGTTCCACCCTTACGCCAACTGACCGCTTTCGGTCTCCAGCACGTGCTGCGCGGGCGGCCGCAGGCGACGGGACGCGACGGCGCGGGACCGCCCATCCCGCCCCACCACCCATCCCGCACGGTCACCCGTCCGGCCGTTTGGTCACACCCCGGCCACCAAGCCGCCGACTTCCTGCCGGTAGGCCGCGTAGGCGGCCCGCAGGGCCGGTCCGGGCCAGTCGGCGGGGAGCAGATCCGCCGGCAGGACCGGATCGGCGAGCAGATGCCGCACGACGGCCGTGAAGGCGGTGAAGCGGTCTGCTGGGCGCCCTGCTCGCGCGACGTGGGCCAGGAGGGACCGTGCGGTGCCCGCCCAGTCGTCGAGAGGCCACAGGCTCGCCACCAGGGCGCTCGCGGGCTGCTCGGGGCGTGCCGTGTAGTGCTGGGTGACCGCGGTGAGGTCGGTCGGAAGCGGACGGAGCAGGTTGGCCGGGCGCAGCCACACACCCTCACGGAGTTCGGCCAGGCGCAACGCGGTCAGCCGGGCACGCAGATCGGCGCGCTCGGCGGGACCACGCCCCGTGGCGGTGACGACAGCCATCTCCCAGTCACCGTCCCACGCGCGCGTGTGGGGCTCCACGGCCTCGTCCTGGCGGCGCTGCCGCTCCAGCAGGCGGTCGCTGAGCCCGTACACGGTTCCCGCGCGCCGTAGATCACCGGCCGCCACCATGCGGCTGAGAGCCGCCCTGAGCGTGGATCCGCCGACGCCGAACGGAGACACCGCGCTCACCAGATCCCGTACCGGCAGCTCGGGCGGATGGACTCCCAATAGCAGGCTCAGGACGACCGACCGGGCCGACAAGGGACGCAGTTCGACGCCGCGCTCGGTGGCGCGGACGGCTGGGTTCATGGGCGTGCCTGCGCATGCATGGGCGTACTTTACGCGGGAGCGATGTTGCACTATTGCTGCACTCGTCAAAATAATGCAACACTTCAGGTATGACCACCACTCCCGCGCACGAGACGGTCCCGGCCGACGGGCAGCACGCCACGCACGAGGTGACCAATCAGCCGCCTCCGCTCGCGCCCTACGACGCCGCCGAGGACGTGGCCCTGCTGGAAGGGCTGCACAGGGAGGGCGCCGGGTGGGCCGAGGCCGCCCTGCGGCGGCTCGGGCGGCGCGCCGGTGGGGTAGAGGCGCAGGAGTGGGGGGAACTGGCCAACCGAAATGAGCCCGTGCTGCGCACCCACGATCGGTTCGGCAACCGGATCGACGAAGTGGAGTTCCATCCGAGCTGGCACGAGTTGATGCGCGTCGCCGTGGAGGAGGGCCTCGCGGGCGCGCCCTGGGCCGACGACCGGTCCGGCGCACACGTCGCCCGTACGGCCGGCGGTCTGGTGTGGGGGCACAGCGAGGCGGGGCACGGCTGCCCGACCTCGATGACCTACGCGGCCGTTCCCGCGCTGCGCCGACAGCCGGATCTGGCGAAGGTGTACGAGCCGCTGCTGACCAGCCGGGTGTACGACCCCGGGTTGCGGGTGCCGACCGAGAAGCGCGGGCTGCTCGCGGGCATGGGGATGACCGAGAAGCAGGGCGGTTCGGATGTTCGAACGAACAGCACGATCGCGATTCCGACGTCCGATCAGGGCGTGTACACCCTGCACGGGCACAAGTGGTTCACCTCGGCGCCGATGTGCGACCTGTTCCTGGTGCTCGCCCAGGCGCCGGAGGGATTGTCCTGCTTCTTGATCCCCCGCGTGCTCCCCGACGGCACCCGCAATCCGTTCCGCATCCAGCGGTTGAAGGACAAGCTGGGCAACCGGTCGAACGCGTCGTCCGAGCCCGAGTTCGACGGAACGACCGCCTGGCTGGTCGGCCCCGAGGGCCAGGGCGTCAAGACAATCATCGAGATGGTCAATTGCACCCGCCTGGACTGTGTGATGGCCTCGGCGACACTGATGCGCAAGACGCTGGTCGAGGCCGGACACCATGTCCGGTATCGCAGCGCCTTCGGTGCGCCGCTGATCGATCAGCCATTGATGCGCAATGTGCTCGCCGATCTCGCGTTGGAGTCCGAGGCCGCCACGACACTCACACTGCGACTGGCGGGTGCGGCCGACCGTGCGGTGCACGGTGACGAGGCCGAGCGTGGTTTCCGCCGGCTCGCGACAGCCGTCGGCAAGTACTGGGTCACCAAGCGCGGCCCGGCGTTCACGGCCGAGGCCCTGGAGTGCCTCGGCGGCAACGGATACGTCGAGGAGTCGGGGATGCCCCGGCACTACCGCGAGGCGCCTCTGCTGTCGATCTGGGAGGGCTCGGGCAACGTCAACGCGCTCGATGTCCTGCGCGCCCTCGGCCGCGAACCCGGCACCGCCGACGCGCTCTTCGCCGAACTCGCCCTCGCACACGGAGCCGACGCCCGCCTGGACACTGCGGTGACCCGCCTCAAAGACCTTCTGGCCACCGCCGCGCCGACCAACGCCCGCCGGTTGGTCGAACAGATGGCTCTGGCCCTCCAGGCATCCCTGCTCGTCCGCCACGCCCCGCCCGCCGTCGCCGACGCCTTCTGCGCGACCCGGCTGGGCGGCGACTGGGGACACTCATTCGGCACGCTCCCGGACGCGGCGGACATCGACACGATCCTGGAGCGGGCTCTGCCGAGCAGTCACTGAACGGGATCGGATCGAGCGCGAGGGCGGTGGAATCGAAGCGCCAGCCCTCAGTGGGGGCAACCGAAATTGAGGGAAGCCGACCGCCCGTGGACCAGCACCGGAACGAACACAGCGTTCCCCAGGGCCTCCGTCCTCAGGCTGCCCGCGCGCGGGTATCGGCCGGGGACCGGGCATCGCAGACCGCAGCAGCGACCTCGAAACCATCCGCACGGGGAAGCCGCTACGCCGCCGACGGAAGCCCCCCTCGCCTCCTCCGGCGCGCTCCCATGCGCACGCGACCCCGCGATTCCCACCTCACCGGGCCCTCCAACGGGAACGTCATACCCGCGCGCGGGTCCACGATTTCGCCATCCCCCGCGCATACGTGTCGGAGATCCCATATCCTCCCGGCCGGATTCCGGTTCGTTGTCAGTGCTGTGGTGCAGACTCCAGATCGGAAGGGCAGTGTGACCGCTGCGCCCGGGGGAGGACGGGATGTTCACGGGGATCGACGACATCGACTGGGCATCGCTCACGCATGCGTACGGCAGCGCACGGGACGTGCCACGACTACTGCGGGGCCTCGCCTCCGACGACCCTGCCGAGCGGGAGACCGCACTGGACGGGATGTACGGCGCGGTGCACCATCAGGGCAGCGTGTACGACTCGACGCTCGCGTGTGTTCCGTTTCTGCTCGCCCTCGCGGAGTGCGAGGAAGGCCGGGACCGGGCCGGGATCGTCGAACTGCTGGTGAGCATCGGCGGCGGGGCGGACGACACCGAGGACGGCGCGGACGGCACCGGGGGCGGTTCCCGGAGAGGCCGGGAACTGCACGCGCGGGCGCAGGACGCAGTGCGGGCGGGTGCGCCGGTGTTCGCGCGGCTCGCCGGGGATGCGGACGCGGGGGTGCGCCAGGTGGCGCCCCGCGCGGTGGTCCGCTTCCTGGACGAACCCGCGCGGGTGCTGGCCCTGTTGCGTGACCGGATCCAGCGCGAGCGCGAGGACCACGTCCTGATCGCGCTGGCCGAGGGGCTGGGGCTGTTCGCGCGCCGGCACCCCGCGTACTCCGGTCCGGCGCTGGACGTCCTCACGGTGCAGAGCGCGCCGCCCAACGGGCCCGCGCTGCGGCTCGCCGCGCTGGGGCAGCTCGCCGCGGGGGCCCCGGACCGCCTTCCGGAGAACCTGGTCGCCATGGCCGTAGGACTGCTCAGGGAGCGGTCGACGGTGCGGCAGCCCGGGGAGCCGTGCCATGCGGTCACGGACACCCTGGCCCGGCATTTCCGGCGGCTGCGGCCGTCGGACGAGGAGGGCTCGCAACTGCTGCGGACGCTCCACCGGGCGCTCGGCGATCGCGTGCCCGAGCGCATCGCGCTGCTGAACGGCCAGTTGACGAGCCCGAGCACCTCGGACCGGTGCAACGCGGTATGGATGTCCTCGGGCCTGTTCCGCGAGTGGCGGGGCGACTACACCGAGCCCGTGGCGTTGATCGGGCGGCAACTGAGCGCCGAGGAGGGCGGACTGCGGGACGCGGCGGTATCCGTCCTGGGTGATCTCTTCGAGTTGGCGGCCCCGGCCGCCGACGCGCTGCACACGCTGGCGACGACCCGTCCGGATCTGTGGGTACGGCACTGGGATCGCGGCACACCCACCCTGGGCGGCCCGCTCAAGGCGCTCGCCAGGACCGGCGACCCGCGCGCGGTGCCCCTGCTCGCCCAGATCCTCGCGGGGCCCGTCGTCCCCGACGACCTCGGCGTAGCGGTCGGCTCCCTGGGCGGGCACGCGGCCCCGCTGGCACCCGCGCTCCGGCGCGAACTCGCCACCGTCGCCCCCGGCTCCCCCACCGCGATCAGCCGGGCCCTGCCCCTGCTCAAGATCCTTACCGAACTCGGTGACGAGGCCGCGGCAGGCGAAGCGCTGCGGCTGCTGCGCAGCGGACCGGGTGAGGGACTGAACGGACTGATCGCGCAGGCGGCCCTCCGCGCCGCGGGAGCGCTCGGCCCGGCCGCGCGGGAAGCGGTACCCGTGGTGCGCCGCTACCTGGACAGCGGCTCCGCCACCGCCGCCGCGGGCGCCCTGTGGTCGATCGAGGGCGACGCGGAGGCCGTCCTGCCGGTGCTGCTCGGGGAGCTCAAGGCCAAGGACCCGTACCGGCGTACGGCGGCGGCGGGAGAGGTGGCGAGCCTGGGACCGGCGGCCAGGCCCGCGTTGCGCGCGCTGAAGCGCATGGCGCGGTCGGGCACGGTCTGGGAGCGCACAGCGGCGGCGTACGCCCTCTGGCGCATCGACGCCCAGTCCCTGGAGCCGGTCCTGGCCGCACTGCGGTCCGCCTGGACGGAAAGCCCGTACCCGCGCGTGCGGATCGCCGGGTATCTGCGCGAGCTGGGGACGGCGGCGGCGCCGCTCCGGGATCTTCCGGAGGCCGAACTGAATGCGCGGCAACGGCATCTGGCCCGGCAGGGCGGCCACGGCAGCGACGACATACCCAAGGACGAGCGTCTGCTGAGACTGTGCCGTGAGGTGGTGCGGGGCGGGCAGGGGGACGTCTAGGGCACGCCCGGGGCGTGTCCGGCGATCCGCGCCTGTCCGCCGCAGCGGGCAACGAACCAGCCTCGGCCCAACACCCGGCATGGAGGGCCGAACACCGGGCGCCAGGAGCCGGCCGGCCAGACATGTCCCCGCCTACGCAACGCGCGCGGGACGGACACACGGGACGTCACCCCATGTGCCTGCCCCACAGCGCGTCGAAGCGGGCCCAGTCCGCCTCCCACCGGTCCAGGCGACGCCGTTCCAGGCGCCCGCGCACCGCGCTCCCGGCGACGAGCGGGACGACGGCCCCGACAGTGCCCGCCATGCCGCCGACCAGGAGCGAGCGCACATGGGCCTCCGCAACGGTGGTGGGCGCGGTGACGAGGCGTCCCGCGGGGTCCGTCCACACGGTGACCTCGCCACCCGAGCGGCTGCACGGTACGACCCGGGCCCGTCCCGTGCGCGGAGAGCCGTCCGGATCTGTCCAGGTCACCCGTGCCCACACCAGCTCTCCGACGGCTCTGGACGGAATCCCTGAGGCCGGTTCGGTCAGCACGGCGGTGACCGGACGCCACTCGACGCGCTCGCGCGCGAGCGCGTCCCCGACCGAGCGGGCCGTCACCAGCCCGGCGAGCGCGGCGACCAGGACGGCGAGTGTCCAGGTGGCCAGCAGGACCCATGCGTCCGCCGCGTCCGATCCCCGCCTGAGCGGATTGCGCCGCCAGCGCCACAGCCACACCTTCCGACGCCGGATCACCATCTGCGGCTTCCTCCTCATCCCTTGCACGTGAGCGGGCCCCGCTGCGGGACGCAGCCGAGGACACCAGGCGCTGTCTCACCCCCCGCGCACGAACGGGCCCCGGGCGGGCACCCTCGGGCGGCGTCAGCCTCGCGCTCGTGCATCTCCCCCACGCGGGCAGGACACCCGGACCGACGGGAGCCCGAGCACCGCGCGGAGGGCTCGTCCCCGGCACGCACGCGGGCGTCCGGTGAGTACGCCACACCCGGCCCCGCCTCCGTCCACTCGCGCCGGGTGCACGTGGCCCACCGTCCATACGGACTTCGTCGTCCCATACGGACAGCGTCGTCCCGGTGCTCAGGGCGCGGATCGCGGCCTGGCCAGTTCCATGCGGTGGGCCGACGGACGGACAGCTCCGTTCCAGACCATGGCACCCGCTCCCCCAACCTCACGCGTCAACCACTCTGACCTGCGCGGACGCCGCTCGCGGAGGAGACTGTCAGTGCCGGGGTGCAGACTGGCGAGTGTCTGGGACAACGACGTCGCGGAGGTGACCGGCATGACCGAAGTACTACTCGCCGTGGGGACGCGCAAGGGCCTGTTCATCGGGCGGCGGCGCGGCGGCTCCTGGGAGTTCGACGAGAGCCCGTACTTCAACGCGCAGGCCGTGTACTCGGTCGCCCTCGACACGCGTGGCGGCGCCCCGCGGCTGCTGGCCGGGGGCGACAGCGCGCACTGGGGGCCGTCGGTGTTCCACTCCGACGACCTGGGCCGGACCTGGACCGAACCCGCGCGCCCGGCGGTGAAGTTCCCGAAGGACACGGGCGCGTCGCTGGAGCGGGTGTGGCAGTTGCACCCCGCGGCGGCGGAGCCGGACGTGGTGTACGCGGGCACGGAACCGGCGGCGCTGTACCGCTCGGAGGACCGCGGGGAGACGTTCGACCTCGTCCGGCCGCTGTGGGAGCACCCCACGCGCGCGAAGTGGGTGCCGGGCGGCGGTGGCGAGGGGCTGCACACGGTGATCACCGACGCGCGGGACCCGGGGACCGTGACGGTGGCGGTGTCCACGGCAGGGGTGTTCCGCACCACGGACGGCGGGGAGAGCTGGGCGCCCTCCAACGCGGGCGTGTCCGCGGTGTTCCTGCCGGATCCGAACCCGGAGTTCGGCCAGTGCGTGCACAAAATCGCCAAGGATTCCGCGGACCCCGACCGGATGTATCTCCAGAACCACTGGGGTGTCTATCGCACGGACGACGCGGGCGCGCACTGGACCGACATCGGCGAGGGCCTGCCGTCCACCTTCGGCTTCGCCGCCGCCGCGCACCCCACGCGCGGGGACACGGCGTACGTCTTCCCGATCAACGCGGACGCGGACCGGGTGCCCGCCGACCGGCGCTGCCGGGTGTTCCGGACGGCGGACGCCGGGCGGAGCTGGGAGCCGCTGACGGCGGGGCTGCCGCCGGAGGACCACTACGGCACGGTGCTGCGCGACGCCCTGTGCACGGACGACGACGACCCGGCGGGTGTGTACTTCGGCAACCGCAACGGGGAAGTGTTCGCGTCGGCCGACGACGGCGACAGTTGGCGGCAGTTGGCGTCCCACCTGCCCGATGTCCTGTGCGTACGCGCGGCCGTCGTGGCATGACACGGGAGGGTGACACCGCGGGGCGGCGTTCGGGTGTTGGCCATCGGTTGATCACCGTGCCGTGTACGGCAGTAGGGTGACACCGTGGCACCACGACCCTTGCATGAAATCGTCGAAGCGGGCTGGGCGAAGGCCCTCGAACCGGTCGCCGGACGGATCGCCGGTATGGGCGACTTCCTCCGCGCGGAGATCACCGCCGGACGGACGTATCTGCCGGCCGGACCGAACGTCCTGCGCGCGTTCCAGCAGCCCTTCGACGACGTCCGCGTGCTGATCGTCGGACAGGACCCCTACCCGACCCCCGGGCACGCGGTGGGGCTGTCCTTCTCGGTGGCCCCGGAGGTACGGCCGCTGCCCGGCAGCCTGATCAACATCTACCGCGAGCTGAACACGGACCTGGGGCTGCCGCAGCCGTCCAACGGCGATCTCACGCCCTGGACGCAGCAGGGCGTCCTGCTCCTGAACAGAGCGCTGACCACCGCCCCCCGCAAGCCGGGCGCGCATCGTGGGCAGGGCTGGGAGGAGGTCACCGAGCAGGCGATCCGCGCGCTGGCCGCGCGGGGCAAGCCCCTGGTGTCGATCCTGTGGGGCCGGGACGCGCGCAACCTGCGTCCGCTGCTCGGGGCACTGCCCGCGGTGGAGTCGGCGCATCCGTCGCCGATGTCCGCCGACCGCGGCTTCTTCGGTTCGCGTCCGTTCAGCCGGGCCAACGACATGCTGATCTCCCAGGGCGGCCAGCCGGTCGACTGGCGCCTGCCGTGACCGGGGGCGGGGGCACCTCCGGGGACACCGCAGGCGTCCTCGCCGTCGACTCGGGCGGCTCGGGCCTGCGGGTCGTCGTCGGTACGGCGGCCCTGGGAGCCCTCGCCCAGCGCGCGTCCGCCGAACCCGTCCGTACCGGCCCGCGCGGTATCGACCCGGATCATCTGCTGGGCCAGTTGGTGCCGATGGTCCGCTCCCTGGCCGACGAGACGGGCTTCACCGCGCTGCGTACGGCCGCGATCGGCGCCGCCGGGCTCGGCACCCTCGGGGACGCGCTGCGGGCCGAGCTGCCGGGAGCGCTGCACCGCGAGTTCGGCACGGAGACGGTCGCTCTGGCCGCCGACGCGGTCACCGGATACATCGGCGCGCTGGGTGAGCGGCCGGGCGTGGTGGTGGCCGCGGGGACCGGTCTGATCGCCGTGGGCACGGATCTGTCGCGGTGGCGGCGGGCCGACGGGTGGGGGCATCTGCTCGGCGACTGCGGTGGCGGGGCCTGGATCGGCCGGGCCGGGCTCCAGGCGGCCCTGCGCGCGTACGACGGCCGGCCCGGCGGTTCGGAACGGCTGATGGCGCGCGCGGAGGCGGAGTTCGGGCCGCTGACGGGGCTCCCGGGGCAGGTGTACCCACGGTCCGACCGGCCCGCCGTACTGGCCTCCTTCGCGCCGCATGTCGCCGCCTGCGCGGACGACGACCCGGTGGCGGCGGAGATCCTGGGGGCCGCCGCCCGGCACATGGCCGACACGGCGGCGGCCGTCTGCCCGTCGGTGGCCGACGCCCGAGTGGCGCTCACCGGTGGCCTGTTCAAGATGGGGACACCGCTGCTGCGGCCTCTGGAGGCCGCGTTGGCGGAGCGGCTGCCGCACGCCCCGCTCACGCGCGCGGCGGGCGACCCGCTGCACGGCGCCCTGCACCTCGCGACACGACTGGCCGACGGCGCGCTGACCTTGCCGTACGACGAGAACATGCTGTCGGTGACACGCACGCCCGGCCGAGCCGCTGACGCCCAGTTCTGATCCGTACGTAACTCATCAGACAAAACCGGACGGATACCGCTCACCTGCACCCTCCCCGAACAGGGGAGCCCAGGAAGCCAGTAACATGCGGCGCCATGAGTTCCTCCACTGGGCCCGCACCCGGCCTGCCCGTACGAATGCCGCGCCCCCGCCAGCCCGGACGGCACCGCCGCCCCGAGCCGCTCGCGGCTCCCGAGGGCGCGCCGGCCCTCGTTCTCGCGGTCCCCGGGACACCCAGTGCCGCCACCCGCGGGCTCGCCGAGGAGCTCGTGAGCATCGCCCGCTCGGAGCTGCCCGGCCTCGACGCCCGGATCGGCTACCTGGACGGCGACGACGCCGAGTTCCCGTCGCTGCGGGCCGTACTGGCGCACGCCGCCGCGGAGCGCACAGCGCGCTACGAGCAGGCCCTGGCGGCCGGCCTGGAGGTCAAGGAGCCCGAGGGGCCCGTCGCGGTCGTCGTACCGCTGCTGGCCGGTCCGGACAACGCGCTGCTGCGCCAGGTCCGGCAGGCCGTCATGGACAGCAAGGTCGCCGCGGAGCTGACCGATGTGCTGGGTCCGCACCCGCTGCTCGCCGAGGCGCTGCACGTACGGCTGTCGGAGGCCGGTCTGGCCCGCGCCGACCGCGCCCGGCTGTTCACGGTGGCCACCGCGGCGGACGGCATCATTCTGGCGTCCGTGGGCGGCGAGGAGGCCGTGCAGGCGGCCGGGATCACGGGCATGCTGCTGGCGGCGCGGCTCGCGGTGCCGGTGATGGCCGCCGCGCTGGACGAGGAGGGCTCGATCGCGGCGATTGCCGAGCAGTTGCGCACCTCGGGTTCGCAGCAGCTCGCGCTGGCGCCGTACCTGATCGGCCCGGAGATCGACGCCGCGCTGATCGAGGCCGCCGCGGAGGAGGCGGGGTGCGCCGCCGCCGAGGCACTCGGCCCCTACCCGGCGATCGGCAAGCTGGCGCTCGCCAAGTACACGACGGCGCTGGGCATCGCGCCGCAGCAGTCGCAGGGGGCGCCGGTGCGGTGAGCGCGCCGCACACGACCGCGCGCGTGCCTGTGCCGGGTGTCGCCGGAGATGGCGATACGGCGTGTCGGCGCCGGTCGGCCGGGCCGGGATGTTGATCGGGCTCGCTCCTTGTGTGGGGGCGGGCCCTTTGGCGTTCTCGGGGGTGGGAGGGGCGGTTTTGGGGTTGCGGTTGGCGTTGTGGGGCGCGTCGGTTCTGGTAGGCGCGTGGCGGGTGGTGGTGCTTTCGGGGCGGTGCCTATGTCCCGGATACAGGGGCACTTGGCGGCCGTTCGGGCGTGTCGCGGTGCCGTTGGGCGGGTTTCGGACGCCTGGGAAGTATCGGGCGTAGTGAGGCCAGAAGCCCGGAGTGGGCGTGGGGAGGGCACATGGAGCCCCCAGGCCGAGGTGCTGCCGCACGGGCCTGCGCGGCGGCGGGCCGTGCCCGCGGGGGCCCGATAAGCCGACGGGGACGAAGGCCAGATAGGCAGACGGGGGCGGGGGGCAAGGGGAAGTGGCTGACCGGGTCCGGTGGGCCGTCGTCTAGGGGTTGTCCGGTCGATCATGTGACTGTCCCGTGCGTGGGTCGTTGGTGTGGGCATGGGGCGGGGTGAACTGAGTGATGCCGAGTGGGAGCG
>NZ_JBFBEM010000017.1:0-214953 GCF_040683675.1 Streptomyces sp. NPDC093252 | reverse complement strand
GGACCGTCGCCCACCAACTCGCCCGCCACGGCACCGGCACCGGCATCGCCACCCTCTGCATCGGCGTCGGCCAGGGCCTCGCCCTCGTCCTGGAACGCTAGGAGCATCCGATATGACCGCCGACAGGACCGCCGCCGCCATGACCCTCACCCAGCACACCATCGACCAGGAGATCGCGGCCCTGCGCTCCGCCTACGAGAAGGGGGTCGCCGACGGCGCCCCGGTCGAGCACCACCCGCGCCGCGACTACGCCCCGTACCGGTCCTCGGCCCTGCGGCACCCCAAGCAGCCGCCGGTCGCGATCGATGTGCGGGCGGACCCGGAGCTGGTGGAGCTGGCCTCGCCCGCGTTCGGGGAGCGGGACATCACCGAGAGCGACAGCGATCTGACGATCCAGCACAGCGGTGAGCCGATCGGGGAGCGGATCACCGTCTCCGGGCGGCTGCTGGACCGGGACGGGCGCCCGGTGCGCGGCCAGCTCATCGAGATCTGGCAGGCGAACTCCGCCGGCCGCTACGCCCACCAGCGGGAGAAGCACGACGCCCCGCTCGACCCGAACTTCACCGGCGTCGGCCGCACCCTCACCGACGCCGACGGGGGCTACCGGTTCACCACCGTCCAGCCCGGCCCCTACCCCTGGCGCAACCACGACAACGCCTGGCGCCCGGCGCACATCCACTTCTCCCTCTTCGGGACGGCGTTCACCCAGCGGCTGGTGACCCAGATGTACTTCCCCGCCGACCCGCTCTTCCCCTACGACCCGATCCTCCAGTCCGTCACCGACGAGGCGGCGCGGGCGCGGCTGGTCGCCACGTACGACCACGGTCTGTCGGTGCCGGAGTTCTCGATGGGCTACCACTGGGACATCGTCCTCGACGGCCCGCACGCCACCTGGATCGAAGAAGGACGCTGACCACCATGACGAAGATCGACACCGGCCGCCCCGAACAGGTGCTGCCGACCCCGTCGCACACGGTCGGCCCGTTCTACGGCTACGCGCTGCCGTTCACCGGCGGAGCGGAGATCGCGCCGCTCGGGCATCCCGACACCCTCACCGTGCACGGATATGTGACGGACGGTGAGGGGCAGCCGCTGCCCGACGCCCTGGTGGAGATCTGGGGGCCGGACCCGGACGGCCGGATCTCCCGGACCGACGGTTCGATCCGGCGGGACGCGGCCTCCGGCGGCTACGCGGGCCGCAACGGGGTGGAGTTCACCGGCTGGGGCCGCGTCCAGACCGACGCCGACGGCCACTGGTACGTACGGACGCTCCGGCCGGGCGCGCGCGGGAGCAGTGCCCCGTATCTGAGTGTGTGCGTGTTCGCGCGGGGGCTGCTGGTGCATCTGTTCACCCGGGTCTATCTGCCCGGCGACGAGGCGGCGCTCGCCGCGGACCCGCTGCTGTCGGCGCTGCCCGACACGCGCCGGGACACGCTGATCGCCCGCCCGGAGGCCCCCGGCGCCTACCGTTTCGACATCCGCCTTCAGGGCGAGGGCGAGACGGTCTTCCTGGAGTTCAGGTGACATCAGCGGCATCCCCCACTCCCTCCCCCTCCCCCGGCGAGCTGCTCGCCCCCGGCTGGGCGGGCTCCCCCGCCGCGGCCACGACCGGTGACCCGGCCTACCTCCGGGCCATGCTGGACGCCGAGGCCGCCCTGACCCGGGCGCAGGCCGCGCTGGGGCTCGTCCCGGCCGGGGCGGCGGGCGCAGTCACCGGGGCAGCCGACACCGCCCGCTTCGACCTGGCGTCCCTCGCGGCGCGGGCGCGCGGCGGCGGCAATCCGGTGATCCCGCTGGTGGCCGATCTGACGGCGGCGGTCGGCCCCGAGTTCGGGCCGTACGTCCACCGGGGCGCGACCAGCCAGGACATCCTGGACACGGCGGCCATGCTGGTCGCCCACCGCACCCTCGGCCCCGTCCTCGCCGACCTGGACCGCACCGCGCGGGCGCTGGCCCGGCTCGCCGCCGCCCACCGGGACACCGCGCTGCCCGGCCGCACCCTCACCCAGCACGCCGTGCCGACCACGTTCGGGCTGAAGGCGGCCGGGTGGCGGTCGCTGGTGCTGGACGCCCGCGACCGGCTGACGGCGGTCCGGGAGGCGCTGCCCGCGCAGTTGGGGGGCGCGGCCGGCACACTGGCCGCGTTCGGCGCGTACGGCGCCGCCGACCCGGTCGCGCTGCCGGCGGCGTACGCCCGGGAACTCGGGCTGACGGCACCGGGGCTGCCCTGGCACACCCTGCGCACCCCGGTCGCCGATCTCGCCGGGGCGCTGGCCTTCACGGCGGGGGCGCTGGGCAAGCTCGGGGTGGATGTGCTGACCCTGTCGCGGACCGAGATCGCGGAGGTCGCCGAGGGCGGGGGCGGCGGCTCGTCGGCGATGCCGCACAAGTCCAATCCCGTGCGGTCCACGCTGATCGTGGCGGCGGCGCGGCGGGCGCCGCAGCTCGCCGCGGTGCTGTACGGGTCGCTGGTCGCCGAGGACGAACGCCCCGCCGGGGCCTGGCACGCCGAGTGGGAGCCGCTGCGGGAGCTGCTGCGGCTGACCGGCGGGGCGGCCCGCGACGCGGCCGAGCTGGCGGCGGGCCTGCGGGTGCGGCCGGACGCCATGCGGGAGCATCTGGCGCTGACCCGGGGGGCGATCGTCTCCGAGCGGCTCTCCGCCGAACTCGCCGGGACCCTGGGCCGGGCCGCCGCGAAGGAGCTGCTCACCCGCCTGGCGGCGGAGGGACGGCCGCTGGACGAGGCACCCGAGCTGTCCGGCGCCGATCTCGACCCCGCCCACTACACCGGCTCCGCCGGAGCCCTCACCGACCGAGCACTGGAGCGACCGTGACCCTGCTCAACCACCGTACGGAAGGGTCCGCTTCCGCTCCCCCGCTGCTGCTGGGGCCCTCGCTGGGGACGTCGTACGCGCTGTGGGACCGGGTGGCGCCGGAGCTGTCGGTGACGCATCGGGTGGTCCGCTGGGATCTGCCCGGTCACGGCGGTTCGGCGCCGGAGCTGATCTCGGCCGGGGCGACGGTCGGGGACCTGGCCGCGCTGGTGCTGGCGCTCGCGGACACCCTGGGCATCGACCGGTTCGCGTACGCCGGGGTGTCGCTGGGCGGGGCGGTGGGGCTGTATCTGGCGGTGCACCATCCCGAGCGGATCACCTCCCTCGCGGGGATCTGCACCTCCGCGCACTTCAACGGGGAGCGGCCCTTCCGGGAGCGGGCCGCGCGGGTCCGGGCCGAGGGGCTGGACTGGCTGGTGGAGAGCGCGGACGCGCGCTGGTTCGCGGGTGACTTCACGGTGCCCCGACTGGTGCGGGACCACCGGGACGCCGACCCGGAGGCGTACGCGGCCTGCTGCGACGCGCTCGCCGCGTTCGATCTGCGCGACCGGCTCGGCGCGGTCACCGCCCCGGCGCTGCTGGTCGCCGGGCGCGAGGACCGGGCGACCCCGCCCGCGCATCTGCGGGAGATCGCGGACGCCGTGCCGGGCGCGGCGCTGGTGGAACTCCCCGGCGCCGCGCATCTGGCGCCCGCGCAGCGCCCCGAGGCGGTGCTGGCCGCGCTCCGCACCCATCTCGACGGCCCGGCGGCGCGGGGCATGGAGGTCCGGCGGGAGGTGCTCGGCGACGCCCATGTGGACCGCGCCCAGGCCCGGCAGACCCCGTTCACCGCCCGCTTCCAGGACTTCATCTCGCGCTACGCCTGGGGCGAGATCTGGACCGACCCCACGCTCAGCCGCCGTGAGCGCAGCATGATCACCCTGACCGCGCTGGTCGCCCACGGCCACTACGACGAACTCGCCATGCATGTCCGCGCGGCCCGCCGCAACGGCCTCACCCCGGAGGAGATCGGCGCGGTGCTGCTCCAGACGGCGGTGTACTGCGGGGTCCCGGCGGCCAACTCGGCGTTCGCGGCGGCCCAGCGGGTGCTGGCGGAGGAGGAGGGGGCGGGGGCGGCGGCGCCCGCAGGGTGAACCGCGCGGTCGGTGCCGCCCCCGCCTGCCGTCACCCGCCGGGTCGCCGTCTCACGCCGTGAGGCCGCCGTGCAGGGCCGCTTCGGCGCGCTGGACCAGGCCGTCCGCGCCGCAGGAGCGGGCCAGGGTCAGGCCGCGTTCGATCTCGGCGGCGGAGCGGATGGCGATGCCGTGGTCGACGACGGCCTCGGCGTGCTCGTACTGGCAGGGTGAGGACGCCAGATAGGTGACCGCCTGCGCGGCGAGCCGGACCCTGCGCTGGCCGGTCTCCAGGGCGGCGGCGCAGCGCAGGGCCTCGCCGATCGCGGTGTCGGTGCCGAAGCGTTCGGCCTGGCGGCGGGCGTCGGAGGCGAGCCGGGCGGCGCGGGCCGGGTCCTCGGTGGCGAGGGCCAGCGCCAGTTCGGCGGTCCAGGGCGCGTGCACCGGGTTGTGGCCGCCGCGTGCCGTCGCCGCCTTCTCGGCCGCTTCGAGTTCGTTGACGCCCTCCTTGGTGCGGCCGACGGCGAGCAGCAGACGGCCCCGTACGGTGCGCGGGTCGGGCAGCACGATCGTGGTCGGGTAGGGCGGGGAGAAGCCGTAGCGCTCGGCGATCGTCCAGGCCTCGTCGACATGGCCGCGGGCCAGCAGGGTGTCGACGAGCCCGCAGGTGGCCGACCAGTGCAGGGGCAGCCGTCGGCCGACGCGCTCGGCGAGCCGGAGCGACTCCCGCAGCACCTCCTCGGCCTCGCGGAGCCGGCCGCGTCTGCGGTGGGCCAGGCCGAGGAAGGCGTTGGCGAGGGCGAGGTGGCCGCCGCTCCAGCCGGCGGTGGTGTAGGCGCGCAGCGCCTCGGTGAACAGGCTCTCGGCGCGGTCGAGCCGGTCGGCGTAGGCGTAGCTGCTGCCGAGCATCATCAGCAGCTCTATGCCCCATTCGGCGTCCGTCCAGCCGAGACCGGGTGCGAGCCGTTCGTTGACGAGGGCGCGGTCGCAGTACTCGACGACCTCGGTGGCGCTCTCGCCGTGGGTCATGGCGTCGAAGGCGCGCAGGATGAGCAGGGCGCGTTCGGCGTTGTCGCGGCCGGTGAGGGGGCGGGCGAGGCCGGCGAGCCGTTCGGAGCGGCCGGGGGTGGCTATCTCGCCGTAGATGCCCTCCCACATGTACTGCACGGCCTGCAACCGCATCCGGGCCGGTCCCTCGGGGTGCCGGGCGGCCTCCGCCTCGACGGTGCGGACGGCCTGGTCGAGCTGGTCGTTGTGGAGCAGGGCCTGCGACAGGCGGAAGACGGCGTCGACGCGGGCGGGGCCCTCCAGCCCTGGCATGGCCAGCGCGGTCTGGAGGTGGTCGATGGTGGTGGCGGGCGCGGTGAGGTGGGTGGCGCAGCCGAGTTCGTAGAGGACCTGGGCGTGCACCTCGGCGCGGGGCGGTTCGCGCAGGGCGCGTTCCAGGCAGTCGCGGGCGGCGTCCGGGGCGCCGACGGCGAGATGCTCACGGGCCGCGCCGCGCAGTTGTTCGACGATCTCGGCGTCGTCCTCGGGGTGGAGGTGCAGCAGATGGCGGGAGGCCGCGGCGGCGCCGAGCCCGGACTCGATGACCAGTTCGGCGGCCATGCCGTGCATGGCGGTGCGCAGGGCCTCGGGGATGGAGTGGTAGACGGCGGAGGCGATCAGCGGGTGGACGAACTCCAGATCGCCGCCGGCCGCGGTGGCGTTGGCCGGGTCGGGCGCGGTGAGGATCCGGGCGCCGCGCAGCAGTTCGGCGCAGCGCAGGGCCTCCGGGCGCTCCACGGTGATCAGTTCGGCGACGAGGTCGACGGTGATGCCGGTGCCGAGGATGGCGGCGGCCCAGGCGAAGCGGGTGGCGTTGATGCCGAGTTCGCCGAGGCGGTTGGCGAGGCCGCCGCCGCGGGCCGAGCGGTTGAGGTCGCGCAGTTCGTCGGCGGAGGACTCGACGGGTTCCATCTCGCTGTCGCGGACCTTGGCGAGGAGTTCCACGGTCTCGTAGGGGTTGCCCGCGGTGACCGCCCAGACCTGGCGGCAGAAGGGTCCGTCGGCGTGCTGGCCGACGGTGGCGCGGGTCAGGTCGGCGGTGGCGTCCGGGGTGAGCGCGCTGAGGTCGGTGACGCGGTCGCTCAGCTCGGCGATCCGGTCGAGGTGGCGGGCGGTGTCGCCGCTGACGTCGCCGGGTCTGCGGGCGACCACGACGAGGACGGGCAGATCGTCGAGGCGCTCGGCGAAGGCGCGGAGCCAGCGCAGGGTCTCCTGGTCGGCCCAGTGGGCGTCGTCGATCAGCAGCACCAGGGGCCATTCGCGGTCGGCGAGCCGGCGGACGGCGAGGACCAGGCCGTCGCAGACGCCCTGCGGTTGTGGCTCGATCCCGCCGGGTTCCGCTATGCCGAGGGCGGGGCCGGCGGCGTCGAACCAGTCGCCGAGATAGTCGCGGGCCTCCTCGGGGTGCAGGGAGATCAGCGCGGGCTGGAGGAGCTGGCGGACCACGTTGTAGGGGACCGTGCGCAGGGTCTCGCCGCCGCGGG
Organism: Streptomyces sp. NPDC093252; assembly: GCF_040683675.1. Taxonomy (NCBI): domain Bacteria; kingdom Bacillati; phylum Actinomycetota; class Actinomycetes; order Kitasatosporales; family Streptomycetaceae; genus Streptomyces; species Streptomyces sp. NPDC093252. The sequence continues at coordinate 208,476 of NZ_JBFBEM010000017.1, read as the reverse complement.
CGGACCAGACGGTGCAGCCGAGGCCCTCGGCGATCCTGCGGGTGCGGGTGAGCAGGGCGGTCTTGCCCAGTCCGGCGTCGCCGCGCAGCATCAGCAGACGGCCGGTGGAGGAGCGCTCGGCGCGCACGCTCTCCACGGCCTGCCGGAGGGCGGCGACCTCTTCGTCCCGCTCCCACAGCGGTGCCGCCGGGGCGCCCGCCGTGGGCCGTGCCTCCGTCATCCCGCTACCTCCCCAAGTCGCCCGAACGACGTACAGAGATTGAGCGTAGCCCTCCGGCGCACCTCGTGGTGGCCGGTATCGGGCACCTCGTGCCGGGTCGGGTGAACGGGTGTACCGCCGGGCGACGCGCGGGGCGCGCGACGGGGTTTGCGGGGCGCCCCGCCGGTCAACAGCCCTGGAGTGAACGACACCCCCCGCCCGGCGTCCGGCCCCCTCCCTCCCCTCCCACCCCTCTCGCGACGGCCCGGCAGACGGGCCGTGGTGGCGGGTTCGGTGGGCAACTTCATCGAGTGGTACGAGTTCGGCGTCTACGGCTACTTCGCCACCGTCATCGCCGCGCGGTTCTTCACCCCGGAGGGCGGGGGCGACGCGGAGGCGCTGGTGCGCACCTACGCGTCGTTCGCGCTGGCGTTCTTCTTCCGGCCGGTCGGCGCGGCGGTGTTCGGACGGCTGGGGGACCGGATCGGGCGCCGCCCGGTGCTGATCCTGGTGGTGTCGCTGATGACGGTGGCGACCGCGTCGATCGGGCTGCTGCCGACGTACGCGACGGCCGGCGCGCTCGCGCCCTGGCTGCTGACGCTGGCGCGGGTGGTGCAGGGGCTGTCGGCGGGCGGGGAGTTCGGCGGGGCGGTGGCCCTGATGACGGAGTTCGCGCCACCGGGGCGGCGGGGGCTGTACGGGGCGTGGCAGTCGTTCACGGTGGCGCTGGGGCTGCTGGGCGGGGCCGGGGTGGCGGCGGTGCTGGCGGGGGCGCTGACGGAGGCTCAGGTGCACGCGTGGGGCTGGCGGGTGCCGTTCCTGCTGGCGGTGCCACTGGGGGTGGTGGCCCTGTGGCTGCGGCTGGGCCTGGAGGAGACCCCGTCGTTCCGGGCGGTTCGGGGGGTGGGGGCGCGGGAGTTGACGACCCCCGAAACACCGGCCCAGGAGACCCCGGTCAAAGAAACCCCGGCCCAGGGGACCCCGGCCCACGAGACCCGCACCCCGCCCCGGCGGGAGGTCTTCGGTGCCGTCGTGCTCGGGGCCGGGCGGGTGATGGGGTGGTCGGCGGCCGGGTACACCTTCCTGGTGGTGCTGCCGTCGTACCTCCAGAGCACACTGGGCGCGAGTTTCGAGCAGGCGCTGGCCGTCACCGTGCTGGCCAATCTGGGCTTCGCGGTGGTGATCCTGCCCGCCGGGCTGCTCAGCGACCGGATCGGGCGGCGCCCGGTGATGCTGGCCGGGGCGCTGCTGGTGGTGGTGCTGGCACTGCCGCTGCTCGGTGTCCTCCAGGACCCGGGGACGTCCGCGGCGGTGAAGGGGGCGGCGGTGTGCGGGGCGGGCGCGGTGGTGGGGCTGCTGGCGGGGCCGGGCCCGGCGATGCTGGCGGAGATGTTCCCGACCACGGTCCGCCACACCGGACTCGGACTGGCCTACGCCCTGTCGAACGCCGTCTTCTCCGGCTGCGCGGGCCTCATCATCACGGAGACCGTCGAGCGCACCGGCAACGCCGATGTCCCGGCGTACTACGCGGCGGCGGCCTGCGCGCTGAGCGCGTGCGCGCTGGCGTCACTGCCGGGCGCCGCACGCGCGCGCGGACAGGCGGAGGCGGAGTGAACCGGGGCGAGGCGAGGGCCATGCGGGTGATCGGGCTGATGTCGGGGACGTCGTACGACGCGGTGGACGCGGCGGCGGCCGAGATCCGGCTGGACGGGGACGTACTGCGGCTGCGGCCCCTCGGGATGGTGAGCGAGCGCTACCCGGAGGAGGTGCGCGAGTTGCTCGCGGGGGCGCTGCCGCCGTCGGCGGTGACGCTGGCCGAGGTGTGCCGGCTGGACACCCGGATCGGACAGGTGTTCGCGGCGGCGGCCGTCCACGCGGACCGGGAACTGTGCGGCGGGCGGGCGGACCTGGTGGCGTCGCACGGCCAGACGGTCTACCACTGGACGGACGGCACCCGGGCGCGCGGCACCCTGCAACTGGGCCAGCCCGCCTGGATCGCGGAGGCGACCGGGCTGCCGGTCGTCGCGGACTTCCGCCCCCGGGACATCGCCGCCGGCGGCCAGGGCGCCCCGCTGGTCGGTCTGGTCGACACCCTGTGGCTGCGCGGCCGTCCCGGCACCCCGGTCGCCCTGAACGTGGGCGGGATCGCCAACCTCACCGCCCCCGACGGCACCGCCTTCGACACCGGCCCCGGCTGCGCCCTGATCGACGCGGCGGCCCGGGGGTTCAGCGGGGGGCGGCTGGAGTACGACGCGGAGGGCCGCCTCGCGGCGGCGGGACGTGTCCACTCCGGGCTGCTGGACCTCCTGCTGACGGAGCCGTACTACGCCGCGCCCCCGCCGAAGACGACCGGAAAGGAACTCTTCCACCCCGGCTATCTGCGGGACGCGCTGGCCGGGGCCGGGGCCACGCTCCCGGCGCAGGATGTCATCGCCACGCTCACCGCGCTGACCGCGCGCACGGTGGCGGACGCGGTCCGCGCGGTGGGGGCCACGGAGGTGCTGGCCTCCGGCGGCGGCACCCGCAACCCGGTCCTGACGGCGATGCTGGCGGATGCCCTGCCCGGCGTCCCGGTGCGCCCCTCGGACGCGCTGGGCCTGCCGTCCGCCGCCAAGGAGGCGTACGCCTTCGCCGTCCTCGGCCATCTCACCGTCCATGGCCTGCCCGGCACGACCCCGGCCGGGACCGGCGCCCGCCACCCGAGCGTCCTGGGCTCCGTGACGCCGGGCGCGCGGGGGTTCCCGTACCGGGCGCCGGTGGCGGGCGGGGGGCCGCGGCGGCTGGTGGTGGAACCCGCCTGAGAAAGGTTCGGCCACTTGTGACCGGTCCCTCTCATCCCGCTTTCACAGATGCCTCATACGGTTGGGTCATGACGCAGGTGACTCCTCCCGGGTGGTACGCCGACCCGGGGCAGACAAGTGACGGTCCGCCCACCGAGCGCTGGTGGGACGGCAAGGCATGGACGGAGCGGACCCGTCCCGCGGCCCCGGCCGCCGCGTGGGGTCCCCCGGGGCAGCGGGCGGCGGACGATGACACCCCGGCCGAGGGCGCGGACCCGGCGCCCGCGCCCGAGGCCCCCGGCGCCTCCGACGCCGCTCCCGAAGCGCCGACGGCCACCGCCGTGCCGCTCGGCAAGCAGCCCGCCGACCCTCCGGCGGACTCCCCCGCTCCCGCCGCCTTCCCGGCGGGCCCCCACGATCCGGCCGCCGCCCCTCCCGTGCCGCCGCCCGCCTACCCCGCGTACCCGGGCCAGCAGGCGTACCCGGGGCAGCAGGGGTACCCGGGGCAGCAGGGGTACCCGGGGACCGGCTATCCGCCCCCCGGCCAGCCCCTCCAGCCGGGGCAGCCCGGTCAGTACGGGCAGCTCAGCCAGCCCGAATACCTCGGCGGCCACCCGGCCTATCCCGGGTACCCGGGGCAGCCCGTGCCGCCGCGCCGCAAGGGGCTGCGGATCGGAATCGCGGTCGGCGTCGCCGCCGCCGTGCTCGCCAGCATCGGTGTCGGCGTCTACGCCCTGACCGGCAACGACGGCGGCAGCGACCGGGCGGGGAACAGCGCGCCGAGCCCGAGCGGCCCCAACCGGGACGGCGCCCCCTTCGGTGAGGGCGAGGGCGGGCCCGGTGGCGGGGACGGCGGCCAGTCGGCCCCGCCGCAGCAGTCCGCGCCGCCGGAGGTCGAGGCCGGGGGCACGGTCTCCGACCCGATCAACGCCATCAGCTTCGAGGTGCCGGAGGGCTGGACCGGGCAGGCGATGAGCGTCGGCGCCCAGATCACCTCCGACGACACCTACGACTGCCCCGGCGACCCCGCCAAGAGCTGCACCAAGGGCGGCGCCTACTCGGCCCCCGCCATCGCGCACGGCACCGAGGGCACCACCCCGGAGGAGGTCGCGAAGGCGGACATCGAGGCCAACGCCGAGGAGTCCTACGGCGGCACCACCTACGGCGCGATCACCTCGCACGAGGTGCTGGCGTCCGAGGCGGTCACGGTGGCCGGGCAGAAGGGCTACCAGGTCCGCTGGAAGGCGGTCACCAGCAAGGGCGCCGACGGGATCGTCGAGTCGCTGGTGTTCCCGTCCCCGGCCAACCCGGAGCAGTTGGTGATCGTCCGTATCGGTGTCGACGCGGGCGAGAACGACGCCGTGCTGGACGAGATAGCCAAGGGCATCAAGGAGTCCGCGGGCGGCGGCACCGCCGGTCAGGGGGTCTGAGCCGCCCGGCCCCGGTTCGGCCGGGTGGGGTTCCTCTCCGCTCCGGAGGAACCCCACCCGGCCGGGGGGTGCGCCGCCCCCGTCCCCACGGTGCGGCGCGGACAGGTCACCGCCCGGTCGTGCCGGGACGGCCACCTGTGTCGGTGGGCCGATGGTCGTCGGCGAGGAGGGACGTCAGGGCCGAAGGTCCGTTCCGTCCGGTGCCGTGAGCCCCAGTGACGGCAGCACCGCGACCTCCACGAACCGCACGAGATAGTCCGGGTCCGCGTGCCGCCCCTCCAGGACCGGGCGGGCGCGCAGCACCCCCAGCATCATCGCCGGTACGTACTCCAGTGCCGGATGCCCCTCGGGGACCTCCCCGCGGGCCACCCCGCGCCGCAGGAGCTCCCGGAGCGCGGCCAGCTCCGGTTCCACCACGGCCTCGCGCAGTGCCTGGCCGAGCCGCCGGTCCTGGACGACGGCGTGCCCGAGGGCCTGGAACAGCCGGGTGTCGTCGGCGGACTCCTCCCCCGCCAGTTGGGCGGCCAGCAGCAGATCGGTGACGAGGGCGCCGGTGTCGACCCCGGCGAACCGCGTCTGGCGCCGGGCGCGCAGGGCCGCCGCGACGAACTCCGGTTTGGTCCGCCACTGCCGGTAGAGCGTGGATTTGCTGCACCGGGTGCTGGCGGCGATGCCCTCCATGGTGACCGCGTCGTATCCGCACTGGCGGAGCTGCTGGATCACGGCGTCGTAGAACTCCTGCTCACGCTCGGGCGTCAGCTTGGAGCGCGGCGAGGCGCCGACCGTCTCCGATCGGTCCGCGGCCTGCGACGTCATGGCTCTTCTCCTCCTCGCCGACTGCCTCGATCCGGCTGCGATCCCCCGGCGGACCACCTGCGGTCCGGCGTCGATCCAGTGGTGCGAAAACCAGGTGTGCCGAATGCCACCGGTACGCCAGTGTACCGGTACTAACTCGTATCGGTACACTGGCGTATCGATACGAACCAGTGTCGATGCAACAGGCATGCATCAGGTGCGCGCGCACCATGAGCGCCATGAGTGAGGGGCCGGGGGATGCGTGAAGCAGCCGAGCCTGCCGGGGCGGAGTCCGATCCTCCGCAACGCCCGCCGATAGTCCGGGAGCTGCTGCTCGTCGCAGGGCTCTTCCTCGTCTACAAGCTCGGCCGGCATCTCGCCGACGGCCACACCGCCGAGGCGTTCCGCAACGCCCGGGACGTGTGGCGGTGGGAGCGGGTGCTGGGGCTGCCCGACGAAGCCTCGGTGCAGTCCCTGTTCCTGCACGGCGACACCCTGATACGGGCCGTCAACACCTTCTACGCCACCGTCCACTTCCCCGCCACGATCGCCTTCCTGGTCTGGCTCTACTGGCGCCGCCCCGGCCACTACGTCTGGGCCCGCCGGGCGCTCGCCACCCTCACCGCCGCCGCCCTCGTGCTGCATCTGGCGTTCCCGCTGGCCCCGCCCCGGATGCTGGCCGGGACCGGCCTCGTCGACACCGGCCGCGTCTACGGCCCGTCCGTCTACGGCCCGCCCGCCACCGACACCCTCTCCAACCAGTTCGCGGCGATGCCCTCCCTGCACTTCGGCTGGGCCCTGATGGTGGCCGTCGGTCTGATCGCGGCCACCCGGACCCGCTGGCGCTGGCTGTGGCTGCTGCATCCGCTGCTCACCCTGCTGGTGATCGTCGCCACCGCCAACCACTACTGGCTGGACGCCGCCGTCGCCGGGGTCCTGCTCGCCGCCGCGCTGCTCGCCGTCCGCGTCCCGCGCGCGGCACCCCGGCGCCGCCCCCGCCGTACGGCCCGTGCGGGGCGGGCCGCCGAGCGTCCGCCGCTGGTCGGGGCGGGCCGGTGAACGCCTCTCTGCTGGCCGTCGTCCTCTCCCTGCTGTCCGCCGTCGGCTACGCGGCGGCGGCCGTCGCGCAGGAGCGGCTCGCCGCCCGCTCCCCGGGCACCGGACTGCTGCGGCTGCTGCGCGGCGGCGCCTGGTGGGGCTCGGTGCTGCTGAACGCCTCCGGCGCGCTGCTGCACGTGGTGGCCCTGCGCTACGGCCCGCTGACCGTCGTCCAGCCGCTCGGGGCGCTGACCCTGGTGGCCGCCGTCCCGCTCGGGGCGAAGCTGGCGGGGCGGCGGGTCAGCGCGACCGAGTGGCGGGGCACCGCGCTGACCCTGACCGGCCTCGCCGCGCTGCTGGTGGCGGCGACCGGCCCGGCCCCCGACGATGTGCTCAGCGTCCGCGAGGCCCTGCTCGTCTCCGCCGCGACGGCGGTGTTCATCGGCGCCCTGTGCCACCCGGGCGTCCGGCCCGGTCTGCGGCACGCCACCGCGTCCGGCGTCGCCTCCGGGGTCGCCTCGGCGCTCACCCAGACCGTGACGGTGGCCGCCACCGACGGCTCCGCGTCGCCGTTCGGCCTCCAGGTCGCCGGGGTCGCCGTCCTGGTCGCGGCGCTGGCGACCGGCGGGCTGCTGCTGTCCCAGACCGCCTACCGCGACGGGCTCGGCGCCCCGCTCGCCCTCGTCACCCTCGCCAACCCGGTGGCCGCCGCCGCGATCGGGCTGACCCTGCTGGGCGAGCGGTTCCGGGGCGGCGCGGCCGGGGTGGTGCTCGCCGTCGGGGGCGCGGGCCTGGCCGCCTGGGGCGTGATCCAGCTCTCCCGCGCCGAGGCCCGGCGCACGGCCGCCGCCGCCCCGGCGGGCCTCCCGGGGCTGCCGACACCCCGGCAGGTCCCGGAGACCGGACACCGGACCGGGGCACCGGACACCCCCGTGAGCGCGCCTAGTCAGTGATGATCGCCGGGTCGCTCACTCCCGGGCGGCCGTTCTCGACATGACCGGCGAAGCGCCGCAGGAACGCGGGGTCGGCGGCCGAGGTGACGGTGAGGTCGTACCAGCGGCGGCTGCGCCCCAGGTCCACGGTGAGGGTGGTGCGCGCGCCGGGCCGGAGCCGGACGGTGCGGTCCCGGTCGCCGTAGGCGCTGGTGATCCTCAGGGTGACCGGGGTGGTGCCGCGGTGGGTGAGGGTCAGTGCGAGGCCGTCGCCGTCGTGGCGGGCGGTGACCTCGGGGCCGGGTGCCGCGTTGCCGCCCCGGAAGGTGCGCAGGAAGCCGTTGGGGCCGTGCGCGGTCAGATCGTAGGAGCCGCCGGAGTAGGCGGAGTTCCAGGTGTCGGCGAGGGTCTTGCCGGCCTCGGTGGTGTACTGCCAGGGGCCGTCGGTGCGGTTGCCGGAGGTGACCAGGAAGGCGGCCCCGGCGCGGGCGCCGGAGGCGAGGCTCAGGGTGAACGTCCCGGCGGCGGTGTCGGCGGAGCCGTCGACCAGCGGGGCGTACTTCAGCGGGCGGGTGGGGCGCGAGCCGCGCTCCTGCCTCGGCATGTCGGGGTCGGCGGGCGGGGTGGGCCGGTAGTCGGGGTGGCGGTCGCGGTCCGGGGGCTCGTAGGCGTCGGTGTCCGGCAGCCGGGCGGGCCGGGTGTCCTTGCGGGAGAAGTCGAAGGCGGCGGTCAGATCACCGCAGATCGCGCGCCGCCAGGGCGAGATGTTCGGCTCCTCGACGCCGAAACGGCGCTCCATGAAGCGGACGATGGAGGTGTGGTCGAGGGTCTCTGAGCAGACGTACCCGCCCTTGCTCCAGGGGGAGACGACCAGCATGGGGACGCGGGGGCCGAGGCCGTAGGGTCCGGCCGCCCGGCCGCCGCCGCCCCGGAAGAGGTCCGGGGAGACATCGACGGTGGACTTGCCCTGGGCGGCCGACTTCGGCGGCAGCGGCGGCACGACGTGGTCGAAGAAGCCGTCGTTCTCGTCATAGGTGATGAACAGGGCCGTCTTCGCCCAGACCGCCGGGTTGGCGGTGAGGGCGTCCAGGACCTGGGCTATGTACCAGGCGCCGTAGTTCGTGGGCCAGTTGGAGTGCTCGGAGAACGCCTCGGGGGCGGCGATCCAGGAGATCTGCGGGAGGGTGCCCGCCGTGACGTCGGCGCGCAGCCGGTCGAAGTAGCCGTCGCCGTTCTTGACGTCGGTGCCGGTGCGGGCCTTGTCGTACCAGGGGTCGCCGGGCCGGGCGGTGCGGTACCGGTCGAAGTAGAGGAGGGAGTTGTCGCCGTAGTTGCCCCGGTAGGCGTCGGGGATCCAGCCCCAGCGGCCGGCCGCGTCCAGGCCGTCGCCGATGTCCTGGTAGATCTTCCAGGAGATCCCGGCCTCCTCCAGGCGCTCCGGGTAGGTGGTCCAGCCGTAGCCGAGTTCCTCGTTGCCGAGGACGGGGCCGCCGCCCTTGCCGTCGTTTCCGGTGTAGCCGGACCACAGGTAGTAGCGGTTGGGGTCGGTCGAGCCGATGAACGAGCAGTGGTAGGCGTCGCAGACGGTGAAGCGGTCGGCGAGGGCGTAGTGGAAGGGGATGTCCTCGCGGGTCAGGTACGCCATGGTGGTGGTGCCCTTGGCGGGCAGCCACTTGTCGTACTTGCCGCCGTTGTAGGCGTGCTGGCCGTCGGTCCAGGCGTGCGGCAGGCCCTCCAGGAACTGCATGCCGAGGTCGTCGGCGTCCGGGTGGAAGGGCAGCACCTCGGTGCCGCCCTGTGTCTGGTGCCACACCGACTTGCCGCTGTCGAGGACGACCGGGCGGGGGTCGCCGAAGCCGCGCACTCCGCGCAGGGCGCCGTAGTAGTGGTCGAAGGAGCGGTTCTCCTGCATCAGGACGACGATGTGCTCGACGTCCTCGATGGTGCCCGTGCGGTGGTGCGCCGGGAGCGCGGCGGCGCGCTCGATGCTGCTCGACAGCGCGGAGAACGCCGTGGTGGCGCCCGCGATCTGGAGGAATCTGCGCCGATTGACTTCGGACATGACGGAACGACCTCTCGTCCTGGTGAGCCGCGACCGGCCGGATGGTGATGATTTGCGCGCGGAAGGAGTGTTCCAAGAGCACCAAACGTCAGGGAAGGGTGCGATGGCGCGGGTGTGAAACTCGGCGGTACGCGAGGTGCGGCAGGGCGTCGAGGGGGGCGCGGGGGCGTCGAGGGGGCGCGGCTGGAGCCCCGTGCCGGGCCGCGGGAGCGGTCACGCGGTCCGGCACGGGGAGTCGGGCACGGCGTCGTGGACAGGGCCTGGGCGCGTGTTCCCGGATGGTCAGAAGGAAAGGCCCGTCCGAAAGGCGCGGGCGGTCCAGGGCCCGACGGGGGGACGAGGGGCCCTGGACCGGGTGGCGGCGCGGGCTCAGGTGCGGAGCCAGGCCGCCGTGTCCTGCGGCAGGCGGCCCTCGTCGTCCAGCGGGCCGCTGACGAGCAGGAGTTCGGTGTGCGCGGGCAGCGCGACGGGGTCGGCGCCGAGGTTGACCACGCAGTGGGCGCCGTCCGCGCGGCGGAAGTGCAGTACCCCGTCCGGGGCGTCCTGCCAGGTCAGCGGCGTCTCGCCGAACACCGGGCGGAGCCGGATCGCCTCGCGGTACAGCCGCAGCATCGACCCCGGGTCACCGTCCTGGAGATCGGCGGCGTAGGTCGCCCAGCCGGCCGGCTGGGGCAGCCAGGGCTCCTGCCGGGAGCCGAAACCGGCGTACGGCTGGTCGGCGGTCCAGGGCAGCGGGACCCGGCAGCCGTCGCGGCCGGGGTCGACGCCGCCGGAGCGGAAGTGCATCGGGTCCTCGATGCGGTCCAGCGGGATGTCCGCCTCGGGCAGGCCCAGTTCCTCGCCCTGGTAGAGGTAGACCGCGCCGGGCAGGGCCAGCGAGAGCAGGGCGGCGGCGCGGGCGCGGCGGGTGCCGAGGGCCAGGTCGGTGGGGGTGCCGAAGGTCTTGGTGGCGAAGGCGAAGGCGGTGTCCGCACGGCCGTAGCGGGTGGCGGTACGGGTGATGTCGTGGTTGCAGAGGACCCAGGTGGCGGGGGCGCCGACGGGGGCGTGTTCGGCGAGGGTCTCGTCGATGGAGGAGCGCAGCTTCGCCGGGTCCCAGGGGCAGGACAGGAAGGAGAAGTTGAACGCGGTGTGCAGTTCGTCGGGGCGGAGGTAGCGGGCGAAGCGCTCGGTGTCGGGGAGCCAGACCTCGCCGACGAAGATGCCGTCGTAGTCGTCGGCGACCTCGCGCCAGGAGCGGTAGATGTCGTGGAGTTCGTCGCGGTCGACGAACGGGTTGGGGTCCACGCCCTCGACGAAGTCGGGGAGTTCGGGATCCTTGGCGAGGAGGGCGGCGGAGTCGATGCGCACCCCGGTCACGCCCCGCTCGAACCAGAAGCGCAGTACGTCCTCGTGCTCGCGGCGGACCGCCGGGTGGTCCCAGTTGAGGTCGGGCTGTTCGGGGGTGAACAGATGCAGGTACCACTCGCCGTCGGGCAGCCGGGTCCAGACCGGTTCGGTGGAGCCGGCGAACTGGGAGGGCCAGTCGTTGGGCGGGATCTCGCCGTGCTCGCCGCGGCCGGGCCGGAAGTGGAACAGCTCGCGCTCGGGGCTGCCGGGCCCGGCGGCCAGCGCCGCCCGGAACCAGGGGTGCTGGTCGGAGACATGGTTGGGCACGATGTCCACGATGGTGCGGATGCCCAGCTCACGCGCCTCGGCGATGAGCTTCTCGGCCTCGGCGAGGGTGCCGAAGGCCGGGTCGATGGTCCGGTAGTCGGCGACGTCGTAGCCGCCGTCCTTCAGTGGTGAGAGGTACCACGGGGTGAACCAGAGGGCGTCGACGCCGAGTTCGGCGAGGTACGGCAGCCGGGCGCGGACCCCGGCGAGATCGCCGGTGCCGTCGCCGTCGCCGTCCGCGAAGCTGCGCACGTACACCTGGTAGATGACGGCGGAGCGCCACCAGTCGGAGTGTGTCCGGGCAGGGGTGGGCTGTGCCACGATGCTGGCCTTTCTGTCGGTCGTGGGGGGCGGCGGGTGTCAGCCCTTGGTGCTGCCCGCGCTGATCCCGGCGATGATGTGGCGCTGGAAGATCAGGAACATCGCGACCATCGGGATACTCGCGATCACCATGGCGGCGATCAGTACGGTGAGCTGGATGTTCTGCGAGAGCTGGACCAGTGCCACGCTGATGGGCTGCTTGCCGGTGTCGGAGAAGACCATCAGCGGCCAGAGGAAGTCCTGCCAGACGGCGACCAGGGCGAAGATCGACACGACGCCGAGCACCGGCCGGGACATGGGCAGGACGATCGACCAGAGGATGCGCAGCTTTCCGGCGCCGTCGATCTCGGCCGCCTCCAGCACATCGCGGGGGATCTGGTCGAAGAACCGTTTGAGCAGATAGAGGTTGAAGGCGTTGGCGACGGCGGGCAGCCAGATCGCCAGCGGATCGTTGAGCAGCCCGAGATCGGCGACGGTGAGGTACTTCGGTACGACGAGGGCCTGCGCCGGGACCATCAGGGTGGCCAGGATGCCGCCGAGGATGATCTTGCCGAAAACCGGCCGCAGTTTGGACAGGGCGTAGGCGGCGGCGGTGCAGAGCACGATCTGGAAGAACCAGGCGCCGGCCGCCTGCACCACCGTGTTCCACAGATGGGTGGGCAGGTCCATCAGTTCCCAGGCGTCGGTGTACCCGGTGATCTCCCAGTTCTCGGGGATCAGGGTGGGGGGCGTCCGGGCGACCTCGTCCGGTGACTTCATGGCGCCCGTCACCATCCAGTAGACGGGGAACAGGAACGCCAGCGCGAACAGCAGGACGACCCCGGTGAAGACGCCCCAGTAGACGGCCCGGCCGCGCGGGCGGGCCAGGGACGCCGGGGAGACGAGGGTACGGGTGCTCATGCGCTGTCCCCCTCCGAGCGGGTGAGCCGCAGATAGATCGCGGAGAAGGCGCCGAGGAAGAGCAGGAGCAGCACGCTCAGCGCGCAGGCGCCGCCGAAGTCGTTGTAGAGAAAGGCGTACTTGTAGATGAGATAGAGCACCGTCACTGTGGAGTTCTCGGGGCCGCCGCCGGTGATGACGAAGGGTTCGGTGAACACCTGCATGGTGGCGATGATCTGGAGCAGCATCAGCATCAGGATCACGAACCGGGTCTGCGGGATCGTGACATGGCGGACGCGCTGGAAGATGTTGGCGCCGTCGAGTTCGGCCGCCTCGTACAGCTCGCCCGGGATGGACTGGAGGGCGGCGAGATAGATCAGGACGGTGCCGCCCATGTTGGCCCAGGTGGCGACGATGACCAGGGAGACGAGGGCGGTGTCGGCGCCGTTGGACCAGTTCGAGGTCGGCAGGTGGAGAAAGCGCAGGGCCTCGTTGGCGAGGCCGGTGCCGGGGTCGTAGAACCACTTCCACAGCAGGGCGGAGACCACCGGCGGGATCATCACCGGGAGGTAGACCACGACCCGGAAGAACGATTTGGCGTGCCGGAGTTCGTTCAGCACCAGGGCGAGCACGAACGGGATGGCGAAGCCGATGAGCAGGGCGAGCACGGTGAAGGTGAAGGTGTTCTTCCAGGCCGCGGCGAACTCCGGGTCGCCCCAGACCCGGGTGAAGTTCTCCGTGCCGACCCACTCGGGCGCCGATCCGGGCGTGTACTTCTGGAAGGCGATCACGACGGCGCGGATCGCCGGCCACCAGGAGAACAGCGCGAAGCAGATCAGTCCGCCGACGAGGAAGCCGTAGGCGCGGACCTGGTCGGTGAGGCGGCGCCGCCCCCGGTCCCCTGCCGGGGGCGGCGCCTCGACCGGGCGGACCGCGACCTCGGCCGCGGTCCGCCGTTGTGCCGTCTTGGTCATCGCGGGTCAGCCCCGGGCGAGGATGTCGTCGATCTTGCCGGAGGCGTCCTTCAGCAGTCCGTCGATGTCGGCGTCCTCCTTGGTGAGGACGGCGGAGACGACACCGTCCAGGACGGAGTAGATCTGCTGGGCGCTCGGCGGCTCGATCTTCATGTCGAGGCTCTGGTTGCCGTCCAGGAAGGGCTGGTAGTTCTCCACCGGGACATTGGCGTTGGCTTCCTTGACCTGCTGGTCCTTCTCGTCGGCGGCGCCGGTGAACAGCCGGGGCTCGGGCAGCCCGACCGGGGCGTCGTTCTCCTTGGCGCGGGCGTAGTCGCCGAGGAAGCCGTCGCCGGGGGTGAGGAACATGAAGTCGAGCCACTTCAGCCCGGCCCGGATCTCCTCGGGGCTGGCCTTCTTGTTGAACATGTAGCCGTCGCCGCCGATGAGGGTGCCGTTGCCGCCGGGCATGGGCGCGATGGCCATGTCCTCGTAGGTGGCGCCCTTCTCCTTGACCAGGATCGGGATGTTGTCGGGGGCGGCGAGGTACATGCCGAGCTTGCCGGAGCCCATCATCTGCTGGACGTCGTTGATGACGAGCAACTGCTTGGTGCCCATGGACTCGTCGGCCCAGCGCATGTCGTGCAGGGTCTGGAGGACGGCCTTGCCCTCGGGGGTGTCGATGGTGGCCGTCTTGCCGTCCGCGCTGACCACGTCGCCGCCCTGGGAGTACAGCTCGGCGGTGAAGTGCCAGCCGCCCTGGTTCTGGGCGCTGTAGTCGGCGTAGCCGACGGTGCCGTCGCCGAGGTCGGCGATCTTCTTGGCGGCGGTGCGGACCTCGTCCCAGGTGGCGGGCGGCTGGTCGGGGTCGAGTCCGGCCTCCTCGAAGAGCGCCTTGTTGTAGATCAGCCCCATCGAGTAGCCGGTGCGCGGGACGCCGTAGATCTTGCCGTCGACGGTGTAGATGTCCCGGAGCTGCTGCTGGATGGTCTCGTAGCTCGCCAGTTCCTTGATGTACGGGGTGAGGTCCGCGGCCTGGTTGATGTCGACGACGTGCTTGGCGTCGGTGAAGTACGTGTAGAACACGTCCTCCATCTGGCCACCGGCGAGCTTGGCGTCGAAGGTCTTCGGGTCCTGACAGGGGAAGCCGTCGTGCGGGACGACGTCGATGTCCGGGTTGGCCTTCTCGAAGGCGGCGACATCGTCCTCGAAGAACTTGCGGTCGACCTTGGCGCTCTTGGGCGGCATGCAGTTGACCGTGATCTGGGTCTTGCCGCTCGCGGCGCCCTCCTCGTCGCCCGAACCGCACGCGGTCAGGGCGGTGAGGGACATGGCGCCGGCGGCGAGGGTGACAAAGGTGCGGCGGAACCCGGAGCTTCTCATCGGTGGACCCCTTTGGGCAGGAGCGCTGAGCCCCATCGGGCGGAGCGGGTGGGCGTCGCACACTCAAGCACCGACAGCATCGCCACGCAAGATGTCACGCAGAGATTGCAATAAATTGACAGCCAAGCCTCCGCTGGCGAAGATCAATCGCGCGGCGCTTGCGCGGTGGAACCGCGCACCACCAGCTCCGGCTCGAACAGCAGTTCCTCGGTGGGCACGGCGCTGCCGCCGATCTGCGCGTTGAGAAGCTCCACCACGGCCCGCCCCATCGACTCGATGGGCTGGCGGACGGTGGTCAGCGGGGGCTCGGTGCAGTTCATCAGCGCGGAGTCGTCGTAGCCGACCACGGAGATCCGCGTGGGCACATCGAGACCCTTGCGCCGGGCGGCCCGGACCACACCGAGGGCGAGGGGGTCGCTGGCGCAGATGAAGCCGGTCACCCCACGGTCGATGAGCTTGGCCGCGGCGGCGTGCCCGCCCTCGATGGAGAACATGGCCCGCGCCACGTGCTCGTCGGGCAGGTCACCGCCCGCCACCTCGCGGGCGGCGGCCAGCTTGCGGGCCGAGGGCACGTGGTCGCCGGGGCCCAGCACCAGGCCGATCCGCTGGTGCCCGAGAGAGGCGAGATGCCGCCACGCCTGCTGCACCGCCACGGCGTCGTCGCAGGAGACGCCGGGGAAGCCGAGATGCTCTATGGCGGCGTTGACCAGCACGACCGGGATGTTGCGGTCGGCGAGCAGCCGGTAGTGGTCGTGCGGGGCGTCCTCCTGCGCGAAGAGCCCGCCGGCGAAGACCACGCCGGAGACCTGCTGCTGGAGCAGCAGCTCCACGTAGTCCGCCTCGGAGACGCCGCCCTTGGTCTGGGTGCACAGCACCGGGGTCAGCCCGAGCTGGGCGAGGGCCCCGCCGATCACCTCCGCGAACGCGGGGAAGATCGGGTTCTGGAGTTCCGGCAGGACCAGTCCGACCAGCCGGGCGCGCTCGCCGCGCAGTTGGGTGGGGCGCTCGTAGCCGAGCACGTCGAGCGCGGACAGCACCGACTGCCGGGTGGCCTCGGAGACTCCCGGCTTGCCGTTCAGCACCCGGCTCACCGTCGCCTCGCTGACCCCGACCTTCTTCGCCACTTCAGCAAGTCGTCGCGTCATGTCCGCAAGAATAGCGCAAGGTACGCAAGCGGCTTGCGTAGCGGGAGTGGTTTTGAGGCGGGGGGTGGGGCGGGGTGCCGACGGCCGAAGACGCGCGCTTGCGCGATTGCGTAGGGCGGGGGGAGGGGGACGAGGGGGAGGGAAGGGGTGCGGGTGCGGGGACGGAGGGGCCGGGGTCGGCATCGGTCGCCGGGAACGGGAACGGGACGGCGGGAGGCGGGCCGCCGCCGGGAACGGGAACCGGACCGGGACGGTGGGAGCCGGGCGCGGCAGCGGCCGGGCAGGGGTGAGCGGACGGGGACAGCGCGCGGGAGGAGGCGGCCGGGGTTTTCGACCGAGGCGCCGTCGGCGACCTGAACGCCGACGGTGCCCGGTCAGATTTCGGGGGTGCGGACCACGCTCAGATGGCCGGCGCCGACCCGCCGCTCCCGGCGGTGGCGCCGGGGTGCGGCGGCCTGCTTGCGGGTCTCGCGCAGGACCAGGGTCAGCCGGGTGCAGCCCAGCTCCCGCAGCGCCCGGGGGGTCTCGCCGACCACCCGGCAGTCGGTGGCGCCCCAGCGGGGGTCGGGGTGGAGCAGCGGCCGGACCGCGCCGTCGTGCTCGAAGGCGTACTCCCCCATCGCCCGGATCCAGTGCGGCAGGCCCTGGCGGAAGGCCGCCTCCATGATCGGGTCCTGTGCGATGTCCCGGCGGATGGACTGGAGCTGGTGGTCATGGTTGTGGCGCTCGACCGACGACGCGAACTGGGCCAGCATCGGCAGGCACCACTGCGGCTCGTGGTCGCCGAGCACGGTGTGCGCGTCCGGGTGGAAGAGGACGAACCGCAGGAAATTGTCGTGCGGCATGGCCGTCGGATGGGGGCCGACCTCGCGGAAAAGTGTCTCGAACGCGCTGTTCGCCAGGACCACGTCCCAGCTTCGGTCCACCACGAAGGACGGGAAGGAGAGGGCGTCGAGGAGCGAGGCGTAGTCCTGGAGATACGCCTGGGCCTCACGGCTCGCGGGGAGGGACTGCGGTGCGGACCGCTGCCCACCTGCCTGGTTCGCCATCGGGAGGTCACCCCTCTTGCCTATGCGGCCTTCTCGCGGCGCATTGATCCTGCTGCCCAAAACCTTGCTGTGTCAACTATCGTGGCATTCTGCGACGGTTGACGGCTGAAATAGGCCACAGTTGTGGCGAGACCTGGATGTGAGTTCGAACGAACCGCTACGCTCCGGGAAGTTCACGGCAACCGCTTGAGAGATGGCTGTGAGAAACGTAGGAGACACGTCGGTGACGGATGGCTACGAGGTTCAGGACGCCGCCGCGTCGGCGGTGCTGTCGGCCGTCGTCGACCGCGTGACCGCGCTCACCGACCGGCTGGGCATCCCGCACGCCGAGATCTTCGACCCCGCCCGGCTCTCGGTGGCCTGCGGGGTCCCCGAGCCCGTGGTGCAGGAGCTGCTCGCCGGGCGGGCCGCCGGGGAACCCGATGTGCAGGCGCGCTTCCTCCAGCGCCTCGACCTGCTGCGCCGCACCCGCCTCAAGCCCAACGGCCGCCGCCACACCCAGCAGGAGATCGCGGACGGCGCCGGGATGTCCCGGCAGCAGGCGGGCGCCCTCATCAACGGCGACCGGCGGCCCACGATGGAGCACTGCGACGCCATCCAGCGGTTCTTCCGGGTGCACGCCGGATTCCTCACCGCCGACGACCCCGAGGCACTCGCCGACACCCTCCAGCGCACCGAGCAGGAACTGCTCCAGCGGCTCGCCGACCGGGACCGCGCGGCGGCGGCCCGGATCGCCACCGAGGACCCCCTGGAGAAGCTGCTCCAGGACCACGGCGTGCGGGGCATCGCCTGGCGTGCCGCCCAACTCCCCACCGACCAGCACCGCGACAAGGTCGCCGAGTGGCTGGACATGCTGCTGGAGAGTGTCAAACGGCCCGAGTCGTGAGCAGGTGAGAGTCGGGACCGTGGGGAGAGTCTGTGCGCATCGGTAAGGACATGCGCCGTCTGTGCGGCGCACTGATCGAGGAGTTGGCTCTCCCCGTGCCCGCCGCGCCCGCCGATCTCCACACGGCCCTGTGCGACGCGATGAGCCGCCGCCGGGGCCGCCCCGTCCTCTTCCGCACGGCGGCGTTCCCGCGCAGCGCGGCCAGCGGGCTGTGGATCGATCTGGCCGACCAGGACCTGGTGGTGGTCGAGGAACGCACCGCGCCGGACCACCAGTTGGTCATCCTGGGCCACGAACTCTGGCACATGGCCGCAGGCCACGCCGGGCACCCGCTGGAGGGTGCGGCGGTCGCCGCGCGGCTGCTGCGGGACGAGGCAGACCTCGAAGCGACGGTCCGCGCGGTCGCCGCCCGCACCCGCTTCGACCTCGCGGAGGAGAAGGACGCCGAGACCTTCGGTCTCCTCCTGGCCAGCCGCTGCCGCGCCTGGCTGGGCGGCTCCACCCCACGCGGCCGACGCGACGACCTGGCGGGGCGGATCGAGGCGTCGCTGGGGTACTTGGGGCGGGAGTAGGGCGCCCCTCCGGGGGTATGGGCTCCCTCCCGCAGGGGGCTCCAGGGGGCTCCAGGGGGCTCCAGGGGGCTCCAGGGGGCTGAGGGGGGCTGAGGGGGGCTGAGGGGGCTGAGGGGGCTGAGGGGGCTGTCCAAAGAGTCTGCCCCAAGGGCCCTTGCCGGGCTCCAGGGCTGACTTCCGGGAGCGCCTCTCGTGTGGTCCGGACGGATTGTCAGTGGCGGTTGGCAAGCTGGAGGTTGCGTCCCGGGATGTCCGGGTGCGCGGATCCGGACGAGGGAGAGCCACCCCATGGGGACCGCACTGCTGACCGATCGTGAACGCGCCGCCCTCCAGGCGTATCTGCGCCTGCTGCACACGGTCAGGGCGGCCTGCGACCTGACCGCCGGACCACCCGGGACGGGCCGACCGCCCCTGGTGCCCCCGGCCGTGCTCGCCGAGGCCGACCGGGCGCTCGCGGAGGCGGGGCTGAGCGGCAACGAGGAGGCGCTGTTCCGGATGCTGGGAAGCTGGTGCCCGCCGTCCGGGGGGCCACCGGCGTGATGCCCTCGCGGCGACGAGGGCGGCCCGCGCCGGGAGCGCCACCCGGCGCCACGCGCCACCCCGTGCCGGACCCCTCCCAGGGACCGCCCACCACAACTACAGCCGCCCCCCACCCCCACTTCCACTCAACCCACCGGCACCACAACCACCGTCACGGCCAACCCCCGCTGGATCGTCCAGCGGCCCTCGAAGTGCCCCAGGCGGTGACCGGCGACCAGTGGGCCGGGGACGAGGAGTTCGGCGCGCAGGGTGCCGGAGACCACCGCGCCGGAGGCTGCCGTGCCCGGGGCCCCCGCGTCGGGGGCTGCCCTGTCAGCGGCCACCGCGTCGGAAGTCTCCGTGTCGGGGGCGGGGGTCAGGTCGATGTCCGCTTCGGAGAAGTCGAGCCAGGCGCCCGTCAGGGGGAACCACGCCTTGTAGACGGACTCCTTCGCGCTGAACAGCAGCCGGTCCCAGTGCAGGTCGGGGCGGTGGGCGGTCAGCCTGGCCAGCCGGGCGCGCTCGGCGGGCAGGGCCACCGCCTCCAGTACGCCGTCGGGGAGCGGGCCGTGGGGTTCGGCGTCGACGCCGAGCGAGGCGAGGTCACCGGCGCGGGCGAGGGCGGCGGCGGCGTAGCCCTCGCAGTGGGTCATGCTGCCGACCAGCCCCCCGGGCCAGTTGGGTGCGCCCCGCTCGCCCGTGAGGACGGGGTGGGGCGGGACGCCGAGCCGTTCCATCGCGGCCCGCGCGCAGACCCGCACGGTGGCGAACTCGCGGCGCCGCTTGGTCACGGCCCGCTCGACGAGGGCCGCCTCCTCGGGGTAGAGGGCCGCCTCGGCGGTGTCGTCGTGGCCGAAGGTCTCCACCGCGGCCACGGACGCGGGCAGCAGTTCCTCGATCACCGGGCGGCGACCTCCTCGGTCAGGATCCGGCGCAGCCTGCCGGGGGGTTCGTCGCGCTGGCGCCACTCGCGCGGGTAGCCCACGGAGACCTCCTCGAAGCGGACACCGTCGTGGAAGGTGGTGCGCGGGATGTGCAGATGGCCGTAGACCATGGTGCGGACGCGGAAGCGGTGGTGCCAGTCGGCGGTGAGGGCGGTGCCGCACCACATGGCGAACTCGGGATGCCAGAGCACCTCGGTCGGGTGGCGGTCCAGGGGGTAGTGGTTGACGAGGACGGTGGGCAGGTCCTCGGGAAGTGCGGCGAGGCGGGCCTCGGTGTGCGCGACCCGGGCGCGGCACCATGCCTCGCGGGTGGGGTGCGGGTCGGGGTGGAGGAGGAACTCGTCGGTGCAGACGATCCCGGTGGAGTGGGCGTACTCCAGTCCCTGGTCCTTGGTGGTGCTGCCGGCGGGGAGCCAGGAGTAGTCGTAGAGGAGGAAGAGGGGGGCGACGGCGACCGGGCCCTCGGGGGTCTGCCAGAGGGGGTAGGGGTCCTCGGGGGTGACGACGCCGAGGTCGCGGCAGAGGGCGACGAGATGCTCGTAGCGCTGGACGCCGCGCAGGGTGACGGGGTCCTTGGGGTGGGTCCACAGCTCATGGTTGCCGGGGGCCCAGACGACCTTGCGGAAGCGGCCGGCGAGGGTCCGCAGGGCCCATTCGATGTCGGCGACGGTCTCGGCGACATCACCGGCCACCAGGAGCCAGTCGTCGTCCGTCACCGGGCGCATCCGCTCGACCAGGGCCCGGTTCTCCGCGTACCCGATGTGCAGATCGCTGATGGCCAGCAGTTGACCGGTGCCGGCGGCCGTGGATGTCACCCGTACCCCCCTGAATACGCCCTGAATGCGCGTGGATCATCCGAAGGTCACCACGAGAACACACTCCCCAGGTGGCGGGCAAGGGGCACCCGGGCGGGTCGCGGCCCTGGCGGACGGGTGCGTCGCGGTGGTGAACGGGAGCCTGCGTTCCGGGGGGACATCATCGGAAAATCCGTAACACGCATGTTGCACGCGGGGTTCCTTCAAACCCGTATGATCGCCCCGACACCACCCACCGCGAACCTCGGCCCCGCAGGTGGCTCGGTGCATCTCACCATTTCCCCCTGTCCGGGTACGGACGTGTCCCGTCGTGCCCGCGAACCGTGGAAGGACGGCCCTGCATGGTCTCTCGCGTACGCGTCTGGCTCAACCGCACGTACGCGGAGAACGTGTTCTTCATGGATCAGCTCCGCCGAAATCCGAGCGACCGGGCCGTCGAGATCCATGCCACCCACGGTGACCCCGACTCCCCCGTGCTGGCCGCCGCCGACACCGCCGAGCTGGAGCCGGAGGGGCTGTCCCCGGCCGGGTATGTGGAGTACGCGCTCGACCAGTGCAGGCGCCGGGGCATCGATGTGTTCGTGCCCCGGCTGAACCAGTCGGCGATCGTGGCGCACCGCGCCGAGTTCGCGGCGGCCGGGACCGCGCTGCTGGCGCCGCCGCCGGAGGCCGTCGCGGTGTTCCGGGACAAGGTGATCGCCTACGAGGCCGTGCAGGCGATCGGGGTGCCGGTGCCGCCGTGGTGGCGGGTGCGCGGCGCGGACGAACTCCTCGCCGCCGTCGAGGAGTTGGAGGCGGGCGGGCACAAGGCGTGCTTCAAGCCGGCGTCCGGCGCGGGCGGGGTCGGGTTCCGGATGATCACCCGGGCGCCGTTCTCCCTGCTGCATCTCAACGGCTTCCCGACCCCGTACGTGCAGCTCGATCTGGTGCTGGAGGCGCTGCGGGCGGCCGAGGAGCCGGTGGACTGGCTGGTGATGCCCCGGCTGGAGCAGCCGGAGGTGTCGGTGGACTGTCTGACCGGGCCGGACAACCGGGTGCGGCTGGCGGTGGGCCGGACCAAGAACGGGCGGCGGCGCGGGTTCACCCTGAGCGAGGAGTGGGTGGGTCCGGCGCGGCTGACCGCGGAGGGCTTCGGGCTGCATTATCTGTCGAACATCCAGTTCCGGATGTTCGGTGACCGTCCGGTGCTGATGGATGTCAACGCACGTCCGGCGGGCGGGCTGCACCAGCTCTCGCTGTGCGGGATCAACGCGCCCTGGGCGGCGGTGCAGTTGGCGCTCGGCGAGGATCCCGGGGAGATCACGCCGCCGTTCCTCGGGCAGGACTACACCGTGGTCTCGGGGCCGCGTCCGCTGCTGGATTCCGTACCGGCGCAGCGTGCGGAGGAACCGGAGCCGGTGCGGGCCGCGCCGCCCGCGCCCCGGTCGGCGCACCCGGTGCAGACAGCGGCCGAGGTGCTGCCGCTCCAGCCCTTGACACCGTAATTGGTCCATACCAACTTGGGTGGCGCACCACTCGTACTCCCGAACACCCCACACCATCCCAGGGAGATCGCGTGCGCAACCTACCTCTCAGACGTGCCCGCAGACGTCTGCTCGCCCTGTTCGGGGCCGCCGCCCTGGCCCTCGCCGGGGCGGTCGCCCTGCCCGGTACGGCCCATGCGGCCAATGTGCTGACCAACCCGGGGTTCGAGTCCGGCGCGCTCGCGCCCTGGACCTGCTCCGGGAACCTCGGGTCGGTCGTCTCCACCCCCGTGCACGGCGGCTCGCGCGCGCTCCAGGGCGCGGCGAGCACGAGTGACAACGCCCGGTGCAGCCAGACCGTCGCCGTCCAGCCGTCCACCACCTACGCCCTGACGGGCTGGGTCCGCGGGTCGTACGTCTATCTCGGTGTCGACGGCGGCGGTTCGGCCTGGACGACCTCGCCGTCCGGGTACGCCCAGCTCAGCGTCTCGTTCACCACCGGCGCCACCCAGACCAGCGCCACGGTCTATGTGCACGGCTGGTACGGGCAGGGCACCTACCAGGCCGACGACATCAGCCTGGACGGACCGGGCGGCGGCAACGACACCCAGGCGCCGACCGTCCCCGGCAGCCTGCGTGCCACCGCCCAGACCGCGACCAGCGTCAGCCTCGCCTGGAACGCCTCCACCGACAATGTGGGGGTCACCGCGTACGACATCTCCAGCGCGGCCGGTCCGGTGCTCAGCGTGTCCGGGACCACGGCCACGGTGACCGGGCTCGCGCCCAGTACGACGTACACCTTCACGGTCCGGGCCCGGGACCTCGCGGGGAACACGTCGGGGGCGTCCAACGCGCTGTCCGTGACCACCGGGCCGGGCAACCCCGACCCCGGGTTCAAGCAGGCCGCGCCCTATCTGTACCTCGGCTGGGGTGACCCGCCGAGCGCGCCGACGGTGATGAGCGCGACCGGGATCAAGTGGTTCACGATGGCGTTCATCCTCTCCTCCGGCGGCTGCAACCCGGCGTGGGACGGCAGCCGGCCGCTGACCGGCGGCAACGACCAGGCGGTCATCAACTCCATCCGGGCGGCCGGCGGGGACATCGTCCCGTCGATCGGCGGCTGGAGCGGCAACAAGCTCGGCCCGAACTGCGCCACCGCCGAGGCCCTCGCGGGCGCCTATCAGCGGGTCATCGACGCGTACGCCCTCAAGGCGATCGACGTCGACATCGAGAACACCGACGAGTTCGAGAACGCGGTCGTCCAGGACCGGATCCTGAACGCGCTGCGGATCGTCAAGGCCAACAACCCCGGGCTGCGGACCATCATCACCTTCGGGACGACGACCACCGGGCCCACCTCCTGGGGCAACCGGCTGATCGAGCAGGCGCGGGCGCTGAACGCCAATATCGACGTCTTCACCATCATGCCGTTCGACTTCGGCGGCGGCGCCGACATGTACGGCAACACGGTGAACGCGTCGGAAGGGCTCAAGAACAAGCTGAAGTCGGTCTTCGGCTGGGACGACGCCACCGCCTACGCCCATATGGGCATCTCCGGCATGAACGGGCTCAGCGACCAGCAGGAGCTGACCTCGGTGCAGACCTGGACGCAGATCCGTGACTGGGCCAACGCCCGGCATCTGGCACGGCTCGCCTTCTGGTCCGTCAACCGCGACCGGCCCTGCCCGGGTGGCGGGGTGACCAGCAACTGCTCGGGCATCGCCCAGAACAACTGGCAGTTCACTTCGGTCACGGCCGGGTTCACGGGGTAGCGGGGGTGCGCGCGGCGCCGGTCGGGGCGACTTCGCCTCGCCGGTGCTGGCGCGACTTCACGGTACGCACACACAGACCGCGTGGGGGTGCCCGGTGTCCTCGTACCCACGCCCCTGGTCCGACCGACCGGACCTAACCCGGGTACCCCCACGTCCTCGCCAGCTCGGTCAGCCGGGGCGGGAGGTCGAGGCCGGGCGTGGCGGGGCGGGCGGACTGGATGCGGCCGGACTTGATGGTGCTGCTCCAGTCGCCGAGCTGGGGCCGGAAGACTCCGTGGTCCTGGCGTCCGTAGTCCAGCATCGAGGGCTCCCAGTCGACGCCGAGATGGGCGCACAGGTCGCGGGTGGCGGCCTCGGGTTCGGCGGTGAGGTGCTCGTAGCGGATGACATGGGCCCGCGGGAGTGCGGTGCGGGCCTCTTCGAGTTTCTCGCTGTAGCCGAGCACCTCCGCGCGGATCCGGTCGGGGTCGGGGTCGGTGCGGCGGCTGGTGAGGGAGGTGATCACCGCGCCGGGGTGGCGCAGCAGCAGGATGTAGCGGGCGTCGGGCCAACATCGGTGCAGCCGGGGCCAGATGAGGGTGTTGGCGGGGGTCTTGTCGACGATGACCTCCTTGCCGCTGCGGTGCAGTTCCAGATGCAGGACGCGGTCCCACAGGACGTGCTCCAGTTCCTGCCTGTCCAGCGCCAGTTCCTTCATGGCGGCGGCGGTGAAGTCCCGGCCGAGCCGGACGCCGAGGGTGCGCAGATGCATCTCGTGCGGGGCGCGGATCCGGCTGTGGCTGTTGAGCAGCACCCGGAGCAGGGTGGAGCCGGAGCGGACCGAGGAGAGTATGAAGACCGGGGAGTCCACCAGGCGCGGGGCGAGCGGGGCGACGTAGCCGCCGTCGCGGGCCGGGGTGGTGGGACCGTCCCCGCGCGGGGCCGGGAGCGCGGTCGGCCGGCCGCGGGGCGGGCCGACCGCCTCGGCGAGCAGCCGGCCGCGCCTCCTGAGCCCCTTGCCGATCGCGGCCATACGCGGATCCCGCACGGTGCACCTCTTCTCACTGGACTGTCCGTCTGGGTGCTCCGCATCTCAGGGGCGGCAGGCGAACGCCAGATGTCCGCGAGACGACCGGTCCGTGTCATCGCCGCTCGGTCATCGGGCTTGATCAGCGCCTTCGCCCGTTCCTTAATTCTTGATGGGAATGGGCGCGACCATTCTTGATGGGAAGGGGCGCGACCGCACCCGGGGTCAGGTGAGGTACGCCAGGCCCGGATGGACGGCCCGGTACCCGTCGACCAGCCGTCGGGCCACCTCGACCGAGTCGACCAGCGGGTGCAGGGCGAACGCCTTCACGGCCGTCGCCCGGGAGCCGGAGGCCGCCGCCGCCAGCACCTCCCGTTCGACCGCCTTCACCGCGCACACCAGCCCGGTCGCGTGCAGCGGCAGCGGATCGACGGCGACCGGGTGCGCGCCGTTCGCGTCCACCAGACACGGCACCTCGATGACCGCTTCGGCATCCAGGGCCGCCAGGGTGGTGCGGTTGCGGACGTTGAGGATCAGGGTGGCGCGCTCGTCCCGGGCGATGGCCCGCATCAGGGCCAGGGCGACCTGCTCGTACCCGCCCGACAGGTCCTCGGGCTCGCGCTCACCGGCTCCGGCGCTCTCCCGGTTCTCCGCCATGTAGGTGGCCTCGCGCTCGGCGCGGGTGCGGTGCCAGGCGGCGAGGGCGGGGGCGGCGGGGTCGCCCAGTTCGGCGTAGAACCCCGCCTGCTGGTCGCGGAGGAAGGCGCCGCGGGTCCGCTCGGCCGCCCGGTAGGCGGCCACGGTCTCGCGGTTGAAGTAGTAGTAGTGGAGATACTCGTTGGGGACCGCGCCGAGCGAGCGGAGCCAGTCGGGGCCGAAGAGGCGGCCCTCCTCGAACGAGCCGAGCAGCGCGCGGTCGGCCAGCAGCCGCGGCAGTTCGTCCCGCCCGGCGACGCGCAGGCCGCGCACCCAGCCGAGATGGTTGAGGCCGACGTAGTCGATCCAGGCCGCGGCCGGGTCCGTGACGCCCAGCACCCGGGCGATGCGGCGGCCGAGGCCGACCGGTGAGTCGCAGATGCCGATGACCCGGTCGCCGAGGTGGCGGGACATGGCCTCGGTGACCAGTCCGGCCGGGTTGGTGAAGTTGATGACCCAGGCGTCGGGGGCGAGCCGGGCGACCCGGCGGGCGATGTCCATGGCCACCGGTACGGTCCGCAGCCCGTAGGCGATCCCGCCCGCGCCGACGGTCTCCTGACCGAGGACCCCCTCGGCGAGCGCCACCCGCTCGTCCTGCGCCCGGCCCTCCAGACCGCCGACGCGGATCGCGGAGAACACGAAGTCGGCACCGCGCAGGGCCTCGTCCAGGTCGGTGGTCGCGGTGACGGCCGGGGCGCCGGGGACGCCCTCGGCCTGCTCGGCGAGGACCCGGGTGACGGCGGAGAGCCGGCCGGCGTCCGGATCGTGCAGCACGACCTCGCCGACCCGCCCCTCGCCCCGGTCGCCGAGCAGCGCCCCGTACACCAGCGGTACGCGGAACCCGCCGCCACCCAGAATCGTCAGCCTCACGCTGTCTTCTCCGTCTCTCCGGTCCGTCGCTCCTGTGACGGGCGATGGATCAAGGGGTACCACGGGGATGGCTGCCAGGGGGGAGGGTGGCTCCCGGGCGGGAGCAGGGTGGCTCCCGGGTGGGAGGGTGGTGGCTCCCCGGTACGGGGGTGGTGGCTCTCAGGTGGGAGGCCCGGATATCCCTCTTGTCGGTGAGGACCGGTGGGAGGGGCGCGGCCGATACTGGATTGCCCCGGTCCCGTCCCGAGGAGCCGCCCATGTCCGTCGTCGTCCCGTCCTGGATCGCCCCCGTCGTCACCCGGCTGCGCACCACGCATCCGTATGTGGTGGACGCGGCGCTCGCGGCGCTGGTGCTGTTCGCGACCACCCTCCAGTGGATCTTTCCCGGCGAGAAGTCCGAGCATCTGACCTGGCAGGGGTTCGCGCTGGGAGCGGCCACCGCAGTGCCGCTGGTGTGGCGGCGGCGGGCGCCGTTCCTGACGGCCTGCGCGGTGTCGGTGGTGACCCCGGCGATGGCGATCCATCACGCGCCGCCGCCGGACGTGGTGTACGGCGGGGCCGTGGCGCTGTACACGGTGGCCGCGCTCTGCCCGCCCGTGCAGCGGCGGATCCTGCTGGTGGGCTGGCTGCTCGGGGTGGCGGCCACGATGAACCACTTCGAGGTGCCGAAGCCCTATGAGTACGCGTTCCATCTGATGACCGTGGTGTGCGCGTACGCGCTGGGCATGCTGGCCCGGCTCCAGCGGGCGTACACGGCCCAACTGGAGGACCGGGCGCTGCGGCTGGAGCGGGAGCGGACCGCCGACACCCAGCGGGCCCGCGCCCAGGAGCGGTCCCGGATCGCCCGGGACATGCACGATGTGCTGGCGCACGCGGTGAGTCTGATGGTGGTCCAGGCGGAGGCCGGGCCGGTGGTGGTGCGCCGGGATCCGGAGCGGGCGGAGGCCGCGTTCGACGCCATCGCGGCCAGCGGGCGGGACGCCATGGGGCAGTTGCGGCGGATCCTGGGGGTGCTGGCGGAGGAGCGGGCCGCGGGGGTGGGGGCGGAGCGGCTGCCGCAGCCGGGGGTGGTGACCCTGCCGGAACTGGTGCGTCAGGTACGGGAGTCCACCGGGCTGCGGGTGGAGATGCGCACGTCGGGCGAGCCGCGGGCGCTGCCGCCGGACACCGATGTGGCCGCGTTCCGGGTGGTGCAGGAGGCCCTCACCAACACGGTCAAACACGCGTACGCTTCGTCCGCCACGGTCGCGCTGGACTGGACGGAGGACGCCTTGACCCTGACGGTGACGGACGACGGACGGGGCCCTGCGGGGCTCTCCGGCGGGCAGGGCGGGCAGTACGTACAGGGCGGGCAAGGCGGGCAGGGCGGTGTGGTCCGGCCCGGCGGGCAGGGCGGACAGGTCCGGCCGGGTGGACCGGGCAGACAGGTCCGGCCGGGCGGTGAGGTCCGGCCGGGTGGACCGGGGGTAGCCGGCCCGGCCGGGAGACCGGGGGGTGAACCCGGTGGCGGTCAGGGGCTGATCGGCATCCGGGAGCGGGCCTCGGCCTGCGGCGGGACCGCCGAGAGCGGGCTCGGACCGCGCGGCGGGTTCCGGGTGCTGGTGCGGCTGCCGGTGGCCGCCGCCGAGCGGGAGGCGGCCGTCGGGTGAGCGTACGGGTGGTCGTGGCCGACGATCAGGAACTGGTCCGCAGCGGCTTCAGCATGATCCTGGAGGCGCAGCCGGACATCGAGGTGGTGGCGGAGGCCGGGGACGGCGCCGAGGCGGTGGCGGCGGTGCGCGCCCACGCGCCCGATGTGCTGCTGCTGGACATCCGGATGCCGGTGATGGACGGCCTGGAGGCGGCGCGCCGGGTGTGCGCGGGGTCCGGCTGCAAGGTGGTGATGCTGACCACGTTCGATCTGGACGAGTATGTGTACGAGGCGCTGTACGCGGGGGCGAGCGGCTTTCTGCTGAAGGACGTCCGCCGGGACGATCTGGTGCACGCGGTGCGGGTGGTGGCGGCGGGTGATTCGCTGCTGGCCCCGGCGGTGACCCGGCGGCTGGTCGCGGACATCGTGCGGCGCCGCCGTGCGGAGGCGGCGGCCGAGGCCACCCCGCGGCGGCTGGACGTGCTCACCGCGCGCGAGGTGGAGACCCTGCGGCTGCTGGCCCGGGGGCTGTCCAACGCCGAGATCGCCACGACGCTGTTCGTGAGCGAGCACACGGTGAAGACCCATGTCAGCAATGTGCTGAGCAAGCTGGGTCTGCGGGACCGGGTGCAGGCGGTGATCTGCGCCTACGAGACGGGGTTGGTGGCGCCGGGGGGCGCCGGGTAGGCCCCGGGCCCTGGGGCGCGGGGCCCTGGGGTGCCAGGACCCTGGATCGGGTCAGCGCTTGGCCTCGTCCAGTTCCTCGAAGAGGGTCAATTGGAGGGCGCCGGGGGCTTCCAGGCGGGAGTTGAGGGAGTTCCAGGGGGTGCGGGTGGGCTCGGCGACGATCTCTGCCCCGGCGGCGGCGAGCCGAGCCGTGGCGGCGGTGGAGTCGTCGACCTGGAAGGCCACCCGGATCGGCCCGGCGACACGTCGGCCGACCTCGACGTCGTCGATGAACGCGGCGTGCTTCGGGTCGGTGATCTCCAGGGTGGCCCGGCCCGCGTCCAGGATGGTGACGTGTCCGCCCTCGGAGGAGAACGCGGCCTGCTCGGGCAGCCCCAGCACGTCCCGGTAGAAGTGCAGGGCGGCGTCGTAGTCCTCGGCGGTGACGACCAGACGCAGTTCGCGGACCGGGGAGGGGGCGGAGGCGGAGGCGGGGGAAGGGTCGGGGGCGGGGACGGTGGGGTCGGCGGGCATCGGAGCTCCTTCGCTGGGCACGGACGATCACCTCAACCCGCGAGCGCCGGTGTCCATTCCTGACCGGGGCGGCGGGCCGTGGTTTGGTCGCCGTCCTCGACCTCCCGCCGTCTCCTTCCGGTCCCCATGCGGTCGGTCCCTTTCCGGTCCCTTGCCGGTCCCTTGCCGATCCCCTTCCGGCCTCCCCCGGCCTCCCCCGGTCTCCCTCGCAGGAGTGAGCCGGGCCGTCTCCTCCCCCATGCGGGCGAGTCGGGGAAACCGCTCGTCCCGGCGATCCGGGCGGACCGGGTGCGCCGGGAGGCTGTGGGCATCCAGTCCACGATCTGCCGGGAGGCACCGTGTTGACCGCACTCGCCCGGACGGCGACCCGCCGCCCACTCACCGTGATAGCGCTCTGGGCGCTGTTCCTGCTGCTCGGCTTCGGGCTCGGTACGGGGGTGTTCGCCCGGCTCTCCGACAATGTCCCGGAGGTACCGGGCACCGAGTCGGAGGCGGCGGCTCAGTATCTCGACCGGGCCGATCCCGACGGCGAGTCGATCACCGCCGTGGTGAAGGGGCCCGCCGTCGACGGCCCCGCGCTGCGCGAGGAGGTGGGGCGGGCGGTGGCTGAGCTGCGGTCGCTCTCCGGGGTGGCCGCCGTCCCCGACCCGTACGCCACGCCGGGGCTGGCCTCCGAGGACGGGCGGGCGCTGCTGATCCCGGTCACCTTCGACGGCGGGCTGGACGACGATGCCGAGGAACGGGTCATCGACGCCACGGCCGAGCGCCTCCACGCGATCGAGGCGCCCGAGGTGCATGTCAGCGGCGGCCCGCTGCTGGGCACCCAGTTGGGCGGTCAGGCGCAGGAGGATGTGCGCAACGCGGAGCTGATCTCGCTGCCGGTGGTGCTGGCGCTGCTGCTGGTGATCTTCGGCGGGCTGCGCGCGGCGGGGCTGCCGCTGGTGGTCGCGGTCAGCGGGATCGCCGGGGCGTTCCTGGCGCTGTTCGTGTTCAGCCAGGTCACCGACATCTCGGTGTACGCGATCCAGGTCACCACCATGCTGGGCCTCGGTCTCGCGGTGGACTACGCGCTGCTGATGCTGGTCCGGTTCCGTGAGGAGCGCCGGACGACACCGGATGTGACGGAGGCGGTGCACCGGACGGTGGCGGCGGCCGGGCGGACCGTGCTGTTCTCGGGGCTGACGGTGGCGGTGAGCCTGACCGGGCTGCTGGTGTTCCCGAGCGTGTTCCTGCGCAGTATGGGGCTGGCGGTGGCGGCCGTCGTCGTCATCGACATGCTGGCCGCGCTGACCCTGCTGCCGGCGCTGCTGGCCCGGTTCGGGGCGAGGATCCCGGCGGCGAAGGAGCGGCCGGACGGCGCGGAGGGGCGGGTGTTCGCGCGGCTGGCCCGGTTCGCCGCGCGGCGCAGGGTGGCCGTGATCGCGGTGACCGTCCCGGCGCTGCTGGTGCTGGCGCTGCCGGTTTCCGGGCTGCGGATCAACATCGGTGACGCGACCCAGCTTCCCGCCGACACCGAGGCCCGGCAGCTCCACGACACGCTCGGCGCGCACTTCCCGCCCGGTACCGGGGTGGCCCCCGTCACCGTCGTCATGGAGCCCGGCACCGACCCGGCGACCGCCGACCGGATCCGCGCGCTGTCGTCCCGCGCCGGGAGCAGGGAACTGCCGGGCGGCGCCACGGTCGTGGAACTCCCCCCGCCCGGCCCGGTCGACGGCGACGGGGCCACCGCCCTCGTCGAGCGGGTACGGGAGCTGCGCGGGGAGGAGCCGGTGACGGTGACCGGCACGGCGGCACGGCTGGTCGACTTCCGGGAGATGCTGGCCGAACGGGCGCCCTGGGCCGCGCTGACCGTCCTGGCGGGTATCTTCGCGCTGCTGTTCGCCTTCACCGGTTCGGTACTGCTGCCGCTGCGCACCATCGCCACCACGCTGCTCAGTCTGGGCGCGGCGCTGGGGGTCGTCGTCTGGGTCTTCCAGGACGGGCATCTGGCCGGGCTGCTCGGCTCGCAGGAACTCGGTGCGCTCAGTCTCACCGCGCCCCCGCTGATCATCGCGATCGCGTTCGGACTGGCCATGGACTACGAGTTGTTCATCCTGGCGCGGATGCGGGAGGCGCGGGCGCGTTCCGGGGACGACCGGGAGGCCGTGATCACCGGGCTCGCCCGCTCGGGCCGGGTGGTGACCTGTGCCGCGCTGCTGCTGGCGATCGTCTTCGGCGCGTTCATGACCGGCGGTTTCGCCCCCATCCTCCAGATCGGCCTGGGCCTGACCCTGGCGGTCCTGATCGACGCGACGATCGTCCGGATGCTCCTGGTCCCGGCGACGATGGCCCTGCTGGGCCGCTACGCCTGGTGGGCCCCCCGGCCTCTGCGCAGGGCCCACGACCGCATCGCCCTGACCGAAGCACCCCCACAGCGGGAGCCGGCCCGGCTGTAACCGGGGGGAGGGGGAGGGGCCGGGGGCAGGAGGTAGGGGGTGGGGGGTAGGGGCAGAAGTGCCGGGTCAAGGGCAGGGGTGCCGGGCCGGGAGCAGAGGCCGGGGCGGGAGCCTTGGCGGGCCGGAGCGCGGGTCAGGCCGGGCGCCGGGGCTGGGGGCCACCCACACGGCGGTGGAGGCGGGGCCCGCGCTGGTCGTCACCGAGTGCCTGCGCGGCGGCACGGCAGGTGCGCCGGGTTCGGTCGGCGCCCACGGCAAGGAGCGCCGGAGCTGTAACTCCGGCCGCAGTCACCGGTACGGCGCTCCCGGTCGCCGTCGGGCACTGGAGCGACCGTCCCGGGACCCGGAGATCCGCACATCCGCACATCCGCAGCGGGAGGCGGGAGGCGGGAACGGTGGACCGGACGGCGGAGCGCCCCCTCGCCGACGCCCATGCCCCCGGTGGGTCCCCCACGGGGGTGGGAACCCACCGGCTCCCCCCGCCCGCACCGACCCACCCCTCTCGCCGCCCCCACCCCCTCGCCCGACCCCATCCCCCGCCCCCTTCACCACCCGCCCCCACCTCTCCGCCTCACACCACCCACCCGCCCGCCCCCACCTCACCCGGCACCCCAGCACCCCAGCACCCCAGCACCCCAGCACCCCAGCACCCCAGCACCCCAGCAGGAAAAGCCCCCGAACCCCCGGAGGGAACCCCCTTCACAGCCTCCCCCCAGCCAAGCAACGCACCATGCACTCGCACGAGTCGTACGAACAGGAAGGCTCACCGTGGGTGTCCCGCACATACCGAACCGGTCCGGACGGCAGCCGCAGGAGTGGTCGCGGCGGGGAGTGATCTCCCTGCTGGGCGCGGCGGGAGCCGCCGCCCTCGCCGGGTGCACCGGCTCGGCGGACGCGAGCGGCACCGGCTCAACGGGGTCGGGAGACGCCACCACCGCCGAGTCCGCGGCGCAACGCCCCGAGATCACGGTCATCCCGGCCGACGGCACCACCGCGGCGTCCTTCGTCAGTCCCGTCGAGGTGGCGGTCCGCAACGGCGGGGCCGCGCTGACGTCCGTACGGGTGGCGGGCGGCGACGGCAGCACCCTGGCCGGGTCGTTCGGCGCGGACCGTACGACGTGGACCTCGGACGGGAATCCGCTGTCGGGGACGGAGTACACGGTCACGGCGGTGGCCGACGACGGGACGGAGTCGGTCGCCGTCTTCACCACCACCCGGCCCGGCGAGACCTTCCTCGGTTACTTCACGCCCGAGGACGGTTCGACCTCCGGCGTCGGCATGCCCGTGTCGCTGAACTTCACCCATGCCGTCACCGACCGCGCGGCGGTGCAGCGGGCGATCACGGTGTCCGCCGAGCCGCCCGTCGAGATCGTCGGCCACTGGTTCAGCGACACCCGGCTCGACTTCCGCCCCGAGACCTACTGGGCCTCCGGCACCACCATCACCCTCGGGCTGCGGCTGCGGGACGTGGCGGGCGCGGACGGGGTGTACGGCACCCAGGCCAAGGACGTCACCTTCCACATCGGGCGGGAGCAGATCAGCACGGTCGATCTGGCGGCCAGGGAGATGACGGTTCGCCGGGACGGTGAGACCTTCGCCACCTATCCGGTCACCGGCGGCGATCCCGATCATCTGACCTGGTCCGGGATCATGGTGATCAGCGAGCGGTCCAAGGAGACCCGGATGGAGTCCTCCACGGTCGGGCTCGGCGACGAGTACGACATCCCGGACGTACCGCACGCGCAGCGGCTCACCACCTCCGGCACCTTCGTGCACGGCAACTACTGGGCCGCGTCCTCGGTGTTCGGCAGCGAGAACACCAGCCACGGCTGTGTCTCGCTGGACGACACCCGGGGCGCCGACGACACCCGCGCCGACGGCTACCGGTTCTACGACAGCTCGATGCTCGGGGATGTGGTGATCGTCGAGAACTCCGGTGAGGTGACGGTCGACCCGGCCAACGGGCTCAACGGCTGGAACCTGTCCTGGGCGGACTGGCGGGCGGGCAGCGCCCTGTAGCGGGGGGAATAAAGGTCTGACTTTTGAGGTCGAACACATCGGACCGAGCGGTCGTCACCGCTTCCGGCGAGATGTGAGGGGACCGGCGTCAGATGAGCAGCGCGCAGAGCAGGCAGACGCAGCGTCAGGAAGCGTGGGTCAACCCGCTGCGCGATCCGCGCGACCGGCGGCTGCCCAGGATCGCCGGTCCGTCCGGGCTGGTCATCTTCGGGGTGACCGGCGATCTGTCCCGCAAGAAGCTGATGCCGGCCGTGTACGACCTGGCCAACCGGGGGCTGCTGCCGCCCGGCTTCTCGCTCATCGGGTTCGCCCGGCGGGACTGGGCCGACGAGGATTTCGCGCAGGTCGTCCACGACGCCGTCGCGGAGCACTCGCGCACCCCGTTCCGCGAGGAGGTCTGGCAGCAGCTCGCCGAGGGCATGCGGTTCATCCCCGGCGACTTCGACGACGACATCGCGTTCAAGGAGCTGCGCTCGGCGGTCGAGGAGCTGGACGCCTCCCGGGGGACCAGCGGCAACTACGCCTTCTATCTCTCCGTACCGCCGAAGTTCTTCCCCAAGGTGGTCCGGCAACTGAAGAAGCACGGGCTGGCGGACGCGCCGGAGGGGGCGTGGCGGCGGGCGGTGATCGAGAAACCGTTCGGACACGATCTGGCGAGCGCCCGGGAACTGAACGCGATCGTGCACGATGTGTTCGAGCCCGACCAGGTGTTCCGGATCGATCACTACCTCGGCAAGGAGACCGTCCAGAACATTCTGGCCCTGCGCTTCGCCAATCAGTTGTTCGAACCGATCTGGAACCGCAGTTTCGTGGACCATGTGCAGATCACCATGGCCGAGGACATCGGCATCGGCGGCCGGGCCGGCTACTACGACGGCATCGGTTCGGCCCGGGACGTCATCCAGAACCACCTCCTCCAGCTCCTCGCGCTCACCGCGATGGAGGAGCCCGCCGCGTTCGACGCGGAGTCGCTGCTCGCGGAGAAGCTGAAGGTGCTGAAGGCGGTGCGGCTGCCGGGGGACCTGGGGCGGCACACCGTGCGCGCCCAGTACACGGCGGGCTGGCAGGGCGGCGAACGGGTGCCCGGGTATCTGGACGAGGACGGCACGGACCCCGCCTCGGTCACCGACACCTACGCGGCCCTGAAGCTGGCGGTCGACAACCGGCGCTGGGCGGGCGTCCCCTTCTATCTGCGCACCGGCAAGCGGCTGGGGCGGCGGGTGACGGAGATCGCGGTGGTGTTCCAGGGCGCCCCGCACTCCCCGTTCGACGCGACGGCCACCGAGGAGCTGGGCCGCAACGCGATCGTGATCCGGGTCCAGCCGGACGAGGGCGTCACGGTCCGGTTCGGCTCGAAGGTGCCGGGGACCTTGATGGAGATCCGGGACGTGACGATGGACTTCGCGTACGGCGAGTCGTTCACCGAGTCCAGCCCGGAGGCGTACGAGCGGCTGATCCTGGATGTGCTGCTCGGCGACGCCAATCTGTTCCCCCGCCACCAGGAGGTGGAAGAGTCCTGGAAGATCCTCGACCCGGTCGAGGAGTACTGGACGTCCCACGGCCGCCCGGCGCGCTACGCGTCGGGCACCTGGGGCCCCGCGGAAGCCGACGAGATGCTCGCACAAGACGGACGGAGCTGGCGCAGGCCATGAAGATCGACCTGACCGACACCACGGCAAGCAAGATCAACAAGGCGTTGGTGGAGGGCCGCCGCGCCATCGGGACACCGGCCGTGGGCATGGTCCTGACGATGGTGATCGTCACGGACGAGGAGAACGCCTACGACGCGATCCGGGCCGCCGAGGAGGCGTCCCACGAGCATCCCTCGCGCACCCTGGTGGTGATCAAGCGGCACGCCCGCAGCCCGCGCGACCGCACCCGGTCCAGGCTGGACGCGGAGGTCCGGGTGGGCGCCGACGCCGGGACCGGGGAGACGGTGGTGCTGCGCACCTACGGCGAGGTGTCCGACCACGCCGACAGCGTGGTGCTGCCGCTGCTGCTGCCGGACGCGCCGGTGGTGGTGTGGTGGCCGGCGGACGCGCCCGACAACCCCGCCAAGGACCCGCTGGGCGCGCTCGCGCAGCGCCGGATCACCGATCTGTACGCGGTGGAGAACCCGATGCGGGTGATGGAGACCCGCAAGCGGTCCTACGCGCCCGGTGACACCGATCTCGCCTGGACCCGGCTCACCCCTTGGCGTTCGATGCTGGCCGCGGCCCTGGACCAGGGGCGGGTGGACATCGTGTCGGCGGCGGTGGAGGCGGAGGCGGAGAACCCGGCGGCGGAACTGCTCGCCCGCTGGCTGGAGGCCCGGCTCGGGGTGAGTGTGGACCGGGTGGTGACCGGCGGTCCGGTGGTGACGGCGGTACGGCTGGGCACGGCGGGCGGCGACATCGTCATCGACCGCCCCGAGGGCCCGCTCGCCACCCTCACCCTGCCGGGCCAGCCCCCGCGCACCCTCGCCCTGAAGGTGCGGCCCACCTCCGAACTCATCGCCGAGGAACTGCGCCGCCTCGACGCCGACGAGATGTACGCCGTCGCCCTGCGCGGCGGGACCCGGACGGCACAGACCGGAGCATCCGTCTGACGAACCGAAACGAGACGAAACGAGACGGGACGGGACGAGACGAGACGGGACAGAACCCCGCACCCATCCCACCCCCGCACCCACCCCACCCCCACCACCGCACTGATGGAACTCACGGAAAGCGAACTGACATGCAACTGGGTCTGATCGGTCTGGGCAAGATGGGCGGCAACATGCGCGAGCGGATCCGCCGTGCGGGCCACACCGTCGTCGGCTACGACCGCAACCCCGACGTCACCGATGTCAGCAGCCTCGCCGAGCTGGTCGGGGCCCTGGATGCGCCGCGCACGGTGTGGGTGATGGTCCCGGCGGGGGCCGCCACCCAGTCGACCGTCGACGAGCTGGCCGGGCTGCTGGAGCCCGGGGACGTGGTGGTCGACGGCGGGAACTCCCGCTGGACGGACGACGAGAAGCACGCCGCCGAGCTGGGCGCCCGGGGCATCGGCTTCGTGGACGCCGGGGTCTCCGGCGGGGTGTGGGGCCTGGAGAACGGCTACGCCCTGATGGTCGGCGGCGACAAGGAGCACGTCGAGCGGCTCCAGCCGATCTTCGAGGCACTCAAGCCGGACGGGCCGTACGGCTATGTCCACGCGGGCAAGGTGGGCGCCGGGCACTTCTCCAAGATGGTCCACAACGGCATCGAGTACGCCATGATGCAGGCCTACGCCGAGGGCTGGGAGCTGCTGGAGAGCGTCGATTCGGTGGACAACGTCCGGGAGGTGTTCCGCTCCTGGCAGGACGGTACGGTCATCCGCTCCTGGCTGCTGGACCTCGCCGTCAACGCCCTCGACGCCGATGAGCATCTGGACAAGCTGCGCGGCTACGCCGAGGACTCCGGGGAGGGCCGCTGGACCGTGGAGGCGGCGATCGACCACGCCGTACCCCTCCCGGCGATCACCGCGTCGCTGTTCGCCCGGTTCGCCTCCCGGCAGGACGACTCCCCGCAGATGAAGATGATCGCCGCGCTGCGCAACCAGTTCGGCGGCCACGCGGTGGAGTCCAAGGGCGGGACGCCGGAGCGGTAGCGGCACCGGGGTGGGGTCCGTGTCGCTCAACCCCGCCTCGGCCGACGCCGGTTGGCGCCGGTTGACAGCTCCGCGCCCCCGGGACAGAGTCGGCCTGCGATGGAGATCAACGATCTGACGGCGGCCGAACAGCGGGTGTGGCGGGCCTTCCCCCGGGGCGCGAGCGTGGACTTCCGGACCGCGCCGGACGAGGACGCCGAGGACGGCGCCTGCTGGGGCCCGGGGCGGACCCTGCGGGCCTCGGTGCTGAAGGCACTGCTGGTGAGCGGGCCGGAAGAGGAGGGCGAGGTCCCGGCGCTGCGGGTGTCCGGGGCCCGGATCACCGGCCCGCTGGATCTGACGCACGCGGTGCTGGACACCCCGGTCCGGCTGAGCCACTGCCACTTCACCGACCCGCCCGACCTCTACGGCGCCCAGTTGCGGCGGCTGAGCCTGCGCGGCTCCTCGCTGCCCGCGCTCGACCTCGGCGGTGTGCGGGTCGAGGGGCTGCTCCAGTTGTCGGAGTGCCGGATGCGCGGGCGGATCCAGTTGGTGGGCGCGCAGATCGGCGGGGCGCTCTTCCTCGCGCGGGCGTCCCTCACCTCCCCGGATCCCGCCAAGCCCGCCCTCCGGCTCAACCAGGCCACCATCGGCGAGGACCTGTGGGCGCCGGGACTGCGCGCGACCGGTGAGATACGGCTCAACGGGGCCACCATCGGCGGCGGCATCGACCTCTCCGAGGCCCGCCTCGAACCACCCGCGGGACTCGCCCTGGACGCCCAGAAGGTCACCGTCGACGGGGATCTGGTCGTCAAACGGGCCCGGGTGCGCGGCTGGATCGGACTGCGCGGCGCGCGGATCACCGGCCGCCTGGATCTGTCGTACATCGACCTCGCGCACCCCGGGGACACCGTGCTGCGGGCGGCGAGCGCGGTGATCGGGCAGCTCTGGCTGCGCGCCGGGCCGCCGGTCGACGGCCGGGTCAGCCTCCGGCACACCCAGGTCGACGTGCTGTTCCTGGAGCCGGACAAACTGCCGGGCACGGTCCATCTGGAGAGCCTGGTCTACACATCCCTGATCCCCAACGAACCCGCCGCCCGCCGGCTGCCGCTGCTGGAGCGCGACGGCGACGGCTATGTCCCCTACGCCTACGAGCAGCTCACCGCCGCCTACCGCCGGATCGGCGACGAGGACGCGGCCCGGCGGGTGCAGCTCGCCAAGCAGCGCCGCCGCCGCACCACCCTGTCCTGGTACGGCCGGGCGTGGGGGACGGTCCAGGACATCACCGTCGGGTACGGCTTCCGGCCGCTGCGGGCCGGTGGCTGGCTGCTCTCCCTGGTCGCGGTCGGCTCCCTGGTCTTCGGACTGCACCCGCCGCGCCCGCTGAAACCCGCCGAGGCCCCCGGCTTCGACCCCGTCTTCTACACCCTCGATCTGCTGCTGCCGGTGATCTCCTTCGGCCAGGAGTCCGCGTTCACCCCCGACGGCTGGTACCAGAAGCTGTCCTATGTCCTGGTCCTGGCCGGCTGGGTGCTGGCGTCGACGGTCGTCGCGGGCGTGGCGCGGATCGTCAACCGGCCCTGACCGAGGGGGGCTTCTCGTGGGCGGGGGGGCTCGTCAGGGACGGGGGGCTCGTCAGGGACGGGGGGCTTCTCAGGGGCGGGGCATGCCGTAGACGCGCTCTACCGGGATGCGCAGGACCAGCCGCCGGTCGCGGACCATCGCCGCCCGGTAGTCGTCCCAGTCGGGGTGTTCCCCGGAGATGGTCCGGTAGAGGCGGACGAGTTCCTCGACCGTGGCGTCACCGGGGTCCGCGGCGACCGGGGTGAGGTCGGCGGTGCCCTCGGCGACGGCGTAGGCCCAGCGGTCGGCGCTGGTGACGTGGTAGGAGACCCGGGGGTCGCGGCGGGCGTTGCGGGTCTTCGCCCGGTCGTCGGTGACCGAGATCCGGATGACGCCTTCCTCGGGGTCGTAGGCGTGCACCACATTGGAGAGCTGGGGCCGGCCGTCGCGCTTGAGGGTGACCAGCACCCCGCCGCGCTCCTCGGCGAGCAGGCGGTGCAGCGCGCCGGTCGTCGTCCCGTCCTGCTCCGTCCGGTGCGTGCGTTCCGTCTGGTCCGTCTGGTCCGTCTGGTCCGTCTGTTCCGTCTCATCGGTCATGTGCGGTGCAACGGGGGGCGGGGGGAAGGCCATTCCCGGATCGCGCCGGATTCACCGCAACGGCCGCCGCTGCCACGGCAGTAACCGGCGCCACACTCCGGATCCGGTCCTTCCACCCGCCCCCACATGCGGTTCTGCGCGACGATGAGGGCTGAGTTCGCGGAGGCGGGGGTATATCGACCCGCACTCCGTCGTAAGGAAGCTGAGGAGCGCGCGATGGCAGGACTGCGGCAAGAGGTGGACCCGGTCGAGGTGGGGCTGGACGCGAAGGCACTGGACCGGCTCGACCAGCATTTCGCGCATCTCGTGGACGAGAGGCGGCTGCCCGGGTTCCTGGTGTCCGTCGCCCGGGGCGGCCGGGTCGCCCATCTCACCGCGCACGGCAGCCGGGACCTCGCGGCCGGACTGCCGGTCGAGCCCGACACCCTGTGGCGGATCTACTCCATGACCAAGCCGGTCACCGCCGTCGCCGTGCTGATGCTGATGGAGGAGGGCCGGCTGTCCCTGGACGACCCGGTCGCCCGCCATCTGCCCGTCTTCGCCGGTACCCGGGTCTACGCGGGCGGGTCGGGGGACACCCTCCGGACCCGCCCTCCCGAGCAACCGATTCTGCTCCGGCATCTCCTCACCCACACCGCCGGTCTGACCTTCGCCTTCTACCGCACCCACCCCGTCGACGCGCTCTATCTCGCCGCCGGTCTGGAGTCGTCCGTGCCGCCGGGCGCCACCCTGGAGGAGACCGTCGACATCTACGCCGGGCTGCCCCTCCAGTTCGAGCCGGGCACCCAGTGGAACTACTCGGTCGCCAGCAATGTCCTCGGCCGGGTCATCGAGGTGGTGTCCGGTCAGCCCCTCGATGTCTTCCTCGCCGAGCGGCTGTTCCGCCCGCTGGGGATGACCGACGCCGGGTTCGAGGTCGACCCCGAGCAGGCGGTCCGCCTCGCGGAGCTGTACGGCGACCGCGCCGACGGCGACGGCATCGAGCCGATCGCCGGGCTGCCCCTCAAGGGCCGCCCCCGGTTCCTGTCCGGCAGCGGCGGCATGGTGGCGGGCGCCCCCGACATCCACCGGTTCATGGAACTGCTGCGCCGCCGGGGCGAGTTGGACGGCGTACGGCTGCTGTCGCCCGCGACGGTGGAGCTGATGACCGCCAACCACCTTCCCGGCGGCGCCGATCTGCGCGCCTTCGGCAGCCGCCCCGCCCATGACGAACCCGGCAACGAGGGTCTCGGCTTCGGTCTGGGCGTCTCCGTGGTGATCGACCCGGCCCGCACCCGGGCCCCCGCCGGGCCGGGGACGTACGGCTGGACCGGGGCGGCCACCACGACGTTCTTCGTCGACCCGGGCCGCGATCTGACCGTGCAGTTCTACACCCAGCTCCGGCCGCGCGCCTCCCACACGATCTTCCCGGACCTGAAGCGGCTGGTGCATGAGGCGGTGGTGGGGTGAGGGTGGGGAGGTCTTGGCCAGTGGGGCACTGTTGGGCGTCATGGTCAGTGGGCCATCCCTGGGCGTCATGACCAGTGGGCCACCGTGTCCAGGTGCGGGAGATGGTGGTCCAGCCGCTCCCGCTTGGTGCGGAGATAGGTGATGTTGCTCTCGCACGGCGGGATCAGCAGCGGGACCTGCTCGGTGACCCGGATGTCGTGCCGGACGAGCGCCTCGCGCTTGCGCGGGTTGTTGGACAGCAGCCGTACCGAGCGGACGCCGAGATCGCGCAGGATCTCGGCGGCCACCCCGTAGTCCCGGGCGTCGACCGGCAGCCCGAGGGCGAGATTGGCCTCCACGGTGTCCAGGCCCTCCGCCTGGAGCGCCATCGCCCGCAGCTTGCCCAGCAGCCCTATGCCCCGGCCCTCATGGCCTCTCAGATAGACGACCACTCCCCCGCCCGCGACGACGACCGCGCGCAGCGCCGAGGAGAGCTGGTCGCCGCACTCGCAGTGCTGCGAGCCGAAGGCGTCTCCGGTCAGGCACTCCGAGTGCAGCCGGGTGAGGACGTTCTCGGCGCCCGGGTCGCCGTGCACCAGGGCCACCTGCTCCTCGCCCCGGTCGTGGTCGAGATAGCCGAACGCCTGGAATTTCCCGTACACCGTGGGCAGCGGGGCATTCACCATGCGTTCCACGCCGGTCCGCTGCGGGGACTTCTTGCCGAGTACGCCGATGTTCTCTGTCATGATCTGGTTCCTAAGGATTCCTGGGTGGTGACTGAGCCAGACGAAAGGCCGGAAAGAGATGGGTGATTCGGGATCGGGAAGAGGTGGGGCCGACGGGGCGCCGGCCTGGCCGCTGCCGGTGGACACCACCGAGGACGTCCGGCGCCGGGGCGCCGCCGGGGCGGCCCGGATCGCGGTGCTGCCGGTGGGGAGTTTCGAGCAGCACGGCCGCTTTCTGCCGCTGGCGACCGACACCCTGGTCGCCTGTGCCGTGGCCCGTGAACTCGCCGCCGCGTACCCGGTGCACCTCCTTCCTCCGGTGACGATCTCCTGCTCCCACGAGCACGCCGCCTGGCCGGGGACGGTGAGCATCTCGGCCGTGACCCTGCACGCGGTCGTCCGGGACATCGCCGACTCGCTGCGGCGCTCGGGGGTCGACGCCCTGGTGGTGGTGAACGGCCACGGGGGGAACTATGTCCTCGGCAATGTGGTGCAGGAAGCCTCCGCGCGCGGGGAGCGGATGGCGCTCTTCCCCGCCGTCGAGGACTGGGAACGGGCGCTGGAGCGGGCGGGGGTGGAGACCTCGCTGCTCACCGATATGCACGCGGGGGAAATAGAGACCTCCCTTCTTCTGCACGCTCATCCGGAGATGGTCGGGTCCGGATATGAGAGTGCCGATTTCGTCCGGGACGACCGGCGGCATCTGCTGACTCTCGGTATGTCCGGCTATACCGATTCGGGGGTCATCGGCCGTCCTTCCCTGGGGTCCGCGGAAAAGGGGAAGGAACTGCTGGCGAGCCTCACGGACTCGTTCGGGGCGTATGTGGCGCTGCTTGGGGGCGAGGGGTAGGGGGCGGCCTGCTTGCCGCCGTGGGTGAGTGGGGGTGGGGTGCGGGTGGGGGTGCGGGGTTCCGTGCGGGTGCGGGTGCGGGTGCGGGTTCGGGTGCGTGCTCGGGTGCGCAGGGTTTTCGTGGTGCGGGTCAGGAGGACCAGGGCGCCGGGGAGGCTCGCGGCGAAGCTGAGGACTCCGTACACCACCGCCGTCGTCAGACCGCTGCCCGCGCCGAGGCCGGCCGCGGAGAAGGCCCAGGCGGTGACGCCCTCGCGGGGGCCCCAGCCGCCGACGTTCAGCGGGACGCTCATCGCGAGCAGGGCGAGCATCGCCAGCGGCAGCAGGGTCAGGACGGGTGCGGTGACTCCGGCGACGCGGGCCGCGACGACGAACAGGGCGGTGTGGCCCGCCAGGACCAGGAGTGAGGAGACGGCCACTCCGGGGCCGGTGCGGCGGGAGAGGAGGGCGGTGCGGGCCTCGGTGAGCCAGGGGTGGGGGCGGTGTCCGCGGAGGGTGAGGAGGACGGCGGTGGTGCCCGCGGCGCCGATCAGGAGGAGCGGGCCCAGGTGGCGGGTCTGCTGCTGGACGGGGGACGGGAGGGTGAGGAGGACGGCGGTTGCGGCGACGGCGAGGGCGAGTTGACCGGCGGTGCGCTCCAGAACGACGGAGCGGACGCCGCGGGCCAGGTCGCCCTGGGTGCGGCCGTGACGGACGGCGCGGTCGACATCGCCGAGGACGCCGCCGGGGAGGGCCGCGTTGAGGAACAGGGCGCGGTAGTAGTCGGCGACGGCCGGGGCCAGGGGGAGGTGGAGGGTGAGGGCGCGGGCCACCAGGTGCCAGCGGTAGGCGCTGAGGAGGGTGGTGAGGGCGCCCAGGGCCAGGGCGGTGGTGAGGGTGGGGGTGGTGATGCGGTGGAGGCCGTCGGTGATGGCGGAGGTGCCGAGGTGGAGGGTGAGGAGGGTGAGGGTGGCTGTGCCGGTGGCTGTGCCGAGGTGTTTTTTGAGGGTGGGGGTGAGGGTGGTGGGGAGGGTGCGGGTGGGTGGGGGGTTTTTGCGCAGTTCCCCGCGCCCCTGAGAGGTGGGTGGGGATGTGCGGGTGGGTGGGGGGTGTTCGCGCAGTTCCCCGCGCCCCTGAGAGGTGGGGGGTGTTGGTTGGTTTGTCATGGGAGGGCCAGGAGGTCGGTGTGGTGGACGGTTGTTTGGGGTGGGTGGGTGAGGTGGGTGTGGAGGTAGGGGGTTGCCCGGGGTTCGAGGTGCGGGGCTTGTTCCACTGCCGCTGTCACCCAGCCCCGGAGCCATTGGGTCGTCAGGGCGGGCCGGGTGGGGCCCAGGTGCCAGGGGCTCGGGCGGAGGTGGACCGTGGCGCCCCGGCGGGAGAACGCCTCGCACGCCGCGGTGACCGCGTCCGGGCCGAGCAGGCCGGTGCGGCGCTGGTGGGCGTTGAACGCCTCGGTGAGCGCGCCGTCCAGGGGGTGGGCCGGGGTGAGGTCGACGCGGCCCACGACGGTGAGGGTGAGCAGGGCCGGGCAGCCGGCGCCGGCGCAGGCGGCGGCGAGGGTGTCGATCTCGTCGGCGGTGAGGACGTCCAGCAGGGCCGAGGCGGTGACGAGGGACGCCCCGTC
Source organism: Streptomyces sp. NPDC093252 (assembly GCF_040683675.1). NCBI lineage: Bacteria > Bacillati > Actinomycetota > Actinomycetes > Kitasatosporales > Streptomycetaceae > Streptomyces > Streptomyces sp. NPDC093252. Next base: position 164,670 of record NZ_JBFBEM010000017.1, on the reverse strand, counting down.
GAGGGCGTCCGGGGTGAGTCGGGCCACCTCTCCCCGGCGGGTCTCGACCGTCACCGCGCTGCCGTCGGCGGCGGAGCGAGGGGCGTGGGTGGCGGCGAAGTGGAGGAGGGAGGGGTCGCGGTCGTGCAGGACCCAGTGCTGGGGGCCGTCGAGGCGGGGGGCGAGCCAGCGGCCCATGGAGCCGGTGCCGCAGCCCAGGTCGTGGACGACCAGCCCGGTGGCCGGGCCGAGCCGGGCGCGCAGCGGGTCCAGCAGATCCGTGGCGCGGGCGGCGGCGTCGGCGGGCTCGCGCAGTTCCAGCCATTCGGGGGCGTAGCGCGGGGAGTCGTCGGGGCCCGCGCCCGGCAGGGTGGTGTCCGTGTCGGTCATGCCGGCCTCCCGGGGTCGCCGGGGAGCCTGCTGAGGACGCCCGCCAGGGACTGGGCGGTGGAGGCCCAGCCGTCCAGGGCGGCCCGGCGGCCCCGGGCGGCGGACTTGAGGCGGCGGCGGAGATCCGGCTCGCCGAACCAGCCGCGCAGTGCGGCGGCGAGGGCGGCCGGGTCGTCCGGCGGGACGAGGATGCCGGGGACCCTGCCGTCGGGGGCCCGTCCGAGCGCCTCCGGGAGGCCGCCGACCTCGGTCGCCAGCACCGGGACACCGCGCGCGAGCGCCTCCGTGACGGCCATGCCGTAGGTCTCGGCGCGGGAGGGGAGGACCATCAGGTCGGCGGTGGCGTAGGCGGCGTCGAGGGCGGGGCCGGTGCGGGGGCCGGTGAGGTCGACGCGGTCGGTGAGGCCGTGCCGGGCGATGAGGGCGCGGAGACGGTCGGCGTAGGCCGGGTCCTGGGTGAGCGCGCCCGCGCAGACGCAGGTCCAGGGCGGTTCGGCGACCCGGGCGAGGGCCTCCACCAGCCGGTGCTGGCCCTTGCGGGGGGTCACGGCGGCCACGCACAGGAGGCGGGAGACGCCGTCGGTGCCGGGGGCCAGGGGGGCGATGTCGGCGCCGGGGGTGGCGACATGGACGCGGTCGGGGGCGAGGCCGTGGCGGGCGACGAGGCGGCGGGCGGCCCAGTCGCTGGTGGCGATGACGGCGGGGACGCCGCGCAGCAGGGCGCGTTCACGGGTGTCGAGTTCCTGGGCGGCCCCGGGGGTGAGGCCCGTCTCGTCGGCGAGCGGGAGATGGACCAGGACGGCGAGGCGGAGTCGGCCGGCTTCGGGGAGGACCGCGTCGGGGACGCCGCAGGCGACCAGGCCGTCCAGCAGGACGACCGCGCCGTCGGGGAGGGCGGCGAGGAGCCCGGCGAGGGCGGCGCGGGCGTCCCGGCCGGGGCGCGGCCAGGCTCCGGCGGCCAGGTGGCGCCGTACCCGCCAGCCGAAGCCGGGCAGGTCGAGGCAGATCCGGCGGTCGTAGGCGTTGCCGCCGCTCGGGGCGGCCGGGTCGTCGACCCCGGCCGGCATCACGAAGTGCACGGTGCGCAGGGACATGGGGATGATCCCGCCGTCGCGGAGAGCGGCGGGGGCAGCCGGGGTGACTGGGGCGGGTGGGGCGACCGGAGCGGCCAAGGTGGCTGGGATGACCGGGACGGCCGAGGTGGCTGGCGTGACCGGGAGGTCTGAGGTAGCGGGGATGACCGGGACGGCCAAGGTGGCTGGGATGACCGGAGCGGTCGGGGCGGCCGGGATGACAGGGACGGCCGGGGTGACCGGAGCGGTCGGAGCGGGCGGGGTGACCGGAGCGGCCTGGGCAACCGGGACGACCGGGGCGGAGAGGGCGGCCGGGGCGGCCGGGACCGCCGGGGTGGGGAGGAGTGTCGTGTCGGTCACAGGGCACGCTCGTAGCTCGCCCAGGCGACATGCGACTCGTGCAGGGTGACGGAGAGGGCGGTGAGGCCGCGGGCGCCCTCGCCCAGGGCGCCCCGGTGGACGCGTTCGGCGAGCCGGTCGGCGATCACCTTCGCCAGGAACTCGGTGGAGGTGTTGACGCCCGCGAAGCCGGGTTCGTTGTCGAGGTTGCGGTAGTTCAGCTCGCCGGTGACGGCGCCGAGTTCGCGGGCGGCGAGGCCCATGTCGACGACGATGTTGTCGTCGTCCAACTGCTCCCGCCGGAAGGTGGCGTCCACCAGGAAGGTCGCTCCGTGCAGGCGCTGCGCCGGGCCGAACACCTCGCCGCGGAAGCTGTGGGCGATCATGATGTGATCACGGACGGTGACACTGAACAACGGGCGACCCTCCTGGTACCGGACACGGGATCCATCCGGGTGACGGGACCCGGACACCCGGTAATACGGCTGTCCGGCACCGACCGTTCACCGCCGTACGGGTCGACGTCTCCCGGGTCAGGTCACCGCGGGGTGGCGGACCCGGTGGCACAGGGCCGGGGTGCGGCCGTCGGCCAGCAGCGGCATGACCACGGGGAGTTCCTCGAAGGCGCACTCCCCGGTGATCAGCGCGTCCAGAGCCGGATCGGTGAGCAGATCGAGGGCGAGGGCGAGACGGTCGGCGTGGCTCCGGCCGGCGCGGCGGGCCGGGGAGACAGTGCCGACCTGGCTGCCGCGAATGACCAGGCGGCGGGAGTGGAAGGACTCGCCGAGCGGCAGGCTCACCCGGCGGTCGCCGTACCAGCTCAGTTCGAGGACGGTGCCCTCGGGGGTGAGGAGTTCCAGGGCGCGGGTCAGTCCGTGCTCGGTGGCGCTGGCGTGGACGACGAGATCGCGGTCGCCGAGGGCGTCCTCGGGGGCGGCGAACTCCACGCCGAGGGCGGCGGCGGTGGCCGCGCGCGCCGGGTCGGCGTCGACGAGCTGCACCTGGACGCCGGGGAAGCGGGCCAGCAGGGCGGCGACCGAGCAGCCGACCATGCCGCCGCCGACCACCGTGACCCGGTCGCCGATCAGCGGCGCCGCGTCCCACAGCGCGTTCACGGCGGTCTCCACGGTCCCGGCGAGCACGGCCCGCGCGGCGGGCACCGACTCCGGTACGGGGGTGACGGCGGCGGCGGGGACGACGTAGCGCGTCTGGTGCGGGTAGAGGCAGAAGACGGTCCGGCCGACCAGGGTGTCCGGGCCCTCCTCGACCGTGCCGACGCTGAGGTAGCCGTACTTGACCGGGGCGGGGAAGTCGCCCTCCTGGAACGGGGCGCGCATGGTGGTGTGCTGACTGGCCGGGACGCCGCCGCGGAAGACCAGGGTCTCGGTGCCGCGGCTGATCCCGGAGTAGCGGGCCCGGACGACGACCTCGCCGGGGCCCGGTTCCGGGAGGGTGACCGGGCGGATCTCGCCCTCACCCGGCCGGGCGAGCCAGAACGCGTACGCGGAGCGGTTCATCCGGGTCCCCCTGAACCATCGGGAAGGTGTTCACGTACCTGGTGTGCACAGGCCGCGCACAGTACGCGGCGACGGACGACTCTGTCACACGGCCGGAGGATGCGCGGTGGCCCTGAACAACACCCTTGGAGCCGGGACCTGTCCCGGGACCCGGCCGGTTCTCCGGGAACCCGCTGTCGGCGCGGGGGCGCAGCTTCTGCTGCTGGCGCTGCTCGGCGCGGCGATCGGGCTGGGGCCCGCGGGCTGGCTGAGCGGGCTGGTCTTCGCGGTCGCCCTGTGGGCGGTGCTGTCGGCGGCGGTCCGCCGCTCGCGGCTGAGCCGGTTCGGTCCGGCCAACCGGGTCACCCTGGGCCGCGCCACCCTGGTCGGCGGGGTGACGGCGCTGGTCGCGGACTCGTTCCGGTCGGCGCCGCCGGTCACGCTGCTGGTCGGTCTGACGGCGGTGGCGCTGATCCTGGACGGGGTCGACGGCAGGGTGGCGCGCCGCACCGGCACCTCGTCGGCGCTGGGCGCCCGCTTCGACATGGAGGTCGACGCGTTCCTGATCCTGGTGCTGAGTGTGTATGTGTCGCTGTCGCTGGGGCCGTGGGTGCTGCTGATCGGCGGGATGCGGTACGTGTTCGTGGCCGCGGCGTGGCGGTGGCCGTGGCTGACCGCGCCGCTGCCGCCGAGCACGGCCCGCAAGACGGTGGCCGCGCTGCAAGGGGTGCTGCTGCTGGTGGCGGGGGCGCGGATGCTGCCGTGGGCGGTGAACGCGGGGGTCGTGGCCCTGGCGCTGGCGCTGCTGGTGTGGTCGTTCGGGCGGGATGTGCGGTGGCTGTGGCGGACGTCCCGGCGGGCCCTGCGGGTGACGCCGGTGGTGGTGCGGATCGGGGTGGAGGAGGGTGGGGTGGTGGTGCTGGAGCCGGTGGCGGGCTGACGTCCCGTCGGGTCACGCGGGTGCAGTCCCGCCGCCCCGCCGGTCCCCTCGGCCACGGGGGCGGCTCCCCGCGGAGCAGCGCTGACGCCGGGCAGCGGCCCCGCAGGAGGGGTGACAGGGATCCCGGCCGGGCTGTCCCTCTCCTCGGATCCGGCGCCGGGGCGCTGTCCCTCTTCCCGGGCCCCGCGCCAGGGCGCCGTCCCGGTCATCCGGTCCGGCGCCGGGGTGCTGTCCCTCCCGTCAGGCCCCGCGCCGAAACGCCCTCTCGTTCACCGACCCCCACGCCGAAACGCCATCCCCCTCACCGACCCCCACGCCGAAGCACCGTCCCCCTCACCAGCCCCCACGCCGAAGCCCCCGAGGCCACCCGATCCCGCCCGCCGTGCTCACCGCCAGGGCGCCGAGCAGGGCGAGGACGGTGGCGGGGGCGAGGACGGACCAGGGGGCGCGTTCGGCGTAGGGCTGGTTCTCGGCGAGGAGCAGGCCCCATTCGGGGTGCGGCGGCTGGGCGCCGAGGCCGAGGAAGGCGAGGGAGGCGAGGGTGAGGGCGATGCCGGGGAGGCGGAGCAGGGCGTGGCGGGTGACCGGCGGGACGATCGCGGGGAGCAGTTCGTGGCGGAGCAGATACCAGGGGCCGGCGCCGAGGGCGCGGGTGGCGGTGAGGTGGAGGGCGGCGCGTTCCTGGGCGAGGAGGGCGGAGGTGTGGGTGGCCAGCGGTGCCCAGGCGACGGCGGCCACGGCGAGGGCGGGGGTGCCGGGGCCGCGTCCGGCGAGCGCGGTGACGAGGAGGGCGCCGAGGACGGGCGGTACGGCGTTGACGGTGTCGGCGATCGGGCCGGAGAGGCGGGGCAGCAGTCCGAGGGCGACCCCGGCGACCAGGGTGGCGGCGGTGAGGGCGAGGGCGAGGAGCAGGGTGTCGACGGCGCCGTGGGCGACCCGGGCGAGCAGATCGCGGCCGAGGGCGTCGGTGCCGAACGGGTGGGACCGGGAGGGGGGCCGCAGCCGCTGTCCGGTGTCGAGGGCGAGGGGGTCGCGGGGCAGCCCGGCGGCGATCACGGTCAGCAGTACGGCGGTGAGGGCCCAGGGCAGGACGGTACGGGGCGCCGGGGTGCGGCGGTGCAGGGTGGGCAGGGCGCCGTCGGCGAGGGCGGGGCCGATGAGGAGGCGGGCCAGGAGATGGGCGGCGCCCGTCGCGCAGGCGGCGAGCAGGACGAGGGCGAGGGTGCCGGCCTGGAGCACCGGGAGGTCCTGGGCGAGGGCCGCCCGGAGCGTGGTCCGGCCGAGGCCGGGGATGTCGAAGATCTGCTCCACGGCGACCGCGCCGCCCGTCATGCCGACGACGAAGAGCCCGGCGTTGGGCAGCAGCGCGGGCAGGGTGCGGCGGACCGCCTGGCGGGCGACGCGCCGCGCCGGTATGCCCCGGGCGGCGGCGGCCCGCGCCCAGGGTTCGGCGAAGGCGCCGGGCAGCAGGTCGTCCAGGAGCCGCCCGAGGACCGCCCCGGCGGACAGGCCGAGGGCGAGGCCGGGCAGCAGGGTGTACTGGGGGCCGTACCAGCCGAGGGCGGGCAGCCAGCCGAGGTGGACGCCGACGACGGTGGCGAGCACGGACGCGGTGAGGAACTCGGGCAGCGCGGCGAGCACCGCCGATCCGCTGCCGCCGGGTCGGCCCCGGCCTCCGGTGCGCAGGGTGCGGGCGCAGACCAGGGCGGCGGTGAGCGCGGCGACGGCCAGGGCGACGGCGGTCAGCAGCAGGGAGACGCCGAGCGCCTGGAGGACGGTGGGGGCGACCTCGGCGCCGGAGATCCAGGAGCGTCCGGCGTCGCCGCGGGGCAGCCCGGCGAGCCAGTCGCCGAGCAGTCGCAGCGGGCCCCGGTCCAGACCCAGTTCCGCCCGGACGGCGGCCAGCGCCTCGGGGGTGGGGTCGCGGTCACCGGCGCGGGCCCTCAGCACCGTGCGGGCGGGGTCGGTGCGGGCGAGCCAGGGCAGCAGGCCGACCAGGGCGACCAGCAGCGCGGCCAGCAGGGCACGCCAGAGCAGCGGACCGGCCGTACGTCGCACGGGCGGGCCCCGTCAGCGCCGGGTGGCGGGGGTGACGAGGGTGCGCTCGTAGGGGTCGAGGCGGACCTCGCGCACGCTCTCCCCGACGCCGGTGATGATCCGCTGGTGGACGAGGGGGATCACGGCGTCGGTGGCCATGAGGCGGGCCTCGGCGGTCAGGGCGGCGTCCCGGCGCCGCTCGGTGTCGGCGATGCCCTCGGCCTCGGCGATGAGGCGGTCCACGCCCCGGTCGCAGAGGTGGGCGAGGTTGTAGCCGCCGTCGCAGGAGTAGTCGGAGGCGAGGATGGCGACCGGGTCGCCGGTGTCGACCAGGCTGTTGCGGGCGAGGACGAACGCGTCGAACTTCCCGGCGAGGGCGTCGCTCTCGATGCGTGAGTACTCGCGGACGTCGAGGGTGACCCGGAACCCGGCCTTCTCCAACTGCTGCTTGAGGACCTGGGCGGCCTCGGGCAGCTCGGGCCGGTTGTCGTAGGTGGCCAGGGTGATGGCGGTGCCGTCGGGGTCCTCGGCGTCGGCCCGTCCGGTGGGCTGCTGCCGCCGCTCCCCGGCCCAGCTCACGGCGGGCCCGTAGACGCCGACGCCGGGGTCGGCATGGCCCTCGTAGACACCGTCGGCGAGGGCGGCGGTGTCGACGGCGGCGCGGGCGGCGGCCCGCAGGGCCGGGTCGCGGAAGGCGCCGGTGGTGCTGTTGAGGAGCAGGTTGGTGGTGCGGGTGGTGGCGGTCTCGCGGACCGTGGCCTCGTCCAGGGTGGCGGCCTGGGAGACCGGGATCGCCTCGGCGATGTCGACCTGCCCGGTGCGCAGGGCGGCGGTGCGGGCGGTGCCGTCGGCGATGAAGCGGACGTCGATCCCGGCGGCGCGGGCGGGGTCGCCCCAGTGGTCGTCGTGGCGCCGGAGGGTGGCGGAGGCGGCGCCGGACACCTCGGTCAGGGCGAAGGGGCCGGTGGCGGTGTTGACCGGGTCGACGGAGTCGCCGGTGTACGCGTTCGCCGAGAGGATCCCGAGGTTGGGGCTGGCCAGCCGGAGCGGGAGGACGGGGTCGGGGGCGCCGGTGGTGATCCGTACCGTACGGGGGCCCTCGGCGGTGGCGGTGAGGGTGACGCCGGTCAGGGCGGCGGGCTGCGGCTCGGCCCGGGAGGCGTGGCCGAGGGCGGCGGCGACGGCGGCCGGGGTGACCTCGCCGCCGTCCTGGAAGACGGCCTCGCGCAGGGTGAACTCCCAGGTGCGGTCGTCCTCCCGGGTCCAGCCGGTGGCCAGCGCGGGGACGGCGGTGCCGTCGGCGTCCAGCGCGGTCAGGCCCTCGGTGACACCGAGGCGGCTGAGGATGGTGGCGTCGGCGCCGTACGGGGAGAGCCTCTCGGCGGGCGGGAAGGCGAGCGCGACGCGCAGCCGGGAGCCGTCTTCGGCACGGTCGCCGGAGGTGTCCTCACCGGGACCGGCGGAGAAGCAGCCGGCCAGCAGGGGGGTGATCAGCAGCGGGGCGAGCAGCCGGGGGCGGAACGAGGGGAGGGCGAACGGGTGACGCATGGGGGTGACTACCGGCCGATCGGTATCTCGAAGTGGATGATGCCCTGTCCGCCGCCGGGGTCGTCCCGTTCGTCGTGCACGGCCTTGCCGAGCGAGCGCCAGAACGCCTCGGCGCCGGGCACGGCCGGGTCGGTGTGCAGATACACCGCCCGGTAGTCGTGTCCGGCCGCGAAGTCGAGGAGCGCGGCGACCAAGGTGCGGGCGATGCCGCGGCGCCGGTGCCCGGGGCGGACGTAGATCCGGCGCAGTTGCGCGGTCGGGCCGGACGGGTAGCGGGCGGCGAGGTGCGCCGGGTTGGGCGGGTGCAGGGGGCCGCGGGAGTCCAGCGCCCCGGTGCCGATCACCTCGCCGTCGGCGTCCAGCGCGACGAGGAGGGTGTGGCGGTCGGGGGTGAGGTAGGCGGCGGCCGGATCGATGATGTCCGCGTGCCAGCGGGGCACGTATCCGGAGCCGAAGTCGCGGTACACGGTGTCGAGCATGACCGCCCGCGCACCGTCCACGTCCTGCGGCCCCGCCGTCCTGATGATGAACTCACACACCTGCACATCGTACGCAAGAGGCAAAAGGGGCAGATCGGGGGGTCGCATGGGGAGGGGGCGGGGCGCCGCCACGGGCGGAGGGGCGCACCCTCCGGAGGGTCTCCGCCCCGACCTGCACCCTCCGCGCCGGGCCGGAAGGGTGCGCCCCGGCGCGGAGGGTGCAGCCCGCCGGGGGGTGTGCTCCGCCCGGAGGATGTGCCCCGCCGGGAGGGTGTGCTCCGCCCGGAGGGTGCGCCCCGCCCGAAAGGTGTGCCCCGCCCGGAGGGCTACGCCGCCTCGGCGGCGCGTCCCCGGTGGGCGCGGATGAGGTCGGCGTAGCGGTGGCCGGAGCCCTTGATCGTCCGGCGCTGGGTGGCGTAGTCGACATGGACCAGGCCGAAGCGCTTGGCGTAGCCGTAGGCCCACTCGAAGTTGTCGAGCAGCGACCAGGCGAAGTAGCCGGCCAGCGGGGCGCCCTTGCGGGCGGCGGAGGCGCAGGCGGCGAGATGCCGGACCAGGTACTCCTGGCGCTCGGGGTCGTCGATGGTGCCGTCGGGGCGGATCACGTCGGGGTAGGCCGAGCCGTTCTCGGTGACGTACAGCCTGCGGGCGCCGTACTCCTCGGTGAGGCGGAGCAGCAGGGTCTCGATGCCGCCTGCGTCGACCTCCCAGTCCATGCCGGTGCGCGGGACGCCGCCGCGGCGGACGGTGTCGACATGGGGGGCGGGGGCGCCGGGGGCGTCGGCGACGGTCTGCGGGAAGTAGTAGTTCAGGCCCAGCCAGTCCAGGGGCTGGGCGATGGTGTCCAGGTCGCCGGGGCGTTCGGGCAGGTCGACGCCGTAGACCTCGCGCATGTCGGCCGGGAAGCCGCGGCCGTGCACCGGGTCGAGCCACCAGCGGTTGGTGTGGCCGTCCATGCGGCGGGCGGCGGCGAGGTCCTCGGGGCGGTCGGAGGCGGGGTGGACGGTGGAGAGGTTGTTGACGATGCCGACCTGGGCGCCGGGCACGGCGGCGCGGATGGCCCGGGCGGCGAGGCCGTGGCCGAGGAGGAGGTGGAAGGAGGCGCGGACGGCGGCGGTGAGGTCGGTCCAGCCGGGCGCCATCTTCCCTTCCAGGTGCCCGATCCAGGCGGAGCAGAGGGGTTCGTTGAGGGTGGTCCAGTGGGTGACCCGGTCCCCGAGCCGCTCGGCGACGACGGAGGCGTACGCGGCGAAGTGCTCGGCGGTGGCGCGCTCGGGCCAGCCGCCGCGGTCCTGGAGCACCTGTGGCAGGTCCCAGTGGTAGAGGGTGACGGAGGGGGTGATCCCGGCGGCGAGCAGCCCGTCGATCAGCTCGTCGTAGAAGGCGAGGCCCTTGGCGTTGACCGGGCCGTCGCCGCCGGGCACCACCCGGGGCCAGGCGACGGACAGCCGGTAGGCGTTGGTGCCGAGCCGCCGCATCAGGTCGATGTCCTGGTCGCGGCGGTGGTAGTGGTCGCAGGCGAGGTCCCCGTGGTCGTCATTGTCGATCTTCCCGGGGGTGTGCGAGAAGGTGTCCCAGATCGACGGCGACCTGCCGTCCTCGGCCACGGCGCCCTCGATCTGGTAGGCCGAGGTGGCCGTGCCCCAGAGGAAGTCGTCGGGGAGTGCGGCGAGGTCGATGCGGTCGAAGCGTTCCGACACGGGAGTCCTTTCGGGGTGGGCGGGAGTTCCGGTCACTTGACGGCGCCTCACTTGACGGCGCCGGCGGTGAGACCGGCGACGAGATAGCGCTGGAGGAGCAGGAATCCGGCGACCACGGGCACGCTCACCACCAGTGACGCGGCCATGATCTGGTTCCAGTAGACGTCGTTGAGGGTGGAGTAGCCCTGGAGGCCGACGGCCAGGGTGCGGGTGGTGTCGTTGGTCATGACCGAGGCGAACAGCACTTCGCCCCAGGCGGTCATGAAGGCGTAGACGGCGACCGCGACGATGCCGGGCACGGCGGCCGGGACGACGACCCGGAACAGCGCGCCGAGCGGCCCGCAGCCGTCGACGAGGGCCGCCTCGTCCAGATCGCGGGGCACCGAGTCGAAGTAGCCGATGAGCATCCAGATCGAGAACGGCAGCGAGAAGGTGAGGTAGGTCAGGATCAGCCCGCCGCGCGAGCCGAACAGGGCGATCCCGGTGGCGTTGCCGATATTGACGTAGATCAGGAAGAGCGGGAGGAGGAAGAGGATGCCGGGGAACATCTGGGTGGACAGCACGGTGACCGTGAAGATCCGCCGGCCCCGGAAGCGGTGGCGGCTGACGGCGTAGGCGGCGAACACCGCGATGACGACCGAGCAGACGGTGGCCGCGCCCGCCACGATCAGCGAGTTGAGGAAGTACTTGGCGAGCGGGACGGTCGACCAGATGTCGATGTAGGGGCGGATCGTCAGCTCGCTGGGCAGCCAGCGGAACTGTCCGGTGACGTCGGCGAGCGGCTTGAGCGAGCTGGAGACCATCACATAGACGGGCAGCAGCACGAAGCCGGTGAGCAGGGTGAGGAAGATCCGCCGGGACCAGAGGAAGGAGCGGGGCGGGGCCATCGGGGCGCGGGGCCGGATCCCCGGAGAGCGGGTCCGGATCCCCGGGGAGCCGGGTCGGGCCGCCCTCGGGGAGCGGCTCGGGGGCGCCGGGGAGTGGGAGCGGGCCGCCTCCGGGGAACGGGGCTGAGCCGCCTCCGGGGTGCTGGGCCGGGTCCCCGGGGCGTTGCCGGGTGCGTCAGACATCGGCGGTGTTCCTCCGTCCGCGCGAGGTGAACCAGAGGTAGACGCCGGTCACCAGGAGCAGGAAGAGCAGCAGGAGTACGGACATGGCGGAGCCGGTGCCGAAGTTCCAGGTGACGAAGGACGCCTGGTAGATGTGGACGGAGATGAGATCGGCGGCCTCGGGCGCGGACTTGCCGAACATCACATAGGGCGTGTTGAAATCGTTGAACGTCCACAGGAACAGCACCAGCACCAGCACCTGGTTGACCGGGCGCAGCGAGGGCAGGGTGATCCGGCGGAGCTGCTGCCACATCCCGGCGCCGTCCAGCGCGGCGGCCTCGTACAGATCGCGCGGGATGTTCTGGAGCCCGGCCATCACGATCAGGAACGCGAACGGCCAGCCCTTCCACACCGAGACGGTCAGCAGGGCGTAGAAGCTGTTGTCGCCGATCAGCCAGAAGGACGGGGTGCCGGTGATGCCGAGCTGGTCGTGCAGGACATGGTTCACCAGCCCGTTGTCGTGCTGGAACATGAACACCCAGGTGATGACGGCCGCGTAGACGGGCAGCGCGTACGGCACCAGGAACAGGGCGCGCAGCAGGCCCCGGCCGCGGAAGGTGTCCTGCATGAAGACGGCGGCGGCGGTGCCGATCAGCCAGCACAGGCCGACCGAGAGGACGGTGAAGAGACAGGTGGTGAGGAAGGAGCGGAGCAGGGCCTCGCCGACGGGGGCGTCGAAGTCCACCGCCATCGTGTAGTTGCCGAGGCCGGTCCAGGGGGCGGTGCCCCAGTCGCGGATGTAGAACTGGGTGAGTTCCTTGAAGCTCATCACGATGCCGATGACCATCGGCACCAGATGGACGAGCAGTTCCAGGAGCAGGGCGGGCAGCAGGAGCAGATACGGCAGGGAGACGCGCCGGAGCCGCCCGGAGCGGCGCGGGCGGGGCGCCGTTCCGGGCGGGGACTTGCGCACCGCGCTCTCGCCGGCCGGAGCCGCGGGGCTGGTGGTGGTCACGTCGGCTGCGCTCACGCCGCCGGCATCTGCTGCTGGGCCTTCTCCAGTGCCGCCCGCACCGAGTCCTCGGTCACCGGGCGCCCGGCGGCAGCCTCGGCGAACAGGTCCTTGATGGCGGTGCCGACGGCGGTCTCGAACTGGGACTCGTCGGGCACCTGCGGCGCGGCGACGGCGCTGCCCGCGAGGGTGTCCTTGAGGACGGCGTTGGCGTCGGTGGTGAAGGCGGCGTCGGCCTGGGCGCCCTTGACCGGCGGGATGGAGCTGTAGGCCGTGTTGAGGATCTTCTGCTCGGCGTCGCTGGTCATGAACTTCACGAACTCGGTGGCGCCGTCGAGGTTGTCGCTGTTCTTGAAGACGGCCAGGTTGATGCCCATGACCATGGAGTTGACGCCGGTGCCGGTACCCGGGGCCCCGGACTGGACGGGCACGGGCGCGACCCCATAAGCCTCCTCACTCATCCCCTGCGAGGTGAGGTTGGCCGAGGCGGACTGCCAGAGCAGCATGGCGGTCTTGCCCTTGGCGAAGTCGCTGACGGACTGGTTCTGCGCGTACTCGGCGTTGCCGGGGGCGACGATCTTGTCCTCGGCCATCAGGTCCACGAACTGCTTGACCCCGGTGACGGCGGCGTCGGAGGTGAAGTCGGGCTTGCCGTCGGCGGTGAAGAAGTCGCCCCCGTGCTGCTTCACGAAGACGACGGCGTGATGGATGTTCTCGGCCGGATTGGAGCCCTCGACCGCGAGGCCCCACTTCCCGTCCCCGCTCAGCTTCTTGCCGTCGGCGATCAGCTCGTCCCAGGTGGTGGGCGGCTCGGTGATCCCGGCGTCCGCGAACAACTGCTTGTTGTAGTAGAGCGCGTACGCCATCGAGTACAGCGGGACGGCGGCCGGGGCCTGGCCCGCGGCGCCGGTCGAGCCGAGCGCGGAGTCGACGAAGCGGTCCTTGCCGCCGATCTTGTCGAGGGCCGCCTGGTCCCAGGGCAGCAGCGCGCCGGTGGCCTGGAGGGAGGCGCTCCAGGTGTTGCCGATGTTCAGCACGTCCGGGCCCTGGCCGGAGGTGGTGGCGGTGAGGATCCGGTTCAGCAGATCCGACCAGGGGACGACCTCCAGCTCGACCTTGATGCCGGTCTGCTCCTCGAACTTGTCCAGCTCGGGCTGGAGCACCTCCTTGTCGACCTCGATGCTGGCGCCCTGGTTCGAGGCCCAGTAGGTGAGGGTCTTCGGGGAGTCGTTGGACCCCCCGCCGTCGGTCGCGGACCCACCCCCACAGGCGGAGGCGGCCAGCGCGAGTGACAGGGTGACGGCGCCCACGGCCGCGACTCGGATGCTGCGCATGCAGGGGTGTCCCTTCAGGGAGGCCATCATGGCTTAATTTAGGACGTGAGTTAAACCGTTGCAGCGGACGGCGTCAAGGGATTGGACAGGGGGGTGGGGGGCGTTTCTTGACGGGGGTGGGGGTGGGGTGGGGTGGAGATGGTGGGGGCGTTTCCCGGCGGGAGATGGGGGCGGGGCGGGGTGGAGGCGGTGGGGGGCCATTCGCCGGGGGAGATGGGGGCGGGTGGGGCGGAGTGGAGACGGTGGCGGGGCGTTTCCCGGCGGGAGATGAGGGCGGGGCCGGGTGGAAGCGGTGGCGGGTCGATCCCCCACGGGAGATGAGGGCGGGCCGGGGTGGAAGCGGTGGCGGGCCGATCCCCCGCGGGAGATGAGGGCGGGCCGGGGTGGAAGCGGTGGCGGGTGTTTGGGTTGTGAAGGGGCGGGGGCTGTATGCGGGGTGGGGTGAAGTCGCCGGGACCACATCGCCCTCAGGAGCGGCACGGGGCGAACGCCGGTGACCGCAACGCCGCCAGAGACGGCACGGAGCGGACGCCCGTGACCACAACCCCCTCAGGAGCGGCACGGAGGAACTCCGGTGACCACCACCCCCTCAGGGGCGCGGGGAACTGCGCGACCAGCCCCCGCACACCCGCAGACGAAAGCAACCGCCCCCACCCCACCCCAACCCCCTCACCCCTCAACAAACCCCAACGTCACCTACCCCACCCCACCCCCACCCCCACCCTCAACCCACCTCCGCATAACTCACCCCCCGCCCCACAAACGCCCCCCTCCCCCGCGTCCGCCCCCGCAACCGAGTCGCATACCCGAACAACTCCGCCAACGGCACCACCGCACGGACCACGGTCACCCCACCCCGCACCTCGGTCCCGGCCACCCGAGCACGCATCCCCCCGAGATCCCCGAGGACCGCCCCGACGAAGTCACCCGGCAAGCCTCCAGCGGAGTCACCCGGCACGCCCCCACCAAACCCACCCGGCAAGGACACCTCCACCTCGACCACCGGCTCCAGCAGCACCATCACACTCCGCCGCAACGCCTCCCGCAGAGCGAACCGCCCCGCCGCACGGAACGCCGCCTCCGACGAGTCCTTCACATGCGTCGCCCCGTCCGTGAGCGTGACCCGCACCCCCGTCACCGGGTGCCCGCCGAGCGGCCCCTCGGCCAGCGCGTCCCGGCAGCCCGCCTCGACCGCCCGGACGAACTCCCGGGGCACCCGCCCGCCGACCACGGCCGACTCGAACACGAACGACCCCTCCTCCCCCGGCGCCACATCGAGCACGATCTGCGCGAACTGCCCGGCCCCGCCGTCCTGCTTGACATGCCGGTACACCAACCCGGTCACCCCCCGCCGCACGGTCTCCCGGTACGCCACCCGAGGGCGCCCGACCACAAGATCGACCCCGCCCCCGAGGCCCCCGCCGCCACCGTCGCCCCTGCCAGCCGGGTCCCGGCGGAGCTTCTCCACCGCCACGTCCAGATGGAGTTCCCCCCTGCCCGACAGCAGTGTCTGCCCGGTCTCCGGGTCGGTACGGACCACCAGCGACGGATCCTCCTCGGTCAGCCGCGCCAGCGCCCCGGCGAGCCGTCCGGTGTCGGTGGACCGGCGCGCCTCGACCGCCACCGACACCACCGGCTCGGCGATGCCGGGAGGCTCCAGCAGCAGCGGAGCGTCCGGCGCGCACAGGGTGCTGCCCGCGCGGGCCGACTTCAGCCCGATCACGGCCACGATGTCCCCGGCGACAGCCCGCTCCAGCGGCTCGTGCCGGTCGGCCTGCACCCGCAGGATCCGGCCGATCCGCTCCGCCCGGCCCGCCGTCGCGTCCCACACGGTGTCCCCCTTCCCGATCGTGCCCGAGTACAGCCGTACATAGGTCAGCCGGCCGGTCGCCGTGGCGCTCACCTTGAACGCCAGGGCGGCGAGCGGCGCACCGGCATCGGCGGCGCGCTCCTCCTCCGTCCCCCCGCCGCCCGGACCCCGCACGGGCGGTACGTCCGACGGCGACGGCAGATACGCCACCACCGCGTCGAGCAGCGGCTCCACGCCCCGGTCCCGGTACGCCGACCCGCACAGCACGACGACGCCCTCCCCACTGCGGGTGAGGTCGCGCAGGGCGGTGCGCAGGGTGGCGTCCGTGAGCGTGCCCTCGGCACAGAACTCCTCCAGCGCGCCCGGATGCAGCTCCGCCACCGCCTCCTCCAGCGCCCGGCGCCGCCGCCCGGCCTCCGCCCGCAGTTCCTGCGGAACGGGCCCGTCGGCGAGCCGGCCGTCGGTCCACACCAGTGCCCGCCCGCGCACCAGATCGACGACGCCCCGGAAGTCGTCCTCCGCGCCGATCGGCATCTGCACCACCAGCGGGGCCGGGTGCAGCCGCGCCCGGATCGAGGCCACGGCGGTGTCGAGGTCGGCGCCCGCGCGGTCCAGCTTGTTGACGAAGGCGATCCGGGGTACGCCGTACCGGTCGGCCTGCCGCCACACGGACTCGCTCTGCGGCTCCACCCCGGCCACCGCGTCGAACACCGCGACCGCGCCGTCGAGCACGCGCAGCGCCCGCTCCACCTCGTCGGCGAAGTCGACGTGCCCAGGGGTGTCGATCAGATTGAGCCGATGCCCGTCCCACGCGCAGCTCACAGCCGCGGCGAAGATGGTGATCCCCCGGTCCCGCTCCTGCGGGTCGAAGTCGGTGACGGTGGTGCCGTCGTGGACCTCACCCCGCTTGTGGGTGACCCCGGCCGCGAACAGGATCCGCTCGGTGACGGTGGTCTTGCCGGCGTCGACATGGGCGAGGATGCCGAGGTTGCGCACGGTGTCGATGCCGGTGCTGTCATTGATATTGATGAGGTGCTGGTGGTTGCGCACGGCCCGGTGGCCTTTCAGGTGATCCTGACAGGGGCGGCGCGATTCCCGGACGAGCGGACCGCAGGAGCTGCGGAACGGTGTACGAGGCCAAGGGCGGCGGCGGCGTCGGAAGAGCCGTCGCCCGTCGCCTCAGTGGCCCGTCACGGGCATCCGGTACCGGCCGCGCAGCGGGCACCGGACGCCCAAGGACACCAGGATCACCTGGTACCGGGCACGGGAAGGGGAAACGACCACAGCGGTACGGTCACGCACGGCCGGTCCCCTCGTCTCGTCTGCTCTCGTCGGCACGCCGAGTGTAGGGACCGGCGCCCCCACCGGGCACGCCATTTATCAACCCACCCCACTGATCAACCCCCCACCCCCACCCCGTAGAACCGTCTCCGCACCCCCCGCAGCCACGCCTCCACCGCCCGCTCGTCCGGCTCCCCGGGCAGCACTCCGGGGTGGGCGTCGAACGCCTCCTCGAACCGGCGCAGCAGCGGGCGCGCCGCCTCCGGGTCGTCGGCGACCTGTTCACCGAACCGGCGGAACGCCTCCGGGTCGTCCAGCCGCACCGTCAGCCGCCCGGTGCGGTACAGCTCATAGCCCTGGTGGCAGAGCCGTTTGAGATGGCGGGCGTGTTTGGCGACGCGGGTGCGGGCGCCGGCGGACAGGGGACCGTCGCCGCGCTGCTCCAGCCTGCGGAACTGCTGGACGGCGTACCCGAGATACGCGTCCCGGACCCGGCGGGCGCTCAGGAAGCGGGTGCGGATGCCGATCAGCTCGTCCCCCGGCTCGGTCCTCACCTCGTACAACTCCTCCGGCAGCCAGACCAGTTCCATCACCGTCGGATTTCCGGCGAGGGCCAGCCGGCACCACTTGGCCGCCTCGTGCAGGGTGCGGTCGGGGTGGGTGGTGACATACGACTGCTGAGGCGGGCGCAGACCGTGCAGTTCCTCGGTCGGGGCGGCGAAGAGACCGAGCCGGTCGATGTCGGAGTCCTGGTGGGCGAGCCCATAGGCGGTGGAGCCGACGATCCCGGAGAGCAGAAGATGCCGCCCTCCCACCGCCTCCGCCGACCCCCCGGCCACCCCCACCGTCGCCGTCGCCGTCGCCGTCGCGGTCGCGGTAGCGGTCGCCCCCGTGCTCCCCGCCGCCATACCGTCCCCGCCCGTCGCATTGCTCCCGTCCGTCGTGGTCATGCCTGTGGTACCCCCCTGGTGCCGAACGCGCCGCCCGCCCGGACGGGCGGTGGCGAACCGTCATGATGCACAGCCACTACTCCGGACGGCCTCCTCTTTTCCGTCCCGCGCCGTCCCGGTCGTGGACGCGGCCCGGCCCACCCGGTACTCCAGGAGGACGGCCCCCGGAAACCGACAGGAGCGGACGACCGTGCAGACCCCGACCCGAACCCTCACCACCCGCTGCTGTGTCGTCGGCGGCGGCCCCGCCGGCCTGATGGCGGGCCTGCTGCTGGCCCGGCAGGGCGTGGACGTGACCGTGCTGGAGAAGCACGGCGACTTCCTGCGCGACTTCCGCGGCGACACCGTGCACCCCTCGACCCTCCAGGTCCTGGACGAGCTGGGGCTGATCGAGGAGTTCCTGCGGATCCGGCACAGCGAGGTGCGCACCCTCTCCGTGGAGACCCCGGCCGGGTCCCTCGAACTCGCCGACTTCTCCCGGCTCCCCGGCAAGTACCGGTACATCGCCTTCATGCCGCAGTGGGACCTCCTGGACTTCCTCGCCCGCAAGGCGCGGGAGCTGCCGTCGTTCCGACTGGTCCTCACGGCCGAGGCGACGGACCTCGTCCGGGCGGACGGCCGGGTGCTGGGGGTGCTGGCCCGGACGGCGGACGGCCCGCTGGAGGTCCACAGCGATCTGGTGCTCGCCGCCGACGGACGGCACTCGGCGGTGCGCCGCGCGGCCGGGCTGCCGCTGTCGGTGAGCGAGGCCCCGATGGATGTGCTGTGGTTCCGGCTGAGCCGCGAGCCCGGCGAGACCATGGGCTTTCTGCGCACCGGCCCCGGCCATCTCCTCATCACCATCGACCGCGGCGACTACTGGCAGACGGCCTTCGTCATCCCGTCCGGCGGCTATGCCACCGTGCGCGCCGAGGGTCTGGCGCGGCTGCGCGAGCGGATCGCCTCCGTGCGCGGCGCGTTCGCGGACCGTCTGGAGCGGGAGATCACCGACTGGGACGACCTGAAGCTCCTCAACGTACGCGTCGACCGGCTGCGCACCTGGTGGCGGCCGGGCCTGCTGTGCATCGGGGACGCGGCGCACGCGATGTCCCCGGCGGGCGGGGTCGGCATCAACCTCGCCGTGCAGGACGCGGTCGCCGCCGCCCGGATGCTCGGCCCCACCCTCAGGGCCGGGCGCACCCCCGCCGCACGCCAACTGGCCGCCGTCCAGCGCCGCCGCTCGCTGCCGGTACGGGCGGTGCAGCTCGTCCAGGTCCGACTGATGAGGGACCTGTACCCGACAGGAGCGGGAACAGGAACCGGGACGGGGACAGGGGTAGGAACGGGGACGGGGACGGGGACGGGAACGGAAATGGGGGCAGCGGCGGGGGCGGAAACAGGGACGGGGATGGAACCCGGAACGTACGGCAGGCCCCCGCTCGCCTTCCGGGCCGTGCGCCGGTTCCCGTTCCTGCGCCACTGGACGGCCCGCTTCATCGGACTGGGCCTGCGCCCGGAGCACGTGGACTGAACACCCCCGGCGACACCCGCCCCACACACCACACTGCCGCTACCAACCCCACCGGCCTCCGCAGGCACGACCGGCCTCCGGCTGCTCATGTCTCCCGCTCCGGCGTGTACTCCCCCTCGTCCAGCCCGAACGTCCAGGCCACGCCCTCCTTCGCGGTCCGGATCCGAGGCGGCACGCGCAGCCAGTACGTCTTGTGCGTGCCGTCCGGCTCCGGGGTGGAGTTGACCACCTCGACCATCACCAGCGGCTCGTCCCCGACCAGTTCGATCCGCCACAGCACCCCCGCCTCGTCGCGCTGCACGGGCTCGGCGCCGGACTCCTCCAGATACCGTTCGTAGCCGTAGTGCTCCAGCATCACCCGGCGCAGCTCCGCGTTCTCCTCCTCGCGGATCCGCTGCGGGGTGAGCCCGTCGAGCCCGGCGAGGAACTCGGCGGGGACCGGCATCCCGCGCCACGCGTGCAGGGCGAATCCGTCCGAGTAGGCGAGCGCCGGGCCGTCGCCCCGGTCGAGCCGGCCCGCCTCGTCCCGGTGCAGCTCCAGTGGCCGTTCGCAGACGATCGCCGTCCGCTCGTACGGCCACCACCAGCCCGCAGCGCGGGCGACCGCGAGGACCCCGGCCAATGGTTCGGCGCCCTCCTGCCCGTCGAAGGCGGCCAGCCAGGCCGCGTCGTGCTGGCCGAGCACCGCGTCCAGCAGTGTCAGCCGCACCGCCTGCTCGCCGCCCGCCGCCGACTCGGCCACGGTCTCGATGATCCCGGTCCGCACCCGCTCGGCCAGCAGCGCCGTGCCGTCCCACAGGGCGGCGCCGGTCAGCGCCCAGTGCTCGGCCCAGCCGGCCGGCCCGAGGCGGTCGAAGACCTGCTGCCGGGCGGCGGCCCAGGGCCGGGTGCGGACCGCGTCCCGCACGCTCGGACCGGCCGTCCCGTCCGCCGTCAGCCGGGCGGCGGTGAGTACACCGGCCCGCGGGGAACCCACCCAGACGACGGTCTCCGGCTCGGCCAGACCCGCGAGCCGGTACGCCAGACGCACCCCGTCCTCGGCCGCCGTGCGGTCGGCGGGCCCGGTCGCCGCCACGACCTCACGCCACTCGGCCGTCACGTCCGTCCACTCCTCCGACACCAAGTCGGCCCCCATGGTCCCCATGACCCCATCGGTCCCTGCTGCCGCCCCGCCGTCCACCGTCGCTGCCCCCACCGTCATCCCGTCCTCCGACATTCCGTTCTCCACCCTCGCCGCCGCCATCCGTGTCGCCCCCGTCGTCATCGCCGCACTACCCCCCTCACTCCCCATACCGCCTATATCGCCCTTCCCCCTCCGCCCTTCTCCCTCCGGCCGTCCGCCGGGTCAGTCCGCCACCACCCGCACCGCGCCGGGGGCGTACTCGCGCTGCCGGATCACCCGGTACCAGCCCTTGGGGAGAGGTATCGCCGCGTGCTCCTCGTGCACCACCCGTCCGCCGTCCGGGAGATGGAGGTAGGCGACGCCGAACGGGCCGGTCTCGCGGACCAGCGTCCCCGGTCCGACGACGGCGTGGGCGTGGCCGGTGACCTCGCCGAGAGCCAGCACCAGCCGGCCCCGTACATCCCTCGGCTGCTGGGGCAGCCGGTCGGTGCCCGGCGGCACGGCCTCCGCCCGGACGGGCACGATCAGGACGTCGCCCTGCCGGTACATACCTGTCTCCCTTCGCCGTCGGCACCTCGCCGACCCATGACCACAACGCTACGGGGCGGCACTGACAATCCGCTCTGACCTGGCACTTCACCAATTCCGAGCGGTGGACGGAGCCGTCCGGGGCGGCAACCCACCCTCCCGGTCGGCGCATTGTCAGTGCGGGTTGGTAGAAATCTCGCAACCACCCGCCGCGTCCGGTCCCAGGAGGCCAGCACCATGCCCTACGTCGAGCATCTGACCGAGTTCTACGGCCTCCCGGTCTTCGATCTCCCCTACCCCAACGAGGAGAACGCACGGCTGCCGGAGGTGGGCACGGTCGCCTGGCGGCTGTCCATCGACCCCTATGGGGACTCGGACGAGGAGTTCGGCGACTGCTGGGAGCGGTTCCTGGACACGGTGGACCCGGCCGGGGTCCGGGCGATCGTGGTGGGGCCGTGGGGCGAGGTGTACGACCACGACTCCAGCGACATCGTGCGGCGCCTGGTGGACGCCCACAAGGAGCTGACCGGGCTGCGCGCGGTGTTCCTGGGCGACCTGGTGATGGAGGAGGCGGAGATCTCCTGGATCGAGCAGTCCGATGTGACGCCGGTCCTCGCCGCCTATCCGCTGCTGGAGGAGTTCGGGGTGCGCGGCGGCACCGGGCTGCGCTTCCCCGCCCTGGCCCACCGCGCCCTGCGTACCCTGACGTTCGAGGCCGGCGGGCTGCCCGGCCAGGTCGTGCGCGGGATCGCCGCCAGCGAGCTGCCCGCGCTGGAGCACCTCGACATCTGGCTCGGTGTGAACGGGTACGGCGGTGACGCGACGGTGGCCGATCTGGCGCCGGTGCTGGCCGGGGGGCGTTTCCCGGCGCTGCGCCATCTGGGCCTGCGCAACAGCGAGATCCAGGACGAGATCGCCGCCGCGGTCGCCGCGGCCCCGGTCGTGGCCCAGTTGACCTCCCTGGATCTGTCGATGGGGGTGCTGACCGACGCGGGCGCGATGGCGCTGCTGGACGGCCAGCCGCTCACCCACCTGACCAGCCTCGACCTCGATCACAACTTCATCACCGACCCGGTGGCCCAGCGCATACAGGCGGCACTGGAGCCGCACGGCGTCGAGGTCGAACTGTCCGGCACGGGCCGCGAATGGGACGACGACGGCGAGATCCACCGCTTCACCGCCGTCGCGGAATGAGAGGACCGACCCGATCATCATGGACCTCCTCGAAACCTGCCACGGCAGGGAGACCTTCACCCTGTCCCTCACCGACGACACCCAGAGCCTCCCGCCCGCGGGCGAGGTGACCTGGCGGCTGGACTGCGCCGGCGAGACACCCTTCACCGACCTGTGGCGGTATTTCACACGGCGGGTAGCGACCGAAGAGGTGCGGTCGCTGGTCATCGGCCCGTGGTGGCACGACGACGACTACTCGGATCTGCGCCCCGCCCTGGAGCTGCTGCTCGCCGACGCCGACCGCTTCCCGGCGCTGCGTGCCCTGTTCCTGGCCGATGTGTCGGGCGAGGAGTGCGAGATCTCCTGGCTCATGCTCACCGACATCACCCCCGTCCTGGAGCGCTTCCCGCTGCTGGAGGAACTGGGTGTGCGCGGCGGCGACTCCCAGGGCATGGGCGAGGAACCGCTGTCCCTGCGCCCGGTACGGCACGAGGCACTGCGGGTCCTGAGGTTCGAGTCGGGCGGGCTGCCCGCGCCCGTGGTGCGCGCGGTCGGCGCCAGCGATCTGCCCGCCCTGGAGCGGCTGGACCTGTGGCTGGGCGTCTCCCACTACGGCGGTGACACCACGGTGGCGGACCTGGCGCCGCTGCTGTCCGGGGGACGTCTCCCGGCGTTGCGGCATCTGGGCCTGGAGGACAGCGAGGTGCAGGACGAGATCGCGGCGGCGGTCGCCACGGCACCGATGGTGGCCCAACTGGAGTCGCTGAGCCTGGCCATGGGCACCCTCGGCGACACGGGGGCGGAGGCGCTGCTCGGGGGTCAGCCGCTGACCCATCTGAAGCGGCTGGATCTGCACCACCATTTCCTCAGCGACGCCATGACCGCCCGGATCCGGGCCGCGCTCACCCCGGCCGGGACCGAGGTGGACCTGTCCGACCAGCAGGGCTCGCCGCGTCGGCGGAGCCGGGAGAGGCGCTATGTGGCCGTCTCCGAGTGACACAAGGCCCCGGCACCCCGCCCCCGCCCCCGCCGCTGGGAAACGGGACACCCCCCGGGACCCCGCCCCCACCCGCCCCATAGGAGGATCAGCCACCCCTGGCCCCCGCCTCCTCCTCACCGTTGTCGGCAACCCGGAGAACCGCCGTACCACCCTGTTCCTGGACGCCGTCCGCGCCGCCGGTCACGCACCCGCGCGCGTGCTCGCGTGGCGGGACGTACTGAGCGGCACGCCGTACGCGTTCGCCCCGGGCGAGTTCGTCCGTATCGACTCCCCCGGGGAGAACGCGGAGGTGGACCGGCTGCTGCGGGGTGCCGAGGAGCCGACCCGGGTGGAGGGCACGGCCCTGTGGTACCGGCGTTTCACGGGCGCCCTGCGGGAGGTGGCGGCGACGGCGCGCCGCGCGGGCGCGGTGGTCTCGGCCGACCCGGAGGAGGTGGCGGTGCTGTTCGACAAGCGGCTCTGCCACGCCCGGCTCGACGCGGCGGGCGTCCCGGTCCCCCCGGCCCTGACGGGCATCCCCGTGGACGGCTGGGACACGCTCCGGGCGGGGCTGCGGGCGGCGGGCATGTCCCGGGCGTTCGTGAAACCGGCGCACGGTTCGTCGGCGTCCGGTGTCGTGGCCCTGTCGGTCGCCGGGCCGGGGCGGGTCAAGGCGACGACATCCGTGGAGACCACCCCGGACGGCCGTCTCCACAACTCCCTCCAGGTCCGGCACTACACCTCGGAGCGCGAGGTGGCGGCCCTGATCGACGCCCTGGTGCCGGACGGCGTCCATGTCGAGCGCTGGCTGCCGAAGGCGTCCCAGGGCGGCCGGGCGGCGGATCTACGGGTGGTGGTGGTCGCGGGCCGCGCCACCCACGCCGTCGTACGGACCAGCCGTCACCCGATGACCAATCTGCATCTCGGGGGCGCCCGGGGCGATCTGGCGGCGGCCGAGGAGGCCATCGGCGCGGCGGGCGGGCGCCTGGACGACGTCCTGGGAACCGCCGAGCGGGCGGCGGCGTGCTTCCCGGGCACGCTGTGCGTCGGGGTGGACATCCTGCCCGCCACCGGCTGGCGCCGCTTCGCCGTGGGCGAGGTGAACGCCTTCGGGGACCTCCTGCCCCGTCTGACCGGCCTGCCCGGCAGCGGCGCCGAGGGCCTGGACACCTACGCGACCCAGATCGCCGCGGCACCCACCTGGGAGCCGCCCCCGTACCAGCTCCATAGGAACCCGCCCTCGTGCCACCCCCCTGGGCAAGCCACCCGCGAACCACCCACCACAGGCCCCCGGTACCGAGCCCCATGAGAACCACCGCACGGAGCACCACCATGACGATGACGACCACCACGCCCACAACAACCGCCCCCACCACCGAATCCCCTGACATGAACGCCGTCGTGGGCCGTCACGACATCCTGTTCGTCACCCTCGACACGCTCCGCTACGACGTGGCGCAGGAGCTGGCCGAGGCGGGCCGCCTGCCGCACCTGGCGCGGTATCTGCCGGGCGGCGCCTGGGAGCGGCGGCACGCGCCCGGGAGCTTCACCTACGCCTCCCATCAGGCGATGTTCGCCGGTTTCCTGCCGACCCCGGCCGGACAGGGCCCGCATCCGCGGCTGTTCGCGGCGCGTTTCGCGGGGAGCGAGAGCACGGCGGAGGGCACCTTCGTCTATGACACGCCCGACCTGGTGTCCGGGCTGGCCGAGGCGGGCTACCGCACGGTGTGCATCGGCGGGGTCGGCTTCTTCAACAAGCGGGGTCCCCTGGGCTCGGTCCTGCCCGGGATGTTCCAGGAGAGCCACTGGGAGCCGGAGTTCGGGGTGACCTCGCCGACGTCGTTCGAGGCGCAGGTGACCCGGGCGGAGGAGGTCGTGGCGGGCCTCCCGCGCGCGCAGCGGCTGTTCCTCTTCCTGAACGTGTCGGCGCTGCACCAGCCCAACTGGTTCCATCTGCCCGGCGCCACCCGGGAGACGGGCGACACCCGGGAGACCCATGCGGCGGCCCTCGTCGCCGTGGACCGGCACATGGGCAGGCTGCTGGCCGCCATGGCGAGCCGCCGCCCGTGCTTCGCCATCGTCTGCTCCGACCACGGCACCGCGTACGGCGAGGACGGCTACACCGGTCACCGCGTCGGCCATGAGGTCGTCTGGACGGTTCCCTATGCCCACTTCTTCGTCGACGAGGCCCGATGACCCTCACCGAGACCACGGCCGCCGCCCTAGGCGCCGCCGTCCGCCCGTACCAGCAGTACGTCTACGCCTACCCGCACAAGACCGCGTACCGCCCACTGCCCCGTGAGCGGGCGGCCCTGCGCGACCTCTGGGCGGACGAGCCCAAGACCGCGCTCTCCCTCTACTTCCACATCCCGTTCTGCGAGGTGCGCTGCGGTTTCTGCAACCTCTTCACCCGCATCGGCGCGCCGGGCGAGCTGACGACGGCCTATCTGGACGCCCTGCAGCGTCAGGCGACGGCGACCCGTGAGGCCCTCGGCGGTCCGGCGGGGTTCGCCAACGCGGCGTTCGGCGGCGGCACGCCGACCTTCCTCACGGCGGCCGAGCTGGAGCGGCTGTGCGATCTCGCGGAGCAGGGCCTGGGCGCCGATCTGGCCGCGATCCCGCTGTCGGTGGAGGCGTCCCCGGCCACGGCGACCGCCGACCGCCTCTCGGTGCTGGCCGCGCGCGGCACGACCCGCCTCAGCCTGGGCGTGCAGAGCTTCGTCGACGCGGAGGCGCGGACGGCCGTACGGCCGCAGCGGCGCGCGGACGTGGAGGCGGCGCTCACCCGGATCCGCGAGGCGGCGATACCGGTACTGAACATCGACCTGATCTACGGCATAACGGGCCAGACCGAACGCACCTGGACCCAGTCCCTGGACGCGGCCCTCGCCTGGCGCCCGGAGGAGCTGTACCTGTACCCCCTATACGTCCGCCCCCTCACCGGCCTGGACCGCCACCGCCAGGGCACGCCGGACGCCGACGCGGCCTGGGACGTACACCGCCTGCGCCTCTACCACCACGGCCGCGACCACCTCCTCGCCCACGGCTACGAGCAGGTGTCGATGCGCATGTTCCGCCGCGCGGACGCCCCGACGACCAGCGGCGGGGACTACGCCTGCCAGACGGACGGCATGGTGGGCCTGGGCTGCGGCGCCCGCTCGTACACCTCGGCGCTGCACTACTCCTTCGACTACGCCGTCGACATGCACCGCATCCGGGGCATCATCGACGCCTACACCACCCGCTCCACCGCCGCCTTCGCGCACGCCGACCACGGCTGGGAGATGACCCCCCAGGAGTCCCGCCGCCGCCACCTCCTCCAGTCCCTGCTCCAGTCCGAGGGGCTGTACGTGCCCGACTACCGCAGCCGCTTCACCACCACCCCCGCCGACGACTTCCCCGCCGAACTGGCCCGTTTCCACGACCGGGGCTGGCTGGACGACACGGCCGCCCCCGACCGCCTGCGGCTGTCCCCGCAGGGCCTGGCGCACTCGGATGCGGTGGGCCCGGAACTCTTCTCGCCGGCCGTGACCGCACGCATGGCCGCATACGAACCGAAGTGAGGTGACCGTGACGATGACGGCGACGATGCCCCCGATGGACCTGACGATCCTCTACCGCGGCCCTCTGGCCTCCTGCGACTACGACTGCCCGTACTGCCCCTTCGCCAAGCGCCGCGACAGCCGTGCCCAGCTCACCGCGGACCGCGCCGCGCTGGCGCGATTCGCCGACTGGGCGACCGCCCAGCGCGAGGACCGCCTCTCGCTCCTCTTCACCCCCTGGGGCGAGGGCCTGGTCCGCTCCTGGTACCGCCGCACCCTCACGGAGCTGAGCCACCTCCCGCACATCGCCCGAGTGGCGATCCAGACCAACCTCAGCTACCGCACCGACTGGCTCGCCGAAGCCGACCTGGACACCCTCGCCCTGTGGTGCACCTTCCACCCCGGCCAGACCCCGTACGACCGTTTCCTCGCCAAGTGCCACGAACTGGCCCGCCTGGGCGTCCGCCACAGCGTCGGCGTCGTCGGCCTCCCCGAGCACCTCGCCCAGGCCCGCCGACTACGTACCGACCTCCCCGCCCATGTCTACCTCTGGATCAACGCGGCCGAGGGTCACACCTACACCGACCCCGAGGCGGCCGACTGGACCGCCCTGGACCCCCTCTTCCCCTACAGCCGCCACCCCCACCCCAGCGCGGGCCTGCCCTGCCGCACCGGTGAGTCGGTGATCTCGGTCGACGGCGAGGGCACGGTCCGCCGCTGCCACTTCGTCCCCGCCCCCCTGGGCAACCTGTACGACGACTCCTACCGCCCGTCCCTCGGCCCCCGCCCCTGCCCCCTCACCACCTGCGACTGCCACATCGGCTACGTCCACCTGGAGAGCCTGCCGCTGTACGACGTGTTCGCGGGGGGAGTACTGGAGCGAATACCACACCGGAAACGCGAAGAACCCCCGACTTCTCGGGGGTTCCAGCTTGATGTGTCCGAGGGGGGACTTGACCTCTCCACTCGGGCACCAGTCCGATAGTTAGCCGACCTGGGAAAACGCCAGTCGACAGGCTTGATTTCGGCGGGCGTTCCTCCTGTTCTTTCCTGCTGTTTCAGGCCCTCTCGGGCCCCTGTTGGTCATGCGTTGGTCACGTGACCAACCCTCCTCCGGGGCGTCCGTCCCTGGTCAGGCTTCCCGGACCGCGCCACGGGGCTACGACCCGTCTGCATGGGCGCGTACGTGACCACGTACCGGGGATGGCTGGGGCGGTCGGGACCTGTTTATGCAAGGACATGCATAGTCGCGTTCGCGCATGGACGCGTAGCGCCACCCCCTCTACTGTCGGTGGGAAGGCGGCCCAAACGGGGCCTGAGCATGGGGGTTTGGCATGTCCGAACGTTCGGCACTCACCCGGCTCACGGGCAACGGCAACGGCGAGTGCGGAGAGAAGGACTGCCCGAACGTGTACCGCACGGCCACGGGATCGTTCGTCGTGCAGGGCGACGTGTCCAACGCCTTCACCCCGTCCTCCGGGGAAGGGCTCGTGGAAATCCCGGAGGCGGTTCTCAGGGAGGCATTCCGTGCACTTGGATGGTGACGCGTGGAATGGCTGCTTCGATTCCATGGAGCGTGAGGCGTGGCGGCTGGAAACGCTGCCCGTCTACACCATGCCCCAGGAAGCGGAGAAGCTGAAGCGCTTCCTCGCCGGGGAGAAATCCTCGGACGATTACACGTCGGCCTGGATGGACGAGGTTCGGCAATGGACCTCGGAAGGGAAGAGCGTCGGCAGGGTGCACGTCGTGACTCGCCCGCTCTCGGACTACCTCCGGTTTGAGTTCGAGTACTACTACCGGCACCACGTGAAGGCGGGCGAGGATATCCGCATTCTCGACCTCACCGACCGAGAGAACCCGGGGCTTCCGGATCAGGACTTCTGGATGTTCGATGAGTCCAAGGTGGTCCTGATGAACTACCGGGAAGACGGGACGCAGATAAACCGTGAACTGCACGAGGATGACCCTGAGCCGTATCGGCAGTGGAAGCGGATTGCCGTTGCCGAGTCGGTTCCATTCCTGGAGTACGTGAGCGGGTGACGTTCGACCCTGAACAGTTGGGGCAGCCGAAGCAAGAATTGGCCGCCCTGCTGAAAGAACTACGTATGCGAGCCGGCCTCACTGGGGACCGGCTCGCTCGGCGTTGCAACATGTCCCAATCGAAGATCAGTCGGATCGAGAACGGGAAAGCGCAACCGAGCCTCCTCGACCTGGAAAGAATCCTCCGGGCTGTCGTTGCTCCGCCTGAGGTCATCGAGGAGGTCATTGCCCTCGCGAGGCTGGCCAATACCGAGTGGCAAGACCTGCGCTCGCTACGGCGACGGGGGCTGGAGAAGAAGCAGACCGAACTTGCCGCGCTCGAATCCTCCTCTACCGAGTTCCGTTTCTTCCTGCTCTCGATGATTACGGGACTACTGTCCACCCCTGAGTACATCCGGGCCAGCCTTGCCCATTCACCGGCTGATGTCACTAAGACGATCGCGAGGAAGCTGGAGCGGCAGGAGGTTCTTTACGACATGAAGAAGCGGTTCACCTTCATCCTCACCGAACAGGCCGTGAGGTGGCCACTCCTGCCCCCGGCCGCGATGGCGATGCAGATTGACCGGCTGTCCTCACTGACCCACCTACCGAATGTGAAGCTCGGTGTCATCCCAATCGCGGGATATAAGCCCATGGCTCCGATGGACACCTTCACTGTCTACGACAACACCCTGGCCACTGTGGAGAACACCACTGGTGTCGTGATCCTTAGAGATCCACGCGACATCGAAATGCATGTGGAAATGTTCTCGGCACTGGAGGGGTACGCGCTGTTCGGGGCCGAA
The DNA here is from genome assembly GCF_040683675.1 of Streptomyces sp. NPDC093252. Classification (NCBI taxonomy): domain Bacteria; kingdom Bacillati; phylum Actinomycetota; class Actinomycetes; order Kitasatosporales; family Streptomycetaceae; genus Streptomyces; species Streptomyces sp. NPDC093252. The sequence goes on along the minus strand of NZ_JBFBEM010000017.1, from coordinate 135,573 downwards.
GCGCGAGCCTTGTTGACGGAGTGGGCCGCCGCCGGCCGTTCATGATCTTTAGTCCATGACGGGAAAGAACTACACAGCCGCCGCTTTCTAGGCCAATGATTTCCCCCATGACAGCGACCGAGCGAAACGAAGAGCGGGTGCGTTACGGCGTAGGTCGGGGGCTGGAGTACCGGTGGACGTTCGGCCCTGATGGTGGTGTGTGCTCGTGACAGGGCGCGGGTGCCCTCGGTGCACGGGCGGCAGTTCGTTGCCTGCCAGTGCTCTCCGCCCCGTGACGGTGGAGCAGAAGGCGACGTGATGCGTGGCTTGGGCCACTGGGTGCTGCGCCACTTGGGCCGGTACTCGGGGCCGCTCTACCTGGCCGCGATCCTCGGCGGCTGTGGCCTGGTTCTCGCCGTGGCTCTTTGGTAACCGCATTGGCCGCTGTCCTTGATGCTTCCCGCCGGATTCCCGGCGGGAGTTCCCGAGAAGAGAGGTAGTCCGATGGTGGAAGAGAACACCGGTCCGGTGGCCCCCGAGGGGGGTGGCCTGCTCGTCGCGAAGCGGAAGATCGTGGCCGCGCGCACCCGTGCCGAGCAGGAGTCTGACGTCAGCAGTGGCCGTTCCGACGGCAACGACTGACGGGAGCGCCCACGTTGCTTGATGCAGCCTCGTGGGCGGGGCGTCTGGGCGGGGACAGGTTCCTCGCCCAGACGTACCACCGCTCATACGCGCACTTCCCCGGGGTCGCCGACACGGCGGGCTTGTTCTCCTGGGACGACCTGAATCGGATCATCGCCACGCAGCGGCTGGAGCCGCCCCGGCTGCGCCTGTCGGTCGACGGCGAGATGGTCCCGCTCCACCGCTACGCGATGCCCACCACGAACCGCCGAGCGGTCACCTGGTCCCGCATCCAGCCGTCCGACTTCCACACCCAGCTCAGAGACGGGGCGTCGCTGGTGCTCGATGCGGTGGAGAAGATCCACTCCGCCGTGGGGGCGGCTGCTGAGGCACTGGAACGCTTCCTCGGAACTTCCGTGCAGGCCAACGTGTACGCCTCGTGGACCGAGCGGGAGGGCTTCGGCCGACACTGGGACGACCACGATGTGGTGGTGGTCCAACTGCACGGCTCGAAGCGGTGGCGCCTGTGGGGGATGACCCGTGAGGCGCCCACCTTCCGGGACGTGGAGTCGCCGGAGGAGCCGGAGGGCGACCCGATGGCGGACCTGGTTCTGTCCCCGGGCGACGTGCTCTACCTGCCGCGCGGCTGGTGGCACGCGGTCACCGCTGACCAGGGGACGGAATCCCTTCACCTGACGTTCGGCATGGTCCCGCACACGGGGGCTGACCTGATGCTGTGGGTCGTCGATCAGCTCCGGGCGTCCCTCGCGCTGCGCAGGGACATCCCGCGCTTCGGCTCGCTGGCGGAACAGTCGGACTTCATCGACGCCGTGCGCCGTGAGGTGGCCGACATGATGGCGGACCCCCGCCTCGTGGAGCGGTGGGCGGAGTCGATCGACACGACGGACCTGGGCCACACGATTCCGTCCCTGCCCTACGTGGGCGAACTCCCCGCACGGGGGGAGATCGCGGTCAAGCTCACCACTCCGAGGGGCCGCCTGACGGCGAACCGCGAACAGGGCACGGTCACCTTCTCTGCGGCCGGTACGGCTTGGGACTTCGCCGAGTCCATCGCGCCCGCGCTGGGCACGCTGCTGACCAACCAGCCGACCACGCTCGGCGAACTCGCCGACTCCGCTGGGCTTGGGGTCAAGGAGGTGGCCGAACTGGTCTCCGTCCTCATCGACGGCCACGCCGTCGCAGTCGTGGGGACGGCGCTGTGACCGCCACGCTCTGCCTGGGGACATACCGCGTGCGTGCCGTCAGTCGGGCGGCACGCACCGCCCTGGCGGCCGGTAGTCCCTGGGTGGACACGGCACCCCACTACGCCCGTGGTCGGGCGCATGAGGAACTGCGCCCGGTTCTCGGGGAGCACCCGACCGTGCGGGTAGCCACGAAGACGGGATTCTTCACCGAGGAGCAGGGCCGTGCCGCCCTGGCTGAGGGCGTGCTCGCCCGGGAAGAGGCGGCCGGTAGGCACAGCCTTGAGCGGGGCTTCGTCCGCTGGCAGACGGAGCGGTCGTTGGCCGCGCTCGGGCGCGTGGACCTGGTGTTCGCGCACAACCCGGAGCACCACGGGCACGGCCTTGACCGTGCCGCTCTGCACGGGCGGGTGCGGCAAGCCTTCACGGCGCTGGAAGAGTTCGCCCACGCGGGCAGGATCGGCGGGTACGGCGTTGCCACCTGGTCGGGCCTGGCCTCCGGGGCGCTCAGCGTGCCCGAGTTGCTCACGCTCGCCCGGCAGGCGGCCGGTTCCGCCGAGCACCACTTCACGGCCTTGCAGATGCCCGTCAGCCTGATCATGGATGCCCCGATCACACAGGCCCTGAATGGCAGCGGACCACTGGTGCAGGCGAAGGACGCGGGGCTGATCACCTTCGGCTCCGCTCCTCTGCACGGGGGCGAACTCCTCGACGCCATGACGCCCGAACTGGTGAACCGCATCCGCCCCGGCCTGTCGGCCGCAGCCGCTGCCCTACTGGCCGCTGGCTCCTGCCCTGGCCTCGATGTCGTCCTCACCTCCGCGAGCACCCGCGAGCACTGGGACGATGCGGCCAGGCACTGGCTGCGCCGCTGACGGCCCAGGAACTCAGGAGGGTGACGGATGAACTCGCCGGTGAATGAGGACGTGCAGGCCCTGATGGAGGCCGCCCACGACCGGGCGGCCAAGGGACTGGGCCTGACCTGCACGGGGCCGCTGGCGTAGGGCTTCCTCGGTGTCACCCTCGGGCGCCGAGCGGGGGACCGGTGGCTACGGGTGAGCCGGACGGCGAAGAGGAACGCGGGCAGGAAGGCGGGGGAAGGCATCGTCGGCGCCTCGGGGCTGGTGCCTGACGGTGTGCCCCGGCCCCACCTGTACGCGGTGCATGACTGGACTGACGGCGAGTGGGCCTTCGAGTCGGAGGTCCTGGACTACCTCACGCAACCCATCGTGTCCCCGGACCGGGCCGACATCGACCACGACCCGGGGTTGCCTGACGTGTGGTGGGCGGACCTTCGCCAAGCCCTTGCCCTCCTCGCTGAAGCGGAGGGAGTGAAGGCAACCGTGCGGGACGGGTGGATCGAACGAGCCTTCCCCCAGTTCCTCGGCATCCCTGCCCCCGCCAAGGTGGAGCGGGTGACCGGTCACGGTGACCTTCACTGGGGCAATCTCACCGCTGCGCCCCTGTGCCTGCTGGACTGGGAGCGGTGGGGACGGGTGCCCTTCGGCTATGACACGGGACTCCTCCACGCCAACAGCCTGCTTGTTCCCGACGTGGCCGCCCGCATTCGCAAGGAGTTCGCGCCGATCCTCGACACCCCCGCCGGCCGAATCGGGGAACTCGCGGCCCTGGCCGAGATGCTGCAAGCCGTCGCCCGTGGCTGGTATCCCGACCTTGCGCCCCGCCTTGTCGCCCGCGCGGAGACGCTCACTGGAGTTCGCCCGCCCGTCCCTGTGCACTCGGAGGTGAGCGTCTGACTGCGCCCCCGTGCGCCTGTCTCAGGCGCTCTCACCGATGTGCCGGTACAAGGTGGCCCGGGAGATCCCCAGAGCCTTGGCGATGGCGGTGACGCTCTCTCCCCTGGCGTGCCGGGCACGGGCTACGGCCAGCTTGTCGTCGTCCACGACGGAGGGGGCGCCCACCGTGGTTGCCCTTGCGGGCCGCTGTGTCCAGTCCCTCCAATGTCTTCTCCCGGATGCCTTCCCGCTCCACCTCTGCGGCCACGGCCAGGACGGCGAACACGATGGCTCCCGCCCCGTTCGGGTCGTACACCCCCTGCAAGGGACCGGAGAGGAGTTCCAGTTGGATGCCGTCCTTCTGGAGCGTGGACGAGAGGGGGATGAGTTCCGCCACGTTACGGGCAAGGCGCTTCATCTCCACCACGGTGAGGATGACGGGCTGGTTCGGGGCGGCTGCCTTGAACTCCCGGGCCAGGGCCAGCGCCTTCTCCAGTTCCGGCCGCTCCTTCACACGGGTGCTGATCTTCTTCGAGAACACCCGCGTGCAGTCGGCACCGAGCGGCAGATCAAGGCCGCTACGCCGGACTCCCTACGCTCAACGATCACGAGACCGCGCACTTCCTCCGGGAGATATGGAAGCCGTGCGGCAACCGGGCGTGCGACGGCGGACTGACCCACCACTGCCTTCGTGACGCCCCGCTGTGGACCTCATACGCGGCCACCTCGTGCCGCCGCAGCGAAGTGCCGGGGTGGAAGTGGTCGCTCATCCACTGGGATGAGTGTGCCATCGAACTGGCCTGGGTCGTGGTGGAGGAAGGCAGCACCTACCGGCTGCGCAAGCTCACCAAGGACGGAGACGACAACGCGATCATCTACGTAGGCCAAGCCCTGATGAACGTCCTCAAGTGGCAGAAGGAACGCCAGGACGCGGAGCGGGAACGGCTCGGGGATCTCTGGGTGGACCATGACCTTGTGTTCGCCCGTGACGGCTTCAAGCTGAACCGGGGCGAGGCAGGCGGACCACAGGACCCCGAGAAGGTGTCGGTTCGGTGGCGCACGGCACGCAACCGCCTGCACCTGCCGGAGAACTTCCGGCTGCACGACTGGCGGGCATCGAAGATCACGAACGATCTCGACAACCACGAGAACCCGGTAGAGGTCTCGGCCAACGCCCGGCACCACTCGCCGGGCTACACCATGGCGCGGTACGGCAGGCGTCGCGCTGAGGGAGCGAAGAAGCTGGCGGCTTCGAACGCCAGCCGTCTCGGCCTGTCATCCCTGGTCTGCCCAGGAAGTTCGCTCGGCTGTTGGTCACGTGGTTGGTCACACCACAGCCCGGAAAACCAAAGAACCCCTGATGAACAGGGGTCCTATCTGGTGTCCGAGGGGGGACTTGAACCCCCACGCCCGATAAAGGGCACTAGCACCTCAAGCTAGCGCGTCTGCCATTCCGCCACCCGGACAAGGTGTCCGCCGCTTGGCGCGGGGGTTTCCCCGCAGCGACGTGGACAACCATACCAAGGTTTCGGAGCGCCTCTCACCTGCGTTTTCCGTCGCCCGGACACCCCCGCGGGGCAGGGGTGCGCCGGGGTCGGGAGGCGTCACTCGCCGCGACCAATGAGGCACCTCGGGTGACCAGGGTCACGTGGGAGGCATCAGGTGGTACTCCCGGAAGTTCCCCGGCAGCCGCTCCCCCGCAGGTCCCCGGGTCACCGCGCGGACCAGCAGGTCGCCGCCGACGAAGGCGCCGCGCCAGGACGCGCCGAAGCCGCCGAACAGCTCGTCGCGGTCACCCCGGGAGCGGGGCCTGCCGTGGCCCACCTTGAACGCGCGGATCTGCGGGGCGAGCCGGTCGTAGGTCGCGGGGTCGTCGGTGGAGAGGGTGGCGACCAGGGCGCCGTTGGAGGCGTTCATGGCGGCCAGCAGTTCGGCCTCGGTGTCGACCAGGACGATGGTGTCGACCGGGCCGAAGGGTTCGGCGTGGTGGAGGGGGGAGGAGGGCGGGGGGCCGAGGAGGGTGACCGGCTGGACGTAGGCGGAGGTGTCCTGGCCGGGGAGGAAGCGGGCGTCGGAGAGGCGCCCCCGGTGCAGGGGGACGGCGCCGCGGTCGACGGCCTCGGCGACCTGGTCGGTGAGTTCCTTGGCCTTGGCCGCGTTGATCACCGGCCCGAAGTCCAGGTCGGGGTAGGGGTCGTCGGGGTGGGTCACGGCGAGGGGGTGTCCGACTCTGAGGGTGCGGACCGCCGGGAGGTAGGCCGCGAGGAAGTCGTCGAAGAGGGTCCGCTGGACCACGAAGCGCGGGTACGCGGTGCAGCGCTGTTTGCCGTAGTCGAAGAGCTTGGGGACGACCGCGGTGAGGGCGTCCCAGTCCGAGTGGTTCCAGATGCCCCAGGTGTTGAGTCCCTCCTGTTCGAGGATGTGGCGTTTGCCCAGGTCGGCGACCGCGGTGGCGACGGCGGCGCCGGTGTCCCGGCCGCCGACGAAGGAGACACAGCCGATCTCGGGCGCCCGCACCAGCGCCTCCGACAGCTCGCCTCCGCTGCCACTGACGAGGGTGACGGGGATGCCCTCGCGGGCGGCGAGCGCGGCGGCCAGGGTGAGACAGGCGACACCGCCGTCGGTCGGGGTCTTGGCGATGACCGCATTGCCTGCCAGTGATTGGACCAGCATGGCGTGAACGAGCACGCTCATCGGATAGTTCCAGCTCGCGATGTTGGAGACCGGTCCGTCCAGCGGGGCCCGGTCCGCCAGCATGGGTTCGATGCCGTCGACGTACCAGCGCACGCCGTCGATGGCCCGGTCGACGTCGGCGGTGGCCAGCCGCCAGGGCTTGCCGATCTCCCAGACCAGGAGCAGGGCGAGCAGTTCGCGGTGCTCGGTGAGGGCGTCCAGGGTGGCTGCGACCCGGGCGCGGCGCTCGGCGAGCGGGAGGTGGCGCCAGGCGCGGTGCTGGTCGAGGGAGGCGCGTACGGCGTTCCGGGCGGTGGCGCGGTCGAGGCGGGGCGGGCCGGCGATGGGGCTGCCGTCGACGGGGCTGGTGGCGGGCAGGGTGCGGCCGTCGGGCTGCCAGACGGCGTTCCAAAGGTTGAGGACGCGGTCGTCCCGGAAGGACTCGGGGGCCACGGCCAGACACCGCTGCCAGGCGTCGGCCCAGGAGGTACCGGATTTCAGGGTGAGGGTAGGGGTGGGTGCCATCGGTGGACTCCGCTCTCGGTGCACAGTCGGGGCGGGAGGGTGCGAGGGTCGTGCGGGAGGGGTCGGCAGCAGGTCGCGGCGCCGGGGACTGAGGGTGAGGGGGTCGCCGACGCCGGGCTCTGCGGAAGGGGACGTACGGGGGCTCCCGTGCACGGCGCGCGCACCGCCGTGCACGGGAGCGGGGCGCGGCCCCTACCGGTCCAGCGCGGCGATCACCAGGCGGGCCGTCTCCGTCGGGGTGCCGCCCACCCGGACGCCGACCGCTTCGAGGGCCTCCTTCTTGGCCTGGGCGGTGCCGGAGGAGCCGGAGACGATGGCTCCGGCGTGGCCCATGGTCTTGCCCTCGGGAGCGGTGAATCCGGCGATGTAGCCGACGACCGGCTTGGTGACATGCTCGCGGATGTGGGCGGCGGCCCGCTCCTCGGCGTCGCCGCCGATCTCGCCGATGAGGACGATCAGTTCGGTGTCGGGGTCGTCCTGGAAGGCGGCGAGGCAGTCGATGTGGGTGGTGCCGACGACGGGGTCGCCGCCGATGCCGACACAGGTGGAGAAGCCGATGTCGCGCAGTTCGTACATCAACTGGTAGGTGAGGGTGCCGGATTTGGAGACCAGGCCGATGCGGCCGGGCTTGGTGATGTCGGCGGGGATGATGCCGGCGTTGGACTGGCCGGGGGTGATCAGGCCGGGGCAGTTGGGGCCGATGATGCGGGTGCCGCGCCGGCGGGCGTAGGCGGTGAAGGCGACGGAGTCGTGGACGGGGATGCCCTCGGTGATGACGACGGCGAGGGCGATCCCGGCGTCGGCGGCCTCGGTGACGGCGGCCCTGGCGAAGGCGGGCGGCACGAAGACGACGGTGGCATCGGCGCCGGTGGCCTCCATGCCCTCGTGGACGGTGCCGAAGACCGGGACCGCGCGGTCGTCGAAGTCGATGCTGCGGCCGGCCTTGCGGGGGTTGACGCCGCCGACCACCTGGGTGCCGGCGGCGAGCATCCGCCGGGTGTGCTTCATGCCCTCGCCGCCGGTCATGCCCTGGACGAGGACCTTGCTCTCCTTGGTCAGGTAGATGGCCATGTCCGGCTCCTCAGGATGCGGCGTGGGCGAGTTCGGCGGCGGTGCGGGCGGCGTCGTCCATGGTGGACGACTGGCGGAGCAAGGGGTGCGCGTGCGCGTCGAGGATGGTGCGGCCCCGGACGGCGTTGTTGCCGTCGAGCCGGACGACGAGGGGTTTGGTGAGGGTGACGGTGTCCAGGGCCTGGACGATGCCGTCGGCGACGGCGTCGCAGGCGGTGATGCCGCCGAAGACATTGACGAAGACGGACTTCACATCGGGGTCGGAGAGGATGACGGAGAGTCCGTCGGCCATGATCTGCGCGGAGGCGCCGCCGCCGATGTCCAGGAAGTTGGCGGGGCGGGCGCCGCAGCCGGCGACCACGTCGAGGGTGGACATGACGAGTCCGGCGCCGTTGCCGATGATGCCGACCTCGCCGTCGAGCTTGACGTAGTTGAGGCCCCGTTCGGCGGCGACGGCCTCCAGCGGGTCGTCGTGCTCGGTGGCCTCGGCGCCCCAGCGGGCCTGACGGAAGCTCGCGTTGTCGTCGAGGGTGACCTTGCCGTCGAGGGCGAGGATCCTGCCCTGGGCGGTGCGGACCAGGGGGTTGACCTCGACGAGGAGGGCGTCCTCGCGGATCAGTACGTCCCAGAGGCGGACCAGGACGTCCACGGTCTGCGGGGGGAGTTTGGCGGCCAGGGCGATCTCGCCCGCCTTGGCGGAGGTGACGCCGGTCGCCGGGTCGATCGGAATGCGGGCCACCGCTTCCGGCCGAGTTGCGGCGACCTCCTCGATGTCCATACCGCCCTCGGCCGAGGCGATGGCCAGGAACTGACCTGCGGCGCGATCAAGGACGTAGGAGACGTAGTACTCGCTCGCGATGTCCACGGGCTGGGCCAGCATCACCGTGCGGACCGTGTGGCCCTTGATGTCCATCCCGAGGATCTGACGGGCTGTCAGTTCGGCGGCGGCCGGGTCGGCGGCGAGCTTGACACCGCCCGCCTTGCCCCGCCCGCCCGTCTTGACCTGGGCCTTCACCACGACCCTGCCGCCCAGTCGGCGGGCGATCTCGCGGGCCTCCTTGGCCGAGTCGGTGACCTCGGCCCGCGGCACCACGATGCCGTGCTCTTCGAAGAGTTCCCTTGCCTGGTGTTCGTACAGGTCCATCTCGGCTCCTGACTGAAAGTGTCGCACGCCCCCTGGACACCACCCACCGGATGCGGGATAACAAGCTTCATACAGTATTCGTCGACTGTATGCAATGTACCGCGAGACCGTTCCAACCCCCTACGAAGGGACAGGACTTCGCCATGCCTGACGACAGCCGCGACCGGAACGAGCAGCTCATCTCGGGTGGGCACCTCGTCGCCAAGGCCCTCAAGGCGGAAGGTGTGGAGGTCATCTACACCCTGTGCGGCGGCCACATCATCGACATCTACGACGGCTGCGTCGACGAAGGCATCGAGGTCGTCGACGTCCGCCACGAGCAGGTCGCCGCCCATGCCGCCGACGGCTACGCCCGGATCACCGGCAAGCCCGGCTGTGCCGTGGTCACCGCGGGGCCCGGCACCACCGACGCCGTCACCGGGGTCGCCAACGCCTTCCGCGCCGAGTCACCCATGCTGCTCATCGGCGGCCAGGGGGCGCTCACCCAGCACAAGATGGGGTCCCTCCAGGACCTCCCGCATGTCGACATGATGAACCCGATCACCAAGTTCGCGGCGACCGTGCCGGACACGGCCCGCGCGGCGGACATGGTGTCGATGGCGTTTCGGGAGTGCTTCCACGGCGCCCCCGGACCCTCCTTCCTGGAGATCCCGCGCGATGTCCTCGACGCCAAGGTCCCGGTCGAGAAAGCGCGCGTACCGCAGGCCGGCGCCTACCGGGCCTCGACCCGCTCGGCCGGTGACCCCGAGGCCATCGAGAGGCTCGCCGACCTGCTGGCGCACGCCGAGAAGCCGGCCATCCTGCTCGGCAGCCAGGTCTGGACCACCCGCGGCACCGAGGCCGCCATCGAACTGGTCCGGAGCCTGAACATCCCCGCCTACATGAACGGCGCCGGCCGCGGCACCCTGCCGCCGGGCGACCCGCACCACTTCCAGCTCTCCCGCCGCTACGCCTTCTCCCACGCCGATGTCATCGTGATCGTCGGCACCCCCTTCGACTTCCGGATGGGCTACGGCAAGCGGCTCTCCGCCGACGCCACCGTCGTCCAGATCGACCTGGACTACCGCACCGTCGGCAAGAACCGCGACATCGACCTCGGCATCGTCGGTGACGCCGGACTGGTGCTGAAGTCCGTCGCCGAGGCCGCCACCGGGCGGCTCAACGGCGGTGCCTCCCAGCGCAAGGAGTGGCTGGACGAGCTGCGCGCCGCCGAGCAGACCGCCCTGGAGAAGCGGCTGCCCAGCCTCAGGTCGGACGCCTCGCCCATCCACCCCTACCGGCTGGTCAGCGAGATCAACGACTTCCTCACCGAGGACTCCATCTACATCGGCGACGGCGGCGACATCGTCACCTTCTCCGGCCAGGTCGTCCAGCCGAAGTCCCCGGGGCACTGGATGGACCCCGGGCCGCTCGGCACCCTCGGCGTCGGGGTCCCGTTCGTCCTCGCGGCCAAGCAGGCCCGGCCCGACAAGGAGGTCGTCGCGCTCTTCGGCGACGGCGCCTTCTCCCTGACCGGCTGGGACTTCGAGACCCTGGTCCGCTACAACCTCCCCTTCGTCGGGATCGTCGGCAACAACTCCTCCATGAACCAGATCCGCTACGGCCAGGCCGCCAAATACGGCAAGGAGCGCGAGCGGGTCGGCAACACCCTCGGCGACGTCCACTACGACAAGTTCGCCCAGATGCTCGGCGGGTACGGCGAGGAGGTCCGCGACCCGGCCGACATCGGCCCGGCGCTGCGCCGCGCCCGCGAGTCCGGCAAGCCGTCGCTCATCAACGTCTGGGTCGACCCGGACGCGTACGCCCCCGGAACCATGAACCAGACCATGTACAAGTGAGGTGATCCGGTGACCGCCAAGGCACTCGAAGGCATCCGCGTCCTGGACATGACCCATGTCCAGTCCGGGCCCTCCGCGACCCAGTTGCTCGCCTGGCTCGGCGCGGACGTGGTCAAACTGGAGGCCCCGTCCGGTGACATCACGCGCAAGCAGTTGCGTGATCTGCCCGATGTGGACTCGCTCTACTTCACGATGCTGAACAGCAACAAACGCAGCATCACCCTCAACACCAAGACCGAACGCGGCAAGGAGATCCTCACCGAGCTGATCCGGCGCTCCGACGTCATGGTCGAGAACTTCGGACCGGGCGCGGTCGACCGCATGGGCTTCACCTGGGACCGCATCCAGGAGATCAATCCCCGTATCGTCTATGCCTCCATCAAGGGGTTCGGCGAGGGCCCGTACACCAACTTCAAGGCGTACGAGGTCGTCGCGCAGGCCATGGGCGGGTCGATGTCGACCACCGGGTTCGAGGACGGGCCGCCGCTGGCGACGGGGGCCCAGATCGGTGACTCGGGAACCGGTGTGCACGCCGTGGCGGGCATCCTCGCGGCGCTCTACCAGCGGGAGCACACCGGGCGCGGGCAGCGGGTGAACGTGGCCATGCAGCACGCGGTGCTCAACCTCTGCCGGGTGAAGCTGCGCGACCAGCAGCGCCTGGCCCATGGTCCTCTCGCCGAATATCCCAACGAGGACTTCGGCGACGAGGTTCCCCGCTCCGGCAACGCGTCCGGCGGCGGCCAGCCCGGCTGGGCCGTGAAGTGCGCGCCGGGCGGCCCGAACGACTATGTGTATGTGATCGTCCAGCCCGTCGGCTGGGCGCCCATCACCGAGCTGATCGGCCGTCCCGAGCTGGCCGAGGACCCCGAGTGGGCGACCCCGGAGGCCCGGCTGCCCAAGCTCGGCAAGATGTTCCAGCTCATCGAGGAGTGGTCCGCGACGCTGCCCAAGTGGGAGGTGCTGGAGAAGCTCAACGCGCACAACGTCCCGTGCGGGCCGATCCTCTCCACCCGGGAGATCATCGAGGACGCCTCGCTGGCCACCAACGAGATGGTCGTGACGGTCCCGCACCCGCAGCGCGGCGAGTACGTCACCGTCGGCAGCCCGCTGAAGCTGTCCGACTCCCCCGTCGACGTGGTCGCCTCCCCGCTGCTGGGCGAGCACAACGAGGCGGTCTACGTCGGCGAACTGGGCCTCGGTGACGAGGAACTGAGCCTGCTCAAGTCGAACGGAGTGATCTGACGTGATGGCGGAAGACCGGGTGCTGAGGGTGCGTACCCTCCTCGACGCGGTGCGGGCCGAGGGGCGGACCGCGCTGACGGCACCCGAGGGCAAGATCGTCGCCGACGCCTACGCGATCGCCGTACCGGGCGAGGAACTGGCGACGGACGTCGACGAGGCCGTGGCGTACGCGGCGCGGTTCGACGGACCCGTCGTGATGAAGATCGTGTCCCCGGACATCCTCCACAAGACCGATGCCGGTGGTGTCGTCGTCGGGGTGGAGGGCGCGGCCGATGTGCGGGCCGCGTTCCACCGGATCGTGGACAACGCGCGCGCGTACGACGCCGGTGCCCGGATCGAGGGCGTGCAGGTGCAGGAGTTGCTGCCTCAGGGGCAGGAGGTGATCGTCGGCGCGGTCACCGACCCGACGTTCGGCAAGGTGGTGGCGTTCGGCCTGGGCGGGGTCCTCGTGGAGGTCCTCAAGGACATCACGTTCCGGCTGGCGCCGGTCAGCGGCGACGAGGCGCTGTCGATGCTGGACTCGATCCGGGCGGCGGAGATCCTGCACGGGGTGCGCGGCGCGCCGGCCGTGGACCGGTGGGCCGTCGCCGAGCAGATCCGCCGGGTCTCCGAGCTGGTGACGGACTTCCCGGAGATCGCCGAGGTCGACCTCAACCCGGTGATCGCCACCCCGGACGGCGCCCTGGCGGCCGATATCCGGGTGATCCTCTCCGACGCCCCCGTCAAGCAGCGGCGGCAGTACACGCGCGCGGAGATCCTCACCTCGATGCGGCGCCTGATGCAGCCGTCCTCGGTGGCGGTCATCGGCGCGTCGAACGAGCAGGGCAAGATCGGCAACTCGGTCATGCGCAACCTGGTCGACGGCGGTTTCGCGGGCGAGATCCACCCGGTGAACCCCAGGTCCGACGACATCCTCGGCCGCAAGGCGTACAAGAGTGTCACGGACGTTCCCGGTGAGGTGGATGTGGCCGTGTTCGCCATTCCCGCCCAGTTCGTGGCGGCGGCGCTGGAGGAGGTCGGCCGCAAGAGGATCCCCAACGCGGTGCTGATCCCCTCCGGGTTCGCCGAGACCGGTGAGCAGGAGTTGCAGGACGAGATCGTGGCCATCGCCGAGCGGCACGGCATCCGGCTCCTGGGCCCGAACATCTACGGCTACTACTCGACCTGGCAGGACCTGTGCGCCACGTTCTGCACGCCCTACGACGTCAAGGGCGGGGTCGCGCTGACCTCGCAGTCGGGCGGCATCGGGATGGCCATCCTGGGCTTCGCCCGCACCACCAGGACCGGCGTGTCGGCCATCGTGGGCCTGGGCAACAAATCGGACCTGGACGAGGACGACCTGCTGACCTGGTTCGGCGAGGACCCGCACACCGAGTGCATCGCCATGCATCTGGAGGACCTCAAGGACGGCCGCGCCTTTGTGCGGGCCGCTCGCGAGACGGTGCCCAGGAAGCCGGTCGTCGTCCTCAAGGCGGGCCGTACGGCGGCGGGCGCCAGGGCGGCCGGTTCGCACACCGGCGCCCTGGCGGGCGACGACGCGGTGTACGACGACATCCTGCGGCAGGCGGGCGTCATCCGGGCACCGGGCCTGAACGACATGCTGGAGTACGCGCGCGCGTTGCCGGTGCTCCCGGCCCCTCGGGGCGACAACGTCGTGATCATCACCGGGGCGGGCGGCAGCGGGGTGCTGCTCTCCGACGCGGTCACCGACAACGGTCTGTCGCTGATGGAGATACCGGACGACCTGGACGCCGCGTTCCGCGCCTTCATCCCGCCCTTCGGGGCCGCGGGCAACCCGGTGGACATCACCGGGGGCGAGCCGCCGTCGACGTACGAGGCGACGATCCGGCTCGGGCTGGAGGATCCCCGGATCCATGCGCTGGTCCTCGGCTACTGGCACACCATCGTCACGCCTCCCATGGTCTTCGCGGAGTTGACCGCGCGCGTGGTGGCCGAGTTCCGGGAGCGCGGCATAGCGAAGCCCGTGGTGGCCTCGCTGGCCGGGGACGTCGAGGTCGAGGAGGCGTGCCAGTACCTCTTCGAGCGGGGCGTCGTGGCGTATCCGTACACCACCGAGCAGCCCGTAGCCGTGCTGGGCGCCAAGTACCGCTGGGCGCGGGCGGCGGGCCTGTTGGGGGGCGGTTCATGAGCTGAGGGAGCGGGGGCCGGCCGGGCGGTGGCCGCCGGCCGGCCCCGGGCCCGAGCGCGCACGCGAGTGCACACGAAAGGCATGGACAGGGGGCGCTGGCCAGAACTTTCGACGCAAGGGGTGCAAGGAATCATGACTACCACCGACGTTCCACAGGTGGCCTCGTACCGCGAGGTGACCGACAAGAACGGACGCGTCTACCGCGTCGGCGAGTCCGACATCGACGTCATGGGACGCAAGCGCAAGTGGATGGTCATCCTGCCGTGGATCGGCATGATGGGCATCTCGTCCGCCGAGTACGCGTTCGCGTCGGCGGAGGACACGCTGCACATCGCGCACAGTTGGAACAGTCTGCACATCTTCTGGATGATGACCGTCTGGATCTTCTTCCAGGCGGCCGTGGCCTTCCCCGCCGGAAAGCTGCGGGAGAGCGGCAAACTGCCGGCCCGCTGGGCAATGATGCTCGGCGCGGCGGGCACCTTGGCGGGTTATGTGTCGCTGGCCTACGCGCCGCATGTCATCGTCGCCTATATCGGCTTCGGCATGTTCAGCGGTATGGGCGCGGGCATGGTGTACGCCACCTGCGTCAATATGGTCGGCAAATGGTATCCGGAGCGCAAGGGCGGCAAGACCGGATTCGTCAACGGCGGTTTCGCCTATGGTTCGGTGCCCTTCGTGTTCCTCTTCACCGGCTACATGGACATCACCAACTTCCGCTGGGTGCTGGTCTCGGTGGGTGTGTTCCTGGCCGGTATCGTGGCGTTCGCCGGGTTCTTCTTCCGGGACCCGCCGAAGAACTGGTGGCCCGCCGATATCGACCCGCTGAACCCGCCGAAGGATCCGCGCGCGGCGCGTTCGCTGCGGATGAATCCCCCGGCGGTGCACCAGTACACGCCGAAGGAGGCGTGGAAGACCGGCCGGGTGGCGCTGATGTGGTTCTGTCTGGCCTGCACGTCCGGTGTGAACATCTTCGGTATCGCCTTCCAGGTGGACATCGGTGAGGAAGCCGGATTCGCGGGCGGCATCGTGGCCACGGCGATGTCATTGAAGGCCATCGTCAACGGCACCGGCCGCGGTGTCATCGGCTGGCTCTCCGATCTGTACGGCCGCAAGCGCTGCCTGCTGGTGGTCTGTGTGATCCTGGGGCTCTCCCAGTACGGCATTCTCTGGTCGGCGGAGATCCAGAACCTGCCGCTGTTCCTGGTGTTCTCCTCGATCTCCGGATTCGGCGGCGGCGCCATCTTCCCGATGTTCGCCGCGCTCACCGCGGACTACTTCGGTGAGAACAACAACGCGTCCAACTACGGCATGGTCTACAGCGCCAAGCTGGTCTCCGGTCTCGGCGCGGGCATGGGCGCCGTGGTCGTCGGCGCCTGGGGGCATTCCGGGGCGTTCATCCTGGCCGGTTCCATTTCGCTGTTCGCCGGCTGCATGGCCCTGTTCCTCCAGCCACCGGGACGCGACAACGACAAGCGCATCACCCCCAATCCCCAACCGCTCGGCGAGGAATCCGCGTGACATGACGGCAGATCCGTAGCCGGCACAGAACAGAAGAGCACGTCGTCGTCCGACGCCGCACACCGTCCCCCACCGCGAAATGTCCGACGCGCGCGGCCGGCTCCACCACATCGGTGAGACCGACCGACCGCGATCTCCTCGGCCATTCCCGCACGATCATGGTGTACCCGGCGTGGCTCGCGATGGTCGCCGCGGCCGTCGCGCCACCGCTGCGCGGGCCTGGGCGCGGCGCGACCGGTGGCCGGGTCGCGCCGACCGGACCGCAGCCGCAGTCGGCGGGCTGAGCCGCAGGGTCCCGCCGCGCCACGGAGGAGGCCCTCCCCGGTCACCGGGGAGGGCCTTCTCATCCGTGCGTGGGCCGTGCGGTCAGCACTTCTCGCGCAGTGAGTGCAGGTGCTCGCTGGAGCGGCGGGCGAAGCGGAAGGAGTCGCCCGGGTTGTCGTGCTCGGCCTGCCAGTGGTGGTACTGGCGCTGGCCGCGCAGCCGGGTGACCGCCGAGATGAACTTCTGGTAGTCGATGTCACCGTCGCCGACATCGGTCATGTTGTAGCCGTAGGCGGTCGACGGGTCGTACTCGCCGTCCTTGACGTGGAACAGGGGGTAGCGGTCGGGCTGCTTGAGGACGTAGCGCACCGGGTCGAAGGGGGCCGGGGTGCCGTCGGGGCGCTTGGAGAAGCGGTGCTGGCCGACGAACGCCCAGTAGATGTCCATCTCCAGGTAGACGAGGTCGGGGTCGGTCTCGGCGAGCAGCACGTCGTAGAGCCGGACCTTGGGGTTGTCGGTGGCGAAGGAGAACTCCTCGGAGTGGTTGTGCTGGTAGAACTTCATGCCCCGCTTGCGGGCGGCGGCGCCGTAGGTGTTGAACTCCTCGGCGGCGCGCTTCCAGGCGTCGACGGTGGAGCCGTAGCGGAACGGGCCCGAGGCGGTGCCGATGTGCTTGAGGCCGAGAGCCTGGGCGTCGTCCAGGACCTTGGTGAGGTTCTGCGCGAAGGTGTAGGCGTTGGGGTCGCTGGAGTAGTAGCCGACGTGGCTGCCGATGGGGTTGAGGCCGTGGCTCTTCGCCAGCCGCTTGAGCTGGGCGAGGGTGATCGGGCCGGCCGCGCCCTGGCTGTAGCCGGCCAGCTCTATCTCGTCGTAGCCGTAGCGCTCCAGCTCGGCGAAGACGGGGGCGAAGCCGAGGGTGGAGATCTTGTCGCGGAGGCTGTAGAGCTGGATGCCGAGGCGCCCGGGGGGCAGCACGGGACGGCCCCGGCCACCGCGGCTGTCGGCGGCGGCCTGCGCCGGGGCGGCGGCACCCACCAGCGCGGCGGCGGAGGCACCGGCGGCCACGCCGAGCATGCCTCTTCTGCTGAGGCGGTGGGACAGTTCGGGGTCGTTCGCCTTGCTGGTGCGGGACGTGCGGCTCATGGGAACTCCTTGTGATCGCGGGGCGTTGTCAGTGGTGAGTGCTTCACTGATGACCAGTGAGAACTACTGATGAGCAGTCAGCGGGCGCTCACCGCTGGGATGGCGTCGGATCGCCGGGTCCGACGGGCCGGCCGAGGCCGGCGAGATGGAGCAGGAGTGACTTGACATCGGTGGCCGCTACGCGGTCTCCGACAGCGCGGGGGGTGGAGCAGATGATGAGCGGACCGTCGTCGTCGCTCAAGGGCAGGCGGCCGTGGCTGCCTCGTACGGGTGAGGGATCCAGAGGCACGACCGCCATGCGGTAGCGCATGCCGAGCTTCTTGCGGGCCAGCGCGGTCGCCGCCTTGACCTTCACATAGGGATCCTGGGGATCCATGAACAGCTCGACCGGGTCGTAGCCGGGTTTGCGGTGGATCTCGACGAGCTGCGCGAAGTCGGGCGCGCGGTCGTCGTCGAGCCAGTAGTAGTACGTGAACCAGGCGTCGGGTTCCGCGACGGCCACGAGTTCCCCTGCGCGCGGATGGTCCAGACCCTGGGCCTTCTTGCCCTCGTCGTCCAGGAGCTGCTCGATGCCGGGCAGGCCGTCGAGGGCGGCGCGGGTGGCGTCGAGGTCCTCGGGGCGGCGGACATAGACATGGGCGATCTGGTGGTCGGCGACCGCGAAGGCGCGGGAGGCCATCGGGTCCAGGTACTCCATGCCGGCCTGGGTGTGCACGTCGAGGAGTCCGGCGCGGCGCAGGGCCCGGTTGATGTCGACGGGCCGGTTCACCGGGGTGATGCCGTACTCGGACAGGGCGACGACGGTACGGCCCTCGGCGCGGGCGTCGTCCAGGAGCGGGGCGAGGGCCGTGTCGAGGTCGGCGGCGGCCCGGTGGGCGCGGGGGTCGTCGGGGCCGAAGCGCTGGAGGTCGTAGTCCAGGTGCGGGAGGTAGCACAGGGTGAGATCGGGGTGGCGAGTGCGGTTGAGATGGCGGGTGGCGTCGATCAGCCACTGGCTCGAGACCAGATCGGCGGTGGGGCCCCAGTAGTGGAAGAGGGGGAAAGTGCCGAGTTTCGCGGTGAGTTCGTCGTGCAGGGCGGGGGGCCGGGTGTAGCAGTCGGGTTCCTTGCGGCCGTCGGCGTAGTACACGGGACGGGGGGTGATGGTGTAGTCGGTGTCGGCGCCCATGGCGTACCACCAGCCGACGTTGGCGACGGTGTAGCCGGGGTGGGCGCGGCGGGCGGCGTCCCAGATCTTGTCGCCGCCGACCAGGGCGTTGTGCTGGCGCCACAGCAGGACCTCGCCGAGGTCCCGGAAATACCAGCCGTTGCCGACGACACCGTGTTCGGAGGGGGTGGTGCCGGTGAGGAAGGTGGATTGCACGGAGCAGGTGACGGCGGGCAGGACGGTGCCGAGCGGGGCGCGGGAGCCGGCCCCTGCGACGGCCTTGAGGTGGGGCATGTGGTCGAGCAGACGGGGGGTGAGACCGACGACGTCGAGGACCAGGAGGGGGGTGGGGCCGCTGTCCCCGGAGGCGGCCGGGGGATGCGGAGGCGGGGTCACGGCAGCTCCTTGAGTCCGAGGTCGGTCAGCAGATCGCGGGCGAGGGTGAGTTCGGCGGCGATGCCGTCGGCGAGCTGGTTGCGGGCGCGGGGCCGCAGCTCGGGCGGGAGGGCCTGCCAGGTGTAGGTCTCGACCTCCAGATGGCGGGTGAGGGGGACGGGGCCGCCGACGAGGTGGGTCAGGGTGGTGCGCAGGACGGGGAGCGTGGAGGTGAGGGGTGCGGCGGGGGCCGCGTGCAGGGGGACATGGAAGTGGGAGCGCCAGGGGGCGGCGTCGGGGAGGTGGTCGCCGGTCAGGGCCTCGCCGAGGTCGTCGGTGCCGCGCAGGCCGGCGGCGGTGGCGGTGCGGGTCTGGTGCAGGAAGCGGGGTTCGTCGAAGGCGGCGAGGGCCTCGCGGACCTCGGGGAGGTGGGGCTGTTCGGCGTGCAGGGCGGCCGAGAGCTGGGTTTTGACGACGGGGACGCCGTGGGCGGTGAGGGCGTCGAGGGCGGTGTGCGGATCTTCGAAGGAGGTGGCGAGATGACAGGTGTCGACACAGACGCCGATGCGGGGATGGCCGATGCCGGTGAGCGGGGCGAGGGCGTCGGCGGTGGTCTCGACGACACAGCCGGGTTCCGGCTCCAGGCCGACGCGCAGGGAGCGGCCGGTGAGTTCTTCCAGGGCGTCCAGGCGTTCGGCGAGGGTGCGCAGGGCGGTGCGGGCCGTGTCGAGGCGCTCGGGATCGGCGGCGGTGCGCCAGGCGAGGGGGAGGGTGGAGATGCTGCCCTCGGAGACATCGTCGGGGAGGAGTCCGGCGAGCAGCCGGGCGAGGGCGGTGGTGTACTCCAGCCGCTCGGGGTCGGCCCAGTCGGGCCGGTAGACGCGGTACTTGACCTGTTCGGCGCCGAAGCCCTCGTAGGGGAAGCCGTTGAGGGTGACGACCTCCAGGCCGCGCTGGTCGAGTTCGGTGCGCAGGGTGCGCAGCGCGGAGGGGTCGGAGACCAGGGTGCCGGCGGCGTCCTTGGCGAGCCAGAGGCCGATGCCGAGGCGGTCGCGGCCGAGGCGGCGGCGGACGGGTTCGCAGTGGTCGCGGAGCTGGGCGAGGACTCCGTCGAAGGTCTCCGCCGGGTGCACATTGGTGCAGTAGGCGAGGTGGACGGTGGAGCCGTCGGGGTGGCGGAAGCGCATCGCTCACTCCCCGCCGCGCAGGATGGAGTTGCCCTCGTGGGTGGCTTCGGTGGCGGTGACATCGAGGGTGTCGACGGTGAGGCGTCCGCTCAGCCCGTAGAAGGCGATGGGGTTGCGCCACAGCACCCGGTCGACGTCGTCGTCGGTGAAGCCCTCGGCCAGCATGAGGTCGGCGACCCTGCGGGTCTTCAGGGGGTCGCTGCGGCCCCAGTCGGCGGCGGAGTTCACGAGCACCCGCTCGGGGCCGTACTCGCGCAGGACGGCGACCATCCGGGCCTCGTCCATCTTGGTGTCGGGGTAGACGGAGAAGCCGAGCCAGCAGCCGCTGTCCTTGGCCTCCTTCACGGTGGTCTCGTTGAGGTGGTCGATCAGGACGCGGTCCAGGGGCAGCGCGGACTCGCGGACCACGTCGACGGTGCGGCGCAGTCCGGTCAGCTTGTCGCGGTGCGGGGTGTGCACCAGGGCGGGCAGCCCGTGGTCGGCGGCGAGCTGGAGCTGGGCGGACAGGGCGGTGTCCTCGGCCGGGGTCATGGAGTCGTAGCCGATCTCGCCGACGGCGACGACCTGGTCCTTGACGAGATAGCGGGGCAGCGCGTCCAGGACGGGCAGGCAGCGCGGGTCGTTGGCCTCCTTGGGGTTGAGGGCGATGGTGCAGTGGTGGGCGATGCCGTACTGGGCGGCGCGGAAGGGTTCCCAGCCGAGGAGGGAGTCGAAGTAGTCGAAGAAGCTGGCGGGCGAGGTGCGGGGCTGGCCGAGCCAGAAGGCGGGTTCGACGACCGCGCGGACGCCTGCCGCGTACATGGCCTCGTAGTCGTCGGTGGTCCTGGAGGTCATGTGGATGTGGGGATCGAAGATGCGCATCAGGACTCCTTGCCATGGGGGTCGGCCGTGCCGCTCTCCCGGCCGGTCGGGGGGCCGGGCAGGAGACCGGACGGGGGGCCGGACGTGGTCAGGGTCAGCACCCGGTGCAGGTCCCCGGGGACGTCGCGGCCGGCGGCGGTGCGTTCGGCGGCGTAATCGGCGAGCATCCGGGCCAGTTCGCCGTCTCCTGCGGCGCGCCGGGCGAGGTCCGTGACCTCGGCGACGGGCACACCGGTGAACAGGCACTTCAGCACCGCGTGGCGCCAGGAGTGAGGGGTGAGATGGGTGGCTCCGTAGGGGCCGAGGGCGGCGGCGACCAGGGTGGTGTCGTTGGTGCGCAGGGCGTCCTCGACCAGCGGGAGGGCCTCCGGGCCCGGGACGAGATGGGTGAGGGCGTGCAGGACGGCGCGGCGTTCGGCGGCGGTGCCCTGGGAGTAGACCCGGTCGAGGGCGGCGGCGTCGGCGCGGGCGGCGTGCAGGATCAGCACGCGGGCGGCGTCGGCGTGATCGGGGCCGCAGCGGCGGCCGGCCTCGGCGAGCCGCAGCTCCCACACGGAGATCGGGCCATGGGTGCCGGGGTTCTCGGCGGCCTCCTCCAGGGCGCGGTCCAGCCAGTTGGCGGCGGACTCGTCGAGCCGGGTGGTCAGCAGCGTGCGCAGGTCGCCCAGGGGGGTGCCGGTGGGCTGGAGGGCGGGGCTGCCGGGGTGGTTCATCGGGGGCTCCCTTGTGGGGATGGCGCGGCATGGCGGAGGAACGGGAGGGAGAGTTCCGCGTAGTACGGGCCCGCGTGGGAGTGACGGGGCAGTTCCACGACGGTCAGTCCCCGGTAGCCGGTGGCGGCGAGGGCGCCGAGCACCTCGGGGAAGTCGATCTCGCCCTCGCCGAGCGGGAGGTGCTCGTGGACGCCGCGGCACATGTCCTCGATCTGGACATGGCGCAGCCAGGGTGCGGCGGCGCGGACGCAGTCGGCGGGCGGGAGCGGTTCCAGGCACTGGCAGTGGCCGATGTCCAGGGTGAGGCCGAGGTGCTCGGGGTCGCCGAGGGCGCGGCGCAGCCGGTGGAAGTCGGCGAGGGTGGCGAGGAGGTGACCGGGTTCGGGTTCGACGGCGAGGGGGATGCCGGCGGTGGTGGCGGCGTCCAGGACGGGGGTGAGGGTGTCGGCGAGACGGGCCCAGGCGGTGTCCGGGTCGGTGCCGGGCGGGAGGGTGCCGCTGAAGCAGTGCACGGCGTGGGCGCCGAGGTCGGCGGCGATCGTCACCGCGCGCAGCAGCAGGTCCACCCGGCGGGCGCGGTCCTCGGGGTCCGGGTCGAGGAGCGAGGGGCCGTGCTTGCGGCGGGGGTCGAGGACATAGCGGGCACCGGTCTCGACGGTGACCTCCAGGCCCAGCTTGTCCAGGAGGTCGGCCGTCCTGCGGGTCCGGGCGGCGATGTCCGGGGCGAAGGGGTCGAGATGCATGTGGTCGAGGGTGAGACCGAGGCCGTCGTAGCCGAGGTCGGCGAGGAGGTGGAGGGCATCGTCCAGGCGGAGATCGGCGAGGCCGTTGGTGCCGTAGCCGAAGCGGAGGGGGTGGGGGTGGGGGTGGGGGTCGGGTGCGCCGGGGGTGTCGGCGCGTCCCGGCGTTCGGGGCGCGGCGGGTGTCCGCCCAGTACCGGTCGTCGACTGCTGCCGCGTCGGCTCGCCCTGTGGCTCGGGGGTCACGGGTGTCCGCCCTGTACCCGTCGTCCACTGCTGCCGCGTCGGCTCGCCCTGTGGCTCGGGGGTCATGTGACGCTCACCTTCTTCGCGAAGCGGGCCGCGAGGGGGCCCAGGGCGGCGATGGCCAGCGCGGTGACGGGGGCGCCGGAGCGGGCGGACAGGGCGGCCTGGAGCGGGATCGTGGCACGGATGCCACCGCCTACGGCCCGTTGGGTGAGCGGAGGTGAGGGGTTGAGGGCGGCGTGGAAGTAGGGGCGGGCCGCGGTGGAGGCGTAGAGGAGGGCTAGGGCGGTGCGCAGGGTGGTGGGCAGGTTGGTGCCGGGCGGGACGGAGGTGGACGGGGGGCGGAAGGTGATGCCGGGTGGGATGGGCGCGGAGGGGGCGCGGGTGGTGGCGGGGAGGACGGGTGGGAAGGGGGCGGGTGAGGGGCCGTTGCCGGGGTCCGGCGGGAAGCGGCCGGGTGAGGGGCGGGTGCCGGGGCCCGGCGGGAGAGAGCCGGGTGAAGGCCGGGTCCCGAAGCGCGACAGGAGAAGGCCAGGTGAAGGGCCGCCGCCGAGGTCCGGCGGGAAGGGGCCGGATGAAGGGCGGGTGCCGAAGCGCGCCCGGAAAGAGCCAGGTGAAGGGTGGTTGCCGAGGTGCGGTGGGACGGGCGTGGGCTGTGGAGGGGGCGTGGTGCCCGGCAGGCCCCGGGTGGCTGCATCGCCGGGGCCTGCCGGGGGTCGGGTGGTGAGGTGGGACAGCAGTGCGGTGGCGGCGAGGGCGGCGAGCGGGACGAGGGGGGCGCCGCCCTGGGTCTCGTTGCGGGAGACGGTGGTGACGGCGAGGGTGTGGGTGCCGAGGAGTGCGGCGGACGGGAGGGCGGTCCGGGTCTGCCCGGTGGTGGCCGCCGCGCCGAGCAGCAGGTCCAGGGCGCGGGCGCCGGCCATGGCGACGGGACCGGCCGGGGTGTGCTTGAGACCGAGGTCGTAGGCCCAGACGGTGGCCGCCAGCGGGGCGGCGACGGTGAGGGCGGGGCGTCCGGCGCGGGCGGCGAGGGCGAGACCGGCGAGGGTGAGGACACCGGCCGCGGCGAGGGCCTCGGCGGGGCGGATCCGGCCGGAGGGGAGGGGGCGGTGGGGCCGTTCGGCGGCGTCCTCGTCGCGGTCGGCCCAGTCGTTGAGGGCCATACCGGCCTCGTAGAGACAGAGAGAGGAACCGATGGCGAGGAGTGTGCGGGAGGTGGGGCGGACGCCGGTCGCGGCGACTCCGGCGAGGGCGTCGCCGGGGACGGTGAACAGGGCGGGCAGCCGGAGGAGTTCGGCCCAGGCGCGGGTACGGGCCGGGAGAGGGAGCGGTTTTCCGTCCGGGGTGCCGAGGTCGTGGTTGCTCCGGTCACCCGTAGCCCGGGCGCCCGTACCCCGGTCGCGGGTGCCCCGCGAGCGCAGGGCGTCCGGCCCGGCGCTCGGCTCGTCGGCGTCGATGTCGAGGTCGTCGTCCTCGCCCCAGCCGCCGTCGGCGGAGGATGAGGGGCGGCGGCGCAGCCCGAGGATCGCGGCGCCGAGGGATGCGGCACGGGAGGGTGTCGACGGTGTCCGGGATGTCGGCCGCCCCGGCGCACCGGGCACGCTCGGCGCCCCCTCCCGGACCGAGGCGCGGGGGCGCGCGGAACCTGAAGCCGAGCCCGTGCCCCAATCCGAGCCCGGACCCGGACCAGAGCCCGAGGCCGAGCCGGACCCCGAAGCCGGCCCCGGACCCGGACCCGGACCCGACCCCGGACCCGAGCCCGAATCCGAGCCGGAATCCAAAGCCGGACCCGAGCCCGAACCCCAAGCCGAGCCGGAACCCGAAGCCGAGCCCGAACCGGAAGCCGACCCCGAACCGGAAGCCGAAGAACCCGAGCCCCCGGAGCCCCCGGAGCCCTCAGAGCCCCCCGAGCCATCCGCCCCCGCCCCACCCCCCGCCCCGGCCCCCAGCCGGGCTGCGATCAGGACGCCCACCGGTAGCAGCACGGCGAGCCCTGTGGTCAGTGCCCGGGTCCTCATGCCGGGTCCCCGCCGTCGGTCGTCGGGGGTGTCGCCTCGGTGCGTGGGCCCGGGGCCCCCCGGGTCTCGCCCTCCACCGCCCGCAACCGCTCCCCCAGCCCCACCAGTTCCCGGTACTGGTCCCCCAGCGCCGCCGGGCCGTGGCCCACCGGGTCCTTGAAGTAGAAGCCCAGTTCGGAGAGGGGACCGGTGAGGCCGGCCTCGTGGGCGCGGGCGGTCAGCCGGGCCAGGTCCAGGACCAGCGGAGCGGCCAGCGCGGAGTCGCAGCCCTGCCAGATGGTCTGCATGATCATGCGGGTGCCGAGGAAGCCGTCGAAGGCGATGTGGTCCCAGGCGGTCTTCCAGTCGCCGAGGGCGGGGACGTCGTCGATGTGGACCTCGCCCTCGGGGGCAGCGCCCAGTGTGTCGGCGAGGACGCGTTCCTTGCCGGCGTTCTTGGCCGCGGCGGCGGCCGGGTCGGCGAGGGCGGCGCCGTCTCCGCCGCCGAGCAGGTTCGCCCCGGACCAGGCGCGGACGTTCAGCGCGCGCTGGGCGAACATCGGGCCGAGGACCGAGCGGAGCAGGGTCTGCCCGGTCTTGCCGTCGCGGCCGGCGTAGGGCAGTCCTCGGGCGAGGGCCTCGCGGGCGGCGACGGGGTGGTGCAGCCCTTCGGAGGGGGTGAAGTTGATGTAGGGGCAGCCCGCGCGCAGGGCGGCGAGGGCGTAGAGGGTGGAGGGCGGGAGGGTGCCGCCGGTGGACGCCGGTTCGGTGGAGGCGACGTTGACGACGACTGTCCGGGCCAGGTCGTGGCGGTGGACGAAGTCGCGGATGTCCGCGGTGAAGGCGGCGATCAGCTCGGCCTCGGTGCGGGTGTCGCCGGGGGTGGGGCCGCCGGGGCGGATCTCACGGTCGGCGGCGGTCAGTTCGGCGGCGACGGCGGTGGTCAGACCGGGGGGCAGGACGCCGCCCGCGGTGAGGGCCTCGGCGCGTTTGGGCAGGGGGCAGTCGACGGTGTCATGGCCGCCGAAGACCAGATCGGACAGGGCGGGCAGAGCGCTGTCGGTGAACGGGGGTGTCTCGGTCACCATGCCGGTGGGCGGGTGCAGTCCCGCGGTGACCGCGGCGCACCCCGTGACGACGGTGGTGGCGACGGAGCCTCGGGCTCCGATCAGCCACACCCCGACACGCGGTCGGGAGAGGGACGCGGACATGGGCAGCCTCCTTGTCGTGCGCGAATCCCAATAGGCCCGGAGGGGCCGGGATGACCCGGAGCCGACCCCGGAGGGAAGGCCCCGAAAACCCGGGACCGACCCCGGAGGGAACGGCCCGGAAACCCCGGGACCATCCCGCAGGGAACGACCCGGAATCCCTGGGACCACCCCGCAGGGGAACGCCCCGGAAACCCGCACCGTCCCCGGACGGAACGGCCCGGAACCCCCGGTTCCTCCCCGAAGGGCACGGCCCGGAACCCCCGAGACCACCCCGGAAGGCAACTCCCCGGAACTCCAGAACCCAAGCCCCGGAGCCCAAGCCCGGACCCAAGCTCCAGAACCCAAGCTCCAGAACCCAAGCCCCAGAACCCAAGGCCCAGGACCCCGGACCCCGGATCCCTGACCCCTGGCCCTGACCTCTGGCCCCGGAGGGAAACCCCGGAGAAGACTCCGGAGGGAAACCCCCGGAAGGGAACCCCCGAAGGCGAACCCCCGGAAGAAGAGACGGCGGGCGGGGGTCCGGCGTCCCCCGCCCGCCGCCGTTCGGTTACCCGGAGACGGGCAGTTCCTTCACCTGGATGTTGCGGAAGGAGACCTGGTCATTGGCGCCATGGTTCTGGAGGCCGATGTAGCCGTCGGCCAGGCTCCGCTGGGGGTCCTTGTTGGTGAAGTCGTTGATCTTGACTCCGTTGAGGAACACCTGGAGGCGTTCGCCCTGGACCTTGATCTCGTAGGAGTTCCACTGGCCGGGGGGCCGCAGAACCTGGTCACGGGCCTTGATGTTGGCCGACTTGAAGGAGTAGACCGAGCCGGTGGTGCGGTCGGGCGCGTCCGTCGCGTCGATCTGGATCTCGTAGCCCTTGGTGACGGCGGACCAGGGGTCGTCGGAGGCCGGGAAGCCCACGAAGATCCCGGAGTTGTCGTCGCCGCGCATCTTCCAGTCCAGCTTGAGCGAGTACGACTTCAGCTCCTTGGCCTGGTACCAGAGCAGGCCCATGCCGCCCTCGGAGACCAGGGTGCCGTTGCTGACGTTGAACTTGCCGGGGCCGGCCTGCTTCCAGCCGTCCAGGGTCTGGCCGTTGAAGATCTTCCGGTAGTCCTTGTCCGGCTTGCAGTCGGCCTTGACCTGGCCGGTGGCGTACTGCATGCCGCCGAGCAGATGGGCCCGGAAGGCTTCCTCGGTGTAGGACTCCTTGGTGTGGCCGCCGCCGGTGTAGAAGGACCGGCCGCCGCCGTAGGACTGGCACCAGGCGATCGGGTGGTCGCCCTTCATATTGCCGCCGGAGTAGGTGGTCTCGTCCAGGGTGGCGAGGACCTTGGCCTGCTCACGCGGGTTGGTGCGGTAGTTGTACCACTCGTCGGTGCGCTCCCAGGTCTCGCCGAGGTGCGCGGTGGACGGGTGGTCGTGGTCCTCGACGCGGACGGTGGCCTTCTGGATCTGCGGGTGGGAGTCGAAGTAGGCGCCGACGAGGCCGCCGTAGAACTCCCAGTCGTACTCGGTGTCGGCGGCGGCGTGGATGCCGATGTAGCCGCCGCCGTTCTTGACGTAGTTCTCGAACGCGGTCTGCTGGGCCGCGTTCAGCACGTCACCGGTGGTGGAGAGGAAGGCGACGGCGTCGTACTTGGCGAGGTTGGCCGTGGTGAACTGGCCGGCCTCCTCGGTGGCGGTGACGGAGATGCCGGCCGGGCCGCCCAGCTCCTTCAGGGCCGCGACTCCGGCCGGGATGGAGTCGTGGCGGAAGCCCGCGGTCTTGGAGAAGACCAGGACCTTCTTGCCGCCCTTGAACGGCTCCGTGGAGAACTCGAAGTCGTCGATGTCGTAGAGCGCGCCGGGGCCGCCCTTGAAGACCAGGAAGATCTCGGTGGTCTTCTTGGGGAGCGAGCGCAGGGGTACGTCGACGTCCTGGAAGGTCTCCCAGCTCCCGGTCGGCGGGATGTACGCCGAGCCGTGCAGGGGGCCGTCGGGGGAGCCGGTGCGCAGCTCGATGAAGCCGCCGGCGCCGCCGGAGGAGGCCCGTACGGTCATCTTCTTCTGCCCGTCGAACTTGTAGGGCGTGAAGGAGATCCAGTCGCCGTCGTCGATGTCGCCGACGGTCTTGCCGCCGTTGGCGGCGGGCTTGTCGTAGGTGCGGATGCCGGACTGGTTGCCGAAGTGCTCGGCCTGGCGGTGCAGCGGCTGGAGAACGGTCCGGGCGGTGCCGGTGAGGGCCTCCTGGCCGTTCGCGCCACCGTCGGTGTAGCTGGCGCCGACGACACCGTAGATGTTGGCGTTGGGGTCGTGGCCGCCGTCACCGGGCGGCGGGTTGAGGGTGCCGGTGCAGCCCTGCTCGCTGGTCAGCTCATGGGCGTGGGAGTCGTGGCCGAGGCTGTAGGAGACCTTGACCTTGGAGCAGTCGATGTTCTCCTCGGGGTCGGTGACGGTCACCTTGAACGGGACCGGCTTGCCGAACTCGGCCAGGGTGCCGTTGCCCGGGAGGTCGATCTTCACCTTGGGTTCGGTGTTGCCGACGACGATCCGGACGCTGGCGTTGCCGGTGTTGCCCTCGGGGTCGGTGGCGGTGAAGGTCGCGGTGTAGGTGCCGACCTTCTTGTACTTGTGGGTGGGGTTGAGGCCCTCGCCCTTGGTGCCGTCGCCGAAGTCCCAGGCGTAGGTCAGCTCGGGCGAGTCGGCGTCGGTGGCGGAGCCGGTGAAGGCGACCTTGAGGCCGGCGGCGCCGGAGGTCTTGTCGGCCTTGGCCTCGGCGAGCGGGGAGAACCCGTCCTGGGCGTACTCGATGCGGTACAGCGCGGAGTGCTCGTCGCCCTGGAACCAGGAGACACCGTAGTCGAGGACGTAGAGGGCGCCGTCGGGCCCGAAGTCCATGTCCATGATCTGGGTGCCGGTCCACGGGAAGCTGTTGATGGAGGCGACGGAGCCGTCCCCGTTCTGCTCGATCCGCTTGATCCAGCGGCGGCCGAACTCACCGGCGAAGAAGTCGCCGTCGTACGCCTCGGGGAACTTGACGCTGGACTGGAGGTTCGGGTCGTAGCGGTAGACCGGGCCCGCCATCGGGGACTCGGAGCCGCTGCCGAACTCGGGCACGGACCCGCCGTCGTACGGGATCCAGGCGGCCTGCGCGGGCGGCAGGTCGACCAGGCCGGTGTTGTGCGGCGAGGTGTTCTTGAGGTTGGCGCAGTCGAACTTGGCGCCGGAGGTGCCGGTGCCGAAGTCGTAGTCCACATACGGCTCGTTGTTGCCGACGCAGAACGGCCAGCCGAAGTTCGCGGCCTGGGTGACCTTGGCGAACTCGACCATGCCGGCCGGGCCCCGGTTCGGGTTGGCGGAGCCTGCGTCGGGGCCGTAGTCGCCGACGTAGACGATGCCGGTCTGCTCGTCGACGCTCATCCGGAACGGGTTGCGGAAGCCCATCGCGTAGATCTCGGGACGGGTCTTGTCCGTGCCGGGGGCGAAGAGGTTGCCGTCCGGGACGGTGTACGAGCCGTCGTCGGCGACCTTGATGCGCAGGATCTTGCCGCGCAGGTCGTTGGTGTTGCCGGAGCTGCGGCGGGCGTCGAAGGCCGGGTTGCGGTTGGCGCGCTGGTCGATCGGCGTGTAGCCGTCGGAGGCGAAGGGGTTGGTGTCGTCGCCGGTCGACAGATAGAGGTTGCCGTCCGCGTCGAAGTCGATGTCGCCGCCGACGTGGCAGCAGATGCCGCGGGAGGCCGCGACGTCCAGGACCTTCTTCTCGCTGGCCAGGTCCAGGGTGCCGTTGGGGTTCAGGGTGAACCGGGAGAGGCGGTTGACGCCGTCGAACTTGGCGAAGTCGGCGGCGGTGCCGGTCTCCGGGGCGTCGCCCGCGGGGGTGTTGAGCGGCGGGGCGTAGTAGAGGTAGATCGCCCGGTTGGTGGTGAAGTCGGGGTCGATGCCGACGCCCTGGAGGCCCTCCTCGTCATGGGTGTAGACGGGGACCTTGCCGGCCACCTTGGTGACACCGGACTGGTCGGTCAGGCGCAGGGTGCCGTCGCGGGAGGTGTGCAGGACGCTGCGGTCCGGGAGGACGGCCAGGGACATCGGCTCGCCCATCTCGGGCTCGCCCTTGGCGAGCGGCACCTGCTGGAACTGCTCCTCGGCGACGGCCGGCTCCTCGTGCTCCGGGTGCCCGGGGTGGGCTCCGGCCACGGTCGCCGGGGTGCCCACGGCCAGCAGCAGGCCGGTGAACAGGGCGACGGCGGTGCGCAGTCGGGGGCGCCTGAGGAGGCGGTCGGTTCTCAGTCTGGTTCTGTGCACGAATTCCCTCCGGGAACGGGGGTGGGCCGTACGGGGTGGGTGCCTCTGCGGGGGGGGTGCGGGGGTGTGGGGGGTGGGTTGCCGTGGGGGTGTGTAGGCGTGGGTGCGGGCGCCGGGGTACGCCGTCACCCCGGAGGTCTGTGTGTCCTGAACGCGGTCCTGAACACTTCAGGGACGGTAACCGCCTCTGTGCGGGGCGAACAGCCCTTGCGTCAGGATCGGTCCGACTTTTTCCCATCACGGGACAAAGCAGGATTCGGGCAGGTCGGAGGGGGGACGGGCGGTTGCTCCGGGCCCGTCCCCGACCTCCTGTCAGGAGCGTGGGATCAGCGGTTGAAGGCGGCGTCGAAGGACGCGCTGGGCGGGTCGAAGTCGAACGCCTTGAGGCGGGTGAGCGCCTCGGGGGCGCCCTGGAGCCGGTCCATCCCGGCGTCCTCCCACTCCACCGAGATCGGCCCCCGGTACTCGATCGAGCGGAGCATCCGGAACACGTCCTCCCAGGGCACGTCCCCGTGACCGGCGGAGACGAAGTCCCAGCCGCGGCGCGGATCGCCCCAGGGCAGATGGGAGCCGAGCCGTCCGTTGCGGCCGTCGAGGCGTTTACGGGCCTCCTTGCAGTCGACGTGGTAGATCCGGTCGCGGAAGTCCCACAGGAACCCCACCGGGTCGAGGTCCTGCCAGACGAAGTGCGAGGGGTCGAAGTTCAGGCCGAAGGCGGGGCGGTGGTCCACCGCCGCCAGGGCCCGCTGGGTGGTCCAGTAGTCGTAGGCGATCTCGCTGGGGTGCACCTCGTGGGCGAAGCGCACGCCCTCGGCGTCGAAGACGTCCAGGATCGGGTTCCAGCGGTCGGCGAAGTCCTGGTAGCCCCGTTCGATCATCGATTCGGGGGCGGGCGGGAACATCGCGACCAGATGCCAGATCGCGGAGCCGGTGAAGCCTATGACGGTGTCCACGCCGAGGGCCGCCGCGGCGCGCGCGGTGTCGGCGATCTCGGCGGCGGCCCGCTGCCGGACGCCCTCCGCGTCGCCGTCGCCCCAGATCCGCGCCGGGAGGATGCCCTGATGGCGTTCGTCGATGATGGCGTCGCAGACGGCCTGCCCGACCAGATGGTTGGAGATGGCCAGGCACTTCAGGCCGTACTTCGCCAGGAGCTGGTGGCGGCCCTTGACGTAGTCGGGGTCGGCGAGGGCCTTGTCGACCTCGAAGTGGTCGCCCCAGCAGGCGAGTTCCAGTCCGTCGTAACCGAAGTCACGGGCGAGCCGGCAGACCTCCTCCAGGGGGAGGTCGGCCCACTGACCGGTGAAGAGGGTGAAGGTACGCGGCATCTGACGTGGCCTCCTAGACCGCGATCGGGGTGTAGACGGAGTTCTTCTCGGCGCTCTCCTCGACGGCGGCCAGGACCCGCTGGACCTGGAGCCCGTCGGCGAAGGAGGGGGTGGGGGCGCGGCCCTCGGCGAGCGCGTGCACCAGGTCGCGGGCCTGGTGGACGAAGGTGTGCTCGTAGCCGAGGCCGTGGCCGGGCGGCCACCACGCCTCCAGATAGGGATGGCCGGGCTCGGTGACGAGGATGCGGCGGAAGCCGTTGTGCTCGTCGGGCTCGGTGGCGTCGTGGTACCAGAGTTCGTTCAGCCGCTCCAGGTCGAAGGAGAGCGAGCCGCGCTCGCCGTTCAGTTCCAGCCGCAGGGCGTTCTTGCGGCCGGTGGCGTACCGGGTGGCCTCGAAGGAGGCCAGGGCGCCGGACGGGAAACGGGCGGTGAACAGGGCGGCGTCGTCCACGGTGACCTCGCCGGTGCCCTCCGCCGCCGCGGCCGACAGCCCACTGGCCGCGCCGGGCAGCGGCCGGTGCCGTACGAAGGTCTCGGTGATCGCGGAGACCCCGGCCAGCCTCTCCCCCGCCAGATACTGGGCCAGGTCGATGATGTGGGCGCCCAGGTCGCCGAGCGAGCCGGAACCGGCCTGGTCCTTGCGCAGCCGCCAGGTCAGCGGCGCCGCCGGATCGGCCAGCCAGTCCTGGAGGTAGGTGACCCGGACATGGCGCAGGGTGCCGATCCGGCCCTCGGCGACCATCTTGCGGGCCAGGGCGGTGGCGGGCACCCGGCGGTAGTTGAAGCCGACCATGGCGAGCTGGCCCCGGGCCTCGGCGGCCTCGGCCGCCTCGGCCATCGCCACCGCCTCCTCCACGGTGTTGGCCAGCGGCTTCTCGCACAGTACGTGCTTGCCCGCGGCCAGCGCGGCGAGGGCGATCTCGGCATGGCTGTCGCCGGGGGTGCAGATGTCGACGAGGTCGACGTCGTCGCGGGCGATCAGCGCGCGCCAGTCGGTCTCGGCGGCGGCCCAGCCGTGCCGGTCGGCGGCGGCGCGCACGGCCTGTGCGTCCCGGCCGCAGATCACGGACATCTCCGGGCGCAGCGGCAGATCGAAGACGCGGCCCACGGTCCGCCAGCCCTGGGAGTGGGCGGCGCCCATGAAGGCGTAGCCCACCATGCCGATCCGCAGCGCGGGTCTGGCTGCCGGGTCGGTGGTGCCGGTACCGGAGACGGCGGTCCGGTCCGACTCCGCCGCCCCGGCCTCGTCCGCCTGCTGCTGCCCGCCGGCGTCACTCGTTCCCGGCGTCGTGGCCGCTGCCCCTGCGGGCTGCTGCGGCTGTCCCATGGATCAGTCCTCTCGTCGTGGTGGCGCGGTGGGGGGTCGGGTCCGGTGTTCCGTCCGGGCGACGGGGTGGGCCGTCCGGCCTGGCGACAGGGTCCGGGCGTCCGCCCAGGCCGCACGGTCCGGGCGTCCGCCCCGGGTACGCGGTCCGGGTATCGGGTCCGGTACGCGGTGCCGGGGTGTCCTGCCGGTACGCGGTCCGGGTCGGCGCCGGGGCGCGGTCCGGGTCGACGCCGGTGGGCGGGTCGGGCTCGGCGCGGGGGCGCGGTCGGGGCGCGGGCCCTGATCGCGGTCCGGGCGTCGGCCCTGAACGCGGTCAGGGCGTCGGCCCCGATCACAGTCAGGGCATCCGCCCGATCGCGGTCAGGGCGTCAACCCCTACCGCCGTCCGGGCATCCGCCCCGAACACGATCCGGGCATCCGCCCCAACCACGGTCCGGGCATCCGCCCCGATCGCAGTCACGGCATCCGCCCCGGCAACGCGGTCCGGGCACAGAGCCCGGCCCACGCCCCCGGCGTCAAGGCCGGTTGCCGGTACCCGGTCAGGGCGTCGGCCCCGGTGCACGGTCCGCGGGGTCACGGGGATCGGGTCACCCCTGCGGACCGTGCACCGGTCGCGGCCGAACCGCCGGACGAGTCGCCGCCGGTTCCGCCGGACGTTCCCGCCGGACGGAACCCGGCGAGTCCGAGGCGGCCCCCGGCGAGTCCCTGGCGGATCACCGCCAAGTCCCCATCGGGGTCCCGGTCGGGTCCCGTCGGGTTCCCGGTGGGGTCCCGTCGGGGTCCCGGTCGGGTCCGGTCGGGTACCCGGTGGGGTCCCGTCGGGGTCCCGATAGGGCCACGCCCTACCGGTGGCCCACCAGAGACCCACCAGCAACCCACCAGTGGCCCGCCGAAGGCCCGCCAACGACCCGCCGACAGCCTCTCGGTGACCGACCGGGGACCGACCGGCGAACGGTCGGCTACCGACCAGGGACCGACCGGCCACCGACCGGCCACCCGCCGAGGACGGCCCGGCCACCGACCGGCCACCGGCCGAGGACGGCCCGGTGACCGACCGGTGACCGGCCGCCCGGCGGCGCCAGGCGGCCCCCGCGGTGCGGTCGTCCCGGAGTCACCCCCCGGAGGGTCCCGGTGGTGTCTCCCGTGCGGCCGACCGGCGCGGTGCCGGGGCGGTGCGGGGCCGCAGTGCCCGCCGGACCCCTGGTCCCGGCGTGCACTGCCGCGCCCCGCACCCCGGATCCCCTCGCGTTCCGGCTCTCGCGGTGCCGGAACGCGCGGTTCTCCGGGTTCAGGTACCCCGGCCGGACCGTCCGGGCGTCGCCGCCGCGCGGCCGGACCGGGACCGGGAGAACTCCCGGGCCCCCGGTCCCGGCCGGCCACGACGGTGGCGCCGCCGCCCGGAGCGGAACACCGGACCCTGGGCCCGCCCACCCCTCATGTGCGGGCGGGCCCGGTCTCGGTGCCCCTACTTGAAGCCGGTGGGCATGTACTGGTCGACGTTGGTCTTGTCGACGACGGCCGAGTACAGCGTCACCGACGCGGGGATCTCGAACTCGGCCATCCCGCCGACGCCCTTGCCCTGGCCGAGGGCGCGGGCGAGGTCGATCGCGGAGGCGGCCATGGTCGGCGGATACAGGACCGTCGCCTTGAGGACGCCGTTGTCCTGCTTGATGGCCTGGAACGCGGAGAGCGCGCCCGCGCCGCCGACCATCAGGAAGTCGTCGCGCCCGGCCTGCTCGATGGCGCGCAGCGCGCCCACGCCCTGGTCGTCGTCGTGGTTCCACAGCGCGTCGAACTGCGACTGGGCCTGGAGCATCTGGGCCATCTTGGCCTGCCCCGACTCGACGGTGAAGTCCGCCGCCTGACGGGCCACCTTCTCGATGTTCGGGTAGTTCTTCAGGGCGTCGTCGAAGCCCTGGGTACGCTGCCGGGTCAGCTCCAGCGCGTCCACCCCGGCCAGCTCGATCACCTTGGCGTTCTGCTTGTCCTTGAGCCGCTCGCCGATGTAGTGCCCGGCGTTGAGGCCCATGCCGTAGTTGTCGCCGCCGATCCAGCAGCGGTACGCCTGCGGGGAGTTGAAGATCCGGTCCAGGTTGACCACCGGGATCCCGGCCCGCATGGCCTTCAGCCCGACCTGGGTGAGGGCCTTGCCGTCGGCGGGCAGGATGACCAGGACGTCGACCTTCTTGTTGATCAGTGTCTCGATCTGGCCGATCTGGGCGGCGGTGTCGTTGGAGCCCTCGGTGATCTCCAGCGTCACGTCCTCGTACGTCCCGGCGCGGTTCTTGGCGTTCTCGTTGATCGCGTTGAGCCAGCCGTGGTCGGCCTGGGGGCCGGCGAAGCCGATGGTGACCGGCTTGCCGGGGGTGTCCGAGGCGGCCGGCTGCTCGTTGGTGGCCGGCTCGTCGTCCGCGGAGGACTCGTTGCTGGTACATCCGGCGAGGAAGACACCGGCGCCGACGGCGGCGGTCCCGAAGAGCATTCCTCTGCGGCTGGGAAGCTGTGGCATGGCGGTGAACCCTTTCCTCAAGTCGTGCTCGCGGTACGGCGCTGGACCAGCACGGCGGCGACGATGATCGCGCCCTTGGCGATCTGCTGGACGTCGCTCTGTAGGTTGTTCAGGGCGAAGATGTTGGTGATCGTGGTGAAGATCAGGACGCCGAGCACCGAGCCGACGATCGTGCCCCGGCCGCCGCTGAGCAGCGTGCCGCCGATGATCGCCGCGGCGATGGCGTCGAGTTCGTAGAGGTTGCCGTTGGTGTTCTGGCCCGAGCCGGACAGGATGATCAGCAGGAAGGCGGCGATGCCGCAGCACAGCCCGGAGAGCAGATACAGATACAGGCGCTGGCGGCGGACATCGATCCCGGCCAGCCGGGCGGCCTCGGCGTTGCCGCCGACGGCGACCGAACGGCGCCCGAAGGTGGTGCGGTTGAGCAGCAGCCAGCCGACGACGGTGACCGCCGCGAAGACCAGGACCAGCGGCGGGATGCCCAGGATGTAGGCGTCGCGCTCCCCGAGGTCGAGGACGCTGGGGACGGTGACGATCTGCGTCTTGCCGTCGGTGATCTGGAGGGCGAGCCCGCGGGCCGAGGCCAGCATGGCGAGCGTGGCGATGAACGGCACCATCCCGCCGTAGGCGATCAGCACCCCGTTGACCAGTCCGCAGGCCACGCCGACGACCACCGCGGTGAACAGGATGCCGAAGAAGCCGTACTCCTGGGTCGCCACCGTCGTCGCCCAGACCGAGGCGAGGGCCACGATCGCGCCGACGGAGAGATCGATGCCGCCGGAGATGATGACGAAGGTCATCCCGACGACGACGACCCCGATGATCGACGCCTGGGTGAGGACGAGTTGCAGATTGCGGGTGTCCAGGAACTGGTCGGGCTTGGTGATGCCGCCGATCACGATCAGCGCGGCGAGCACGCCGAGCAGGGACAGGGTGCGTACGTCGGTGCGGAACAGCGTGGCGCGCCAGGCGGGCGGCCCGCTCACCGGCGGCGCCTTGTCGGTGGTGTCCCGCGGCGGGGAGACGGGCTGCGTCATGACGCCGGGCTTCCTTCCATCACAAGGTCGAGGACGCGGTGTTCGTCCAGTTCCTGGGCCGGTGCGGTGTGCACGACCCGGCCCTCGCGCAGGACCAGGACGCGGTCGGCGAGGCCGAGCACCTCGGGCACCTCGCTGGAGACCAGCAGGACGGCGAGGCCCTCGTCGGCGAGACGCCGGACGACGGCGTACAGCTCGGCGCGGGCGCCGACGTCCACACCGCGGGTGGGTTCGTCGAGCAGCAGGACCCGGCAGCCGCGCAGCAGCCAGCGGGCGAGGACGGCTTTCTGCTGGTTGCCGCCGGACAGGGTGCGGATCGGGACGGCCGGGTTGTCGGGCCGCAGGGACAGCTCGCGGGTGGTGGCGCGGGCCGCCCCCAGTTCGGCGCCCCGGTCGATCCAGCCGAGGCGGGCGAAGCGGGACATGGAGGAGACCGACACATTGTTGGTGACGGACTCCAGCATCAGCAGGCCCTGCGCCTTGCGCTCCTCGGGGGCGAGCCCGAGCCCGGCGCGCACGGCGGCGCGGACGCTGCCGGGCCGCAACGGCTGCCCGTCGACGAAGACCTGACCGGCCGTCGGCTTGCGGGCCCCGTAGATGGTCTCCAGGATCTCGGAGCGGCCGGAGCCGACCAGTCCGGCGAAACCGACGATCTCCCCGGGCCGCACGGTCAGGTCGAAGGACTCGAACTCGCCGTCCCGGGCCAGTCCGCGCACCTCCAGCAGCGGATCGCGCGGCTGTGGCGCGGTGGGCCGCTCCGGGAAGACGTACTCGACGTTGCGGCCGGTCATCAGGGCCACGACATCCTTGGTGGGGGTGGATTCGGCGGGCAGTCCGCCGGCCACCGCCCGGCCGTCCTTGAGGACGGTCACCCGGTCCCCGATCCGGCGGATCTCCTCCAGCCGGTGCGAGATGTAGACGACGGCGACCCCGTCGGCGGTCAGATCGGCCACGATCCGGAAGAGGTTGTCGACCTCGTCGGGGTCGAGGGCGGCGGACGGCTCGTCCATCACGATCAGGCGGACATGGTGGGAGAGCGCCCGTGCCATGGACACGATCTGCTGTTGGGCGGCCGACAACTCCCCCACCAGCCGGGCCGGATCGATCTCGGGGTGCCCGAGCCGTTTGAGCAGGGCCGCGGTGGAGGCCCGCGCGGTGCCGCGCTTCACGACGAATCCGGCGGCGGTCGGCTCATGGCCCAGGTGGACGTTCTCGGCGACGGACAGATGCTCCACCAGGTCGAGTTCCTGGTAGATGGTGGCGATGCCGAGGCGCATGGCGGCGATGGGCGAGCGCAGGGTGACGTCCTCGCCGAGCCAGCGGATGGTGCCGCCGTCGGGCTGGTGGGCGCCTGCCAGCACCTTGATCAGGGTGGACTTGCCGGCTCCGTTCTGGCCGAGCAGACAGTGCACTTCACCGGCCTGCACATCGAGGTCGACGCCGTCGAGGGCCCGAACGCCGGGGAACGACTTGGTGATGCCGGACATGCTGAGCAGCGGTGGTTCTGATGCCATGTGGGTTCCCCTCGGCGGCGGGCGGGCCGGGTGTCAGGGCAGGAGAGGGTGTGAGAGGGCATAAGGGGGTGGAGGAGCGTCTGCAAAAAAGGGCATATAGCGGAAGATCACCAGCAAGAGGGACCGTGGTGCCGAGAGCGCGTGGACCAGGCAGGGCAGGCCGCTGACACGAGTGACTGACGGGCAGGGATCGACCGGCAGCCGCATCGGACGCGACCGCCGTGGAACGCTGGACGTTGCTTGCGAAGGAGTTGCGCGGATGACCGCTGACGCGAGTGGCTGCTGACGACGCGGATGACTGCTGGCACAGGTGCCCGCTTGCGCGGACGACGGGCTACGCGGGTGAGTACAGGTGATCGCTGATCAGCCGGGCCGCGCCGATGACCCCGGCGGTGGGGCCGAGTTCACCGAGCACGATGGGCAGATTGCCGGTCGCCAGGGGCAGCGACTGACGGTAGACCTGGGTGCGGATCGCGGCGAGCAGATTGTGGCCGAGGCCGGTCACTCCACCGCCGATCACCACGAGTCCCGGGTTGAAGAAGCTGACCAGGCCGGCGATGACCTGGCCGACATGGTTGCCGCCCTCACGGATCAGATCGAGGGCGGTGGCGTCCCCCGCGGAGGCCGCGGCGGCGACATCGACGGCGCTGAGCGTGCCGGTCGCCTCCAGCCGGGCCGCGAGTTCCGGTGAGCGTCCCTGCTGGACCGCCTCCAGCGCGTCCCGCGCGAGCGCGGCACCGCTGAAGTGGGCCTCCAGGCACCCCCGGTTGCCACAGGCGCACGGCCGTCCGTCGGGCACGGCCTGAATGTGCCCGATGTCGCCCGCGCTGCCCGTCGTCCCGCGGTGGACCTCTCCGCCGACGACGATCCCGCAGCCGATACCGGTACCGATCTTGACGCAGAGGAAGTCGCCCACGGAACGGGCGACGCCCGCGTGCTGCTCCCCCATCGCCATCAGGTTCACATCGTTGTCGACCATCACCGGGCAGCCGAGTTCCTGGCTGAGCGCCTCCCGCACGGGGAAGCCGTCCCAGCCGGGCATGATCGGCGGCGCCACGGGGACGCCCTCCGGGAAGCGGACCGGTCCCGGTACCCCGATCCCGGCCCCGTCGAACCCCTCGACCAGCCCGGACGCCTTGAGTTTGGCGGCCATGGAGAGGGCCTGCTCGAAGACCGCGACGGGTCCCTCGCGGACCTCCATGGGCTGGTTGATGTGCCCGAGGATCTCCAGTTCGGCGTTGGTGACGGCGACATCTATGGAGGTGGCGCCGATGTCGACGCCGAGAAAGCG
Source organism: Streptomyces sp. NPDC093252 (assembly GCF_040683675.1). NCBI lineage: Bacteria > Bacillati > Actinomycetota > Actinomycetes > Kitasatosporales > Streptomycetaceae > Streptomyces > Streptomyces sp. NPDC093252. The sequence goes on along the minus strand of NZ_JBFBEM010000017.1, from coordinate 96,721 downwards.
CAGCCCCGGATTGAGCCGGATGTTGTGGGAGCGGCGCCCCCCGCGCGAGGCGGCGAGTCCGTCGGCGACCACCAGTCCCGTTTCCAGCAACCGGTCCACCTCGACCGCCAGTTTCGACCGGGAGAGGTCGATCTGGTCGCCGAGCTGGGCACGGGAGTTGGGGCCGCCGTCGCGCAAGAGCTTCAGCAGCCGGGCCTGATGGGCGTTAGCGGGTCGTGCGGTCATACGTCTCACGAGCCCCTCCCCGCCTCATATCGGCTGTCTCCGTGTGGCTTTCGAGGGGAACGTAGCAGTGGCTGCCGCGATGGGGAAGAACTTGCGCAGAGATTGCCGTCGACTTCTTCCACTGACAGGACAAAGCGAGGGTCAGGGGTGGACCTTGGGGGGACTTTGGAGGCGCGAAAGGCCGGAATTGCCCCACTACGGACTGGGAAGCGGGGAGGCGAGCGCGCCCTAGCCGCGCGAACGGGCGTGGTAGGACTTGCGGGTGTGCTCGGTGTGGTCGCGCATGATCTGGGTGGCCCGGGGTTCGTCGCGGGCGGTGATCGCGGCGATCAGCTCCCGGTGCTCGATCCAGGACTGGTGCCCCCGCTGCCGGGCCACCGGCGCGTAGTACCACCGCACCCGGCGGTCGACCTGGCGGGCGAGTTCCGCCAGCACCGCGTTCCCCGCCAGCTCCATCACCTTGGCGTGGAAGCGGGCGTTGAGCAGCACCGCCGCGTCCACGTCATCGGCGGCGACGGCCTCTTCGCCCTCCGCGCACAGCTCCTCCAGCGCGGTGACCCCGGCCGTGCCGGCGTTGGCGGCGGCGAGCCGGGCGGCCTCGGCCTCCAGCAGGGTGCGGACGGTCAGGAGCTGGTCCGCCTCCTCCTCGGTGGGCTCGTGGACGAACGCACCCTGGGCGGGGCGCAGATCGACCCAGCCCTCGGTGTTCAGCCGCTGGAGCGCCTCGCGCACCGGCTGGCGGGAGACCCCGAGATGCCCGGCGAGTTCACTCTCGACCAGATGCTGGCCGGGCTGGAGCGCACGGGTGGTGATGAGTTCCAGCAGCGCCTCGTAGACGCGGTCGCGCAGCGGGCCGGGACGCTCCAGCCTGGGCACGGCCCCCTGCGGCAGTCCTGTCGACAGCATCGCGGTCCCCCTCCTCGGCAGGTACTGCGGGCATTACTCCACGACAACCGTAATGACCGGGCAAAGTCAGTATCGATTGTCTTTCGTCTACAGTCTACGGCGCACCGGTTCCGGGAAATCGGACAGTTGGGCACATCACACCGAACGCACCCCTTGCCGACCGGGGTCTGCCCGAAGGGGCAAGAGAGGGTCGGGGGTCCCGGACCCGCCGGGACACCGGGGTTCACGGACCCGCCGAGGCACCGACGCCCCACTCCCTCAGGGCCGCGGGCGGCCCGCCCAGGGGCCGCAGATGCCCCTCCCCACCCAGCGGCAGCGGACGGCCCCGCCCGCCCCAGTGGCAGCGGGCACCCGCTCAAGGGCACGGACGGCCCGTCCAGCCCCAGCGGCACCGGGCACCCCCCCCCCAGCGGCAGCCGGCGCCCCTCAGGGGCAGCGGACGACCTGTCCCGCGTACGAAAGGTTGCCGCCGAAGCCGAACAGCAGCACCGGGTCGCCGGAGGCGATCTCGCCGCGCTCGACCAGCTTGGACAGAGCCATCGGGATGCTCGCGGCGGAGGTGTTGCCGGAGACGGTGACATCGCGGGCGACAACCGCGTTGACCGCGCCGATCTTCCCGGCGAGCGGTTCGATGATCCGCAGATTGGCCTGGTGCAGGACGACGGCGGCGAGGTCGGCCGGGGCCAGCCCGGCGCGTTCGCAGGCGGCGCGGGCGAGCGGCGGGAGCTGGGTGGTGGCCCAGCGGTAGACGGTCTGGCCCTCCTGGGCGAACCGGGCCGGTGAGCCCTCGATCCGGACGGCGTGGCCCATCTCCGGCACCGAGCCCCACAGCACCGGGCCGATCCCGGGCGCCCCTCCGTCCGGCACCTCCATGCCCTCGACCACGGCCGCTCCGGCGCCGTCGCCGACCAGGACGCAGGTGGTGCGGTCGGTCCAGTCGGCGACGTCGGACATCTTGTCGGCGCCGATCACCAGGGCCCGGGTCGCGGCCCCGGCGCGCAGGGTGTGGTCGGCGGTGGCGAGGGCGTGGGTGAAGCCCGCGCAGACCACGTTGACGTCCATCGCGGCCGGGGAGGGAATGCCGAGCCGGGCGGCGACCCGGGCGGCCATGTTGGGCGAGCGGTCGATGGCGGTGGAGGTGGCGACCAGCACCAGATCGATGGCGTCCGGGCCGAGCCCGGCCGCGGCGAGCGCCTTGGCGGCGGCGTGCGCGGCCAGCTCGTCCACCGGCTCGTCGGGGCCCGCGATGTGCCGGGTACGGATGCCGACCCGGCTGCGGATCCACTCGTCACTGGTGTCGACCAGGCCCGCCACATCCTCGTTGGTGAGCACGCGGGCGGGCTGGTAGTGGCCGACAGCGGCGATACGCGAGCCGTTCATACGGGTGGGCCCCCTAGGGTTCCGGGTCCGGGATCCACCAGTCTGATGAGTGACTCGCGGGTACGGCGGCACGGGATGCCACAGGATTCACCCGCCCGAGTTGTCGGTTTCTATCAGCACCGACGCGCCCCGGAAGGCATCCCCGGGCCCGCGAGGCACCTCTCACCTCTCACCTCTCACCCGGTGAACAACTGGGTCGCCTTCCGCACCAGCTCATACATTCCGTACGCCAGCGGCAGCCCGACCCAGAGCCAGGCGAACACGGTCAGCGGACGGCGGTCAGGCGGACTCTGGCTGCGCTCGCCGGACATCGGCGGCCTCCTCGGGGACATGGTGGTGGCGGGGGTGGACGGGCCGGACCAGCTCATTGGCGACGAAGCCGACGGCCAGCAGTCCGATCATGATGAGGAAGGACAGTCCGTACAGCTCGGCGCCGGTCCTCCCCGCGCTCTCCTGCCGGTCGGCGATCCAGTTGACGATCAGCGGGCCGAGCACCCCGGCGGTGGACCAGGCGGTGAGCAGCCGGCCGTGGATGGCGCCGACCTGGTAGGTGCCGAACAGGTCCTTCAGATAGGCGGGGACGGTGGCGAAGCCGCCGCCGTAGAAGGAGAGGACGACCAGGGCGCACAGCACGAACAGGGGTTTCGAGGAGTCGCCGTAGAGGGCGATGAGGCCGTACATCAGGGCGCCGGCGCCGAGGTAGAGGCGGTAGATGTTCTTGCGGCCGACGAGGTCGGAGGTGGCGGACCAGCCGATGCGTCCGGCCATGTTCGCGGCGGACAGGAGGGCGACGAAGCCGGCCGCTGCCGCCGCCGAGACCGGGGCGGGGGTGTCCTCGAAGAAGTCGGTGATCATCGGGGCGGCCTTTTCGAGGATGCCGATGCCCGCGGTGACATTCATGCACAGGACGATCCACAGGCACCAGAACTGGGGGGTGCGGAGGGCCTGGCGCGCGGACACCTGCGGGCCGGTGGGGGCCGGGCGGGCCGGCGCGGCGGAGCCGCCTGGGGACGCGTCCCGCGCCCCTGGGAGGGGCGTCGGGGGGACCCTGACCAGCAGGACACCCAGTGTCATGAAGGCCGCGTAGGTCAGGCCGTGGACCAGGAACGCCAGGGCGATTCCGTCGCTGTCCGCGCCGAAGGAGTCGAGCATCCGCGCCGACCAGGGGGACGCGATCAGGGCCCCGCCGCCGAAGCCCATGATGGCGATGCCGGTGGCCATGCCGGGGCGGTCCGGGAACCATTTGATCAAGGTGGAGACCGGTGAGATGTAGCCGATGCCCAGGCCGATGCCGCCGACGAAGCCGTAGCCGAGGACGATCAGCCAGTACCGCTCGGTGGCCGCGCCGAGGGCGGAGATCAGGAAGCCGGAGGAGAAGCAGACCAGGGCGACGGTCATCGCCCAGCGGGGGCCCCGGCGTTCGACCAGGGTGCCGCCGAACGCGGCGGACAGGCCGAGCATCACGATGCCGAGCTGGAAGGGCAGCGCGCTCTGGGTGCCGCTGAGACCGAGCGCCGATTCGAGCGGTGGCTTGAACACGCTCCAGGCGTACGCCTGGCCGATGGAGAGATGGACGGACAGTGCTGCGGGGGGAACGAGCCAGCGGCTCCAGCCCACGGGAGCGATGGGGGGACTCATGATCCGGAACCGTAGGCAGGGCCGCGGGCGTTGGAAAGCCGACGGTCAACCGTATGCGATGAGCGGTATGCACCGCGCGCCGAACGGTCGCGCCGGGAACGGTGGTTGCGCGGACCCTTGTCGACCCAACTTCCATACTGTAGACAATATTCCGTCGACGTGCTCGCGCGGCCGGCCTCTCGCGCTCCAGGGCCGCTCGACATCCTCCCGATGCCCCCCGACCCCCCGACCACCTCCGCGGTATCCCTCAAACCGAACGGAGTTGTCCCCGTGAAAGTCGCAGTTCTCGGCGCCGGTGCGATCGGCGCCTATGTGGGTGCCGCGCTCCACCGCGCGGGTGCGGACGTCCATCTCGTCGCCCGTGGACCGCATCTCGCGGCCATGAGGCAGCACGGCGTCCGGGTGCTCAGTCCGCGCGGTGACTTCGTCGCCCGGCCCCACGCCACCGACGACCCGGCCTCGATCGGCCCGGTCGACTACGTCTTCCTCGGCCTGAAGGCCAACTCGTACGCGGCGTGCGGGCCGCTGATCGAGCCGCTGCTGCACGACCGGACGGCGGTGATCGCCGCCCAGAACGGCATTCCCTGGTGGTACTTCCACCGCCACGGCGGACTGTACGACGGCCACCGGATCGAGAGCGTCGACCCGGGGGGCGCGGTCAGTGCGGTGCTGGCCCCCGAGCGGGCCATCGGCTGTGTGGTGTACGCGGCCACCGAACTGGAGGGCCCCGGCGTCGTCCGCCATCTGGAGGGCACCCGGTTCTCGATCGGGGAGCCCGACCGCAGTGTCTCGCCGCGCTGTGCCGCGTTCAGCGAGGCCATGGTGACCGGCGGGCTGAAGTGCCCGGTCGAGCCCGAGCTGCGCAACGACATCTGGCTCAAGCTGCTCGGCAACATCTCCTTCAACCCGATCAGCGCGCTGGCCCGCGCCACCATGCGGCAGATGTGTCTGCACGGGGGCACCCGCAGGGTCATCGAGATCATGATGACCGAGACGCTCTCGGTCGCCGAGGCCCTCGGCTGCGAGGTCGGGGTGTCCATCGAACGCCGGCTCGCCGGCGCGGAGAAGGTCGGCGACCACCGCACCTCCACGCTCCAGGACCTGGAGCGCGGCAAGCCGCTGGAACTGGACGTGCTGCTCGCGGCCGTCGTGGAGCTGGCGGAGATCACCGGCGTCCAGGTGCCGACCCTGCGCACCGTGCACGCCATCTCGGACCTGCTCGCGCTGAGGAGCGCCGCATGAGGAAACCCGGCGACGGTCCGCGCAGGGACCGCACCCCCAGGACCTACACCCGCCTCACCCACCCCCTCGTCCGCGACTCCCGCGACGAGCCGTTCCGGCGGGCGACCTGGGAGGAGGCGCTGGAGCGCGCCGCCCGGGGCTTCGAGCGCAACCGGGGCGCCTTCGGCATGTTCTCCTGCGCCCGTGCCACCAACGAGATGAACTATGTGGCGCAGAAGTTCACCCGGGTGGTGATGGGCACCAACAACGTCGACTCCTGCAACCGCACCTGTCACGCGCCGAGCGTGGCCGGGCTGTCGGCGGCGTTCGGCTCCGGCGGCGGGACCTCGTCGTACGAGGAGATCGAGCACACCGATGTCGTCGTGATGTGGGGGTCCAACGCCCGCTTCGCGCACCCGATCTTCTTCCAGCACGTGCTGCGCGGGATCCGGAACGGCGCCCGGATGTACGCGGTCGATCCGCGCCGCACCTCCACCGCCGAGTGGGCGGAGGGCTGGCTCGGGCTGAATGTCGGCACCGACATCCCGATGGCGCACGCGATCGGGCGGGAGATCATCCACGCGGGCCTGGCCAACGAGGCGTTCATCGCGCGGGCCACGTCCGGCTTCGAGGAGTACCGGGCGCTGGTCGAGCCGTGGACGCTGTCGCTGGCCGAGAAGGTGACCGGGGTGCCCGCGCGGGCGATCCGGGAGCTGGCGCACGCCTACGCCCGCGCCGAGCGCGCCCAGTTGTGCTGGACGCTGGGCATCACCGAGCACCACAACGGCACCGACAACGTCCGGGCGCTGATCAATCTGTCGCTGCTGACCGGGCACGTCGGCCGGTTCGGCTCGGGGCTCCAGCCGCTGCGCGGGCAGAACAACGTCCAGGGCGGCGGGGACATGGGGGCGATCCCCAACCGGCTGCCCGGCTTCCAGGACATCCTGGACCCGGACGCCCGGCTGAGGTTCGAGAGCGCCTGGGACACGGTGATCCAGCCGCACTACGGGCTGACGCTGACCGAGATGTTCGAGGCGATGGAGGAGGGCTCGCTCCGGGCGGTCTACTGCATCGGCGAGAACCCGGCCCAGTCCGAGGCGGACAGCGAGCAGGCGGTGCGGCGGCTGGGGATGCTGGACTTCCTGGTCGTCCAGGACATCTTCCTCACCCGGACCGCGCAGCTCGCCGATGTGGTGCTGCCCGCGACCGCCGGGTGGGCGGAGACCGACGGCACCACCACCAACAGCGAGCGCCGGGTGCAGCGGGTGCGGCGCGCGGTGACCCCGCCCGGCGAGGCCCGCGAGGACATCGGCATCCTGTGCGCGCTGGCGTCCCGGCTCGGCCACGACTGGACGTACGCGGACGCGGAGGCGGTCTGGAACGAGCTGCGCTCGGTGTCCCCGGACCACTACGGGATGACGTACGCGCGGCTGGCCGAGGAGCAGGGCATCCAGTGGCCATGCCCGTCCACCGACCGTCTCGAACCGACCTATCTGCACGGGCGGCTGTGGGCGGACGACCCGGCCGAGCGCGGGCGGCTGGCGCCGTTCGGGCTGGTCCAGCACGATCCGCCGGTCGATCTCACCGACGAGGACTTCCCGATCCGGCTCACCACGGGCCGCCGTCTGGACTCCTACAACACCGGGGTGCAGTCCGGCGGGTTCGCCTCGCCGCTGCGGCGCGGGGAGTACATCGAGCTGTGCCCGGAGGACGCCGAGCGGTACGGGGTGGCGGTGGGCGAGGAGGTCCAGGTGTCCTCGCGGCGCGGTGCGGTGGTCGCGCCGGTCTGGGTGGATCCGGCGCTGCGGCCCGGTCTGGCCTTTATGACCATGCACTTTCCCGACGAGGTGGACACCAACCAGCTCACGATCGAGGCCAACTGCCCGATCGCGGGGACGGCGGAGTTCAAGGCGTCGGCGATCCGGATCGAGAAGCTGCCCGTCGCGACCATCGTGAGGTGACCACCTGTGGATCTGCACTTCGGTGACAGCAAGCCGACGGACGAGGAGCGGGCGGCGGTCGACGCCCTGCTCGGTCCGCCGGAGTCCTCCTGGGAGGGGGCGGACCGCTCCGACGCCGATCTGCGGTGGGCGCGCGGCGGGCGGGAGGCCCGGGACCGCCGTGAGCTGCTGTTGCCGGGGCTGCACGCGCTCAACGACCGGGTCGGCTGGATCAGCGGCGGCGCGCTGGACTATCTGTGCCGCCGGCTGACCGTGCCCCCGGCACAGGCGTACGGGGTGGCCACCTTCTACGCCCTGTTATCGGTGACACCGCGCCCGGCGACCGTGCTGCACGTCTGCACGGACCTCGCCTGCGCGGCGGCCGGGGCGCCGGAGCTGTGCGCAGGGATCGAGTCCCGGCTCGGTCCCGGCGTCCGGGTCCAGCGCAGCCCCTGCCTGGGGCTGTGCGAACGGGCCCCGGCCGCGCTCGCGATCCGCGCGGGCGATCCGGTCCGTACGGCCGTCTCCGCGCCGGCCACCGTGGAGACGGCCGTACGCGCCGCGACGGCGCCCGACTCGGCGCCCGAGGAGCCGCCCGCGGCGCTCGCGGTGCCGCAGGCGGGGGCGCCGGGACTGATGCTGCTGCGGAGGGTGGGGGTGGTGGACCCGTCGTCGCTCGATGAGTACCGGGCGCACGGCGGGTACATCGCGCTGCGGGAGGCGTTCCGGCTGGGTCCGGCCGGGGTGATCCGGGAGGTGACCGACTCGGGGCTGGTGGGCCGGGGCGGGGCGGCCTTCCCGACCGGGCGGAAGTGGGGGGCCACCGCGGCCCAGCCGGACCGTCCGCACTATGTGGTGTGCAACGCCGACGAATCGGAGCCCGGCACTTTCAAGGACCGGGTGATCATGGAGGGCGATCCGTACGCGCTGATCGAGTCCATGACGATCGCCGGGTACGCGACCGGGGCCCGGCTCGGCTACCTCTATCTGCGCGGGGAGTATCCCCGGGCGCTGGCCCGACTGGAGCACGCGATCGGGCAGTGCCGGGCGCGGGGGCTGCTCGGGGACGATGTCCTCGGGCAGGGGTACGCCTTCGACATCGAGATCCGGCGGGGTGCGGGCGCCTACATCTGCGGTGAGGAGACGGCGCTGTTCAACTCCATCGAGGGCTATCGGGGCGAGCCGCGCTCCAAGCCGCCGTTCCCGGTGGAGAAGGGCCTGTTCGGCAAACCGACGGTGGAGAACAACGTCGAGACACTGGTCAACGTCCTGCCGATCCTGACCATGGGCGCGCCCGCGTACGCGGCGATCGGCACCGGCCGGTCCACCGGCCCCAAGCTGTTCTGCGTCTCGGGCAGTGTGACGCGGCCCGGGATCTACGAGCTGCCGTTCGGGGCGACGCTGGGTGAGCTGCTGGCGCTGGCCGGGGTGCGGGACGGGCTGCGGGCGGTGCTGCTGGGCGGGGCGGCGGGCGGGTTCGTCCGGCCGGACGAGACGGACATCCCGCTGACCTTCGAGGGCACCCGGGAGGCGGGGACCACGCTGGGCTCGGGGGTGGTGATGGCCTTCGACTCCACGGTGCCGCTGCCCCGGCTGCTGCTGCGGATCGCCGAGTTCTTCCGGGACGAGTCGTGCGGGCAGTGCGTGCCGTGCCGGGTGGGGACGGTCCGGCAGGAGGAGGCGCTGCACCGGATCGTGGCGCGCACCGGCGCCGAGGCGGCCGGGGACATCGCGCTGCTGCGCGAGGTGGGCCGGGCGATGCGGGACGCCTCGATCTGCGGCCTGGGCCAGACCGCGTGGAACGCCGTGGAGTCCGCCATCGACCGGCTGGGGGCGTACGAATGAGGGCCGCCGTCACCAGGAATCCCGACCACGGGACGGCCGCCACCGCCAGGAATCCCGCCCTCAGGACGGCCACCGCCGCCAGGAATCCCGCCCTCGGGGCGGGCGTCAACCACTCTCGGGGAGCGCACTCATGACCGTGACCGAACTGGGCATCCCGCGCAGGCTGCTGGAGTTCACCCTCGACGGGGAGCCGGTGCGGGCGCAGGAGGGGGCGACGATCCTCGACGCCTGCCGGGCCGCCGGGAAGGACATCCCGACCCTGTGCCACGGCGACACCCTCACCCCGAAGAACGCCTGCCGGGTGTGTGTGGTGGAGGTGGAGGGGTCGCGGACGCTGGTCCCGGCCTGCTCGCGGAAGGCGGAGCCGGGCATGGAGGTCCGTACCGGCACCGAGCGGGCCCGGCACAGCCGGAAGATCGTGATCGAGCTGCTGGCGTCCTCGGTCGATCTGTCGACCACCCCGCAGGTCGCCGGATGGATCAAGGAGTACGGGGCGGAGCCGGACCGGTTCGGCCCGGACGCGGCCCGGCTCGGCGAGGATCCGAGGGTCGACAACGACCTGTACGTCCGGGACTACGACAAGTGCATCCTCTGCTACAAGTGCGTCGACGCCTGCGGCGACCAGTGGCAGAACACCTTCGCGATCTCGGTCGCGGGCCGGGGTTTCGACGCCCGGATCGCGGTGGAGCACGACGCCCCGCTGACCGACTCGGCATGTGTGTACTGCGGGAACTGCATCGAGGTGTGCCCGACGGGGGCGCTGTCCTTCAGGTCGGAGTTCGACATGCGGGCGGCCGGCACCTGGGACGAGGAGCGGCAGTCGGAGACCACCACGGTGTGCGCGTACTGCGGCGTGGGCTGCAATCTCACGCTCCATGTGCAGGACAATGAGATCGTGAAGGTCACCTCTCCGCATGACAATCCGGTGACCCACGGCAACCTCTGTATCAAGGGACGCTTCGGCTACCAGCACGTACAGAACCGGGACTGAACGGGACGACAGGGCATGGGACGAGTCACGGAACGACGCAAGGTGATCCGCATCCGGGACGGGGCGGTCTCGTCCCGCCCGGACACGCTGGTCGCCGAGGAACCGATGGAGATCCGGCTCAACGGCAAGCCGCTCGCGATCACCATGCGCACCCCGGGGGACGATTTCGCGCTCGCCGCCGGGTTCCTGGTCAGCGAGGGCGTCCTCGCCGAGCGGGCGGACCTCCAGAACATCGTCTACTGCGCGGGGGCCACGGCCGACGGCTCGAACACCTACAACGTGGTGGATGTGCGGACAGGCCCGGGGGTGGTGATCCCGGACATCACGCTGGAGCGGAACGTGTACACCACCTCGTCGTGCGGTCTGTGCGGCAAGGCCAGCCTGGACGCCGTGCGCACCACCGCGCGCTGGCCGGTCTCCGACACTCCCCCGGTCCGGGTGGCGCCCGAACTGCTCGCCGGCCTCCCCGACCGGCTGCGGGCGGCGCAGCGGGTGTTCGACCGGACCGGGGGCCTGCACGCGGCGGCGCTGTTCAGCGAGGCGGGCGAGCTGCTGGACGTCCGGGAGGACGTGGGGCGGCACAACGCCGTCGACAAGCTGGTCGGCCGGGCGTTGCAGAGCGGGGGGCTGCCGTTGTCGCGGGTGATCCTGCTGGTGTCGGGGCGGGCGTCGTTCGAGCTGGCGCAGAAGGCGGTGATGGCGGGGATTCCGGTGCTGGCGGCGGTGTCGGCGCCGTCGTCGCTGGCGGTGGATCTGGCGGCGGAGACGGGGCTGACGCTGGTGGGCTTTCTGCGGGGCGGTTCCATGAACGTGTACGCGGGTGAGCACCGGATCGCCCTGCGGGCCCCGGCCGCGCGGGGCTGAGCCCGGCTCACCGCGACACGGCGGCGGGGCCCCGACCGGCGGGGAGCGCCCCCTGCGCCGCAGGGGCCCCGCCTCAGCCCGCTCGCCTCAACGGTCGGTCAGCGGTCGTCGGCGGCGACCCGGCCGAGCAGCCGGACGAACTGCTCCCGCTCCGTCGTGCTGAGCGGCGCGAGCAGGACGTCGTTGGCCTCGCGGGCGAGCCGCTCGCAGCGGCGCAGCAGCAGATCGCCCTTGCCGGTGAGGGACACGGCGTTCTTCCGGCGGTCGCGGGGGTCGGGCTCGCGGACGACGAACCCGGCGGACTGGAGTTCGTTCAGTATCCCGACGACGTCCTTGGGGTCGAGGCCGACGCCCCGGCCCACGTCCGCCTGGGCGACCGGGCCGAGGTCGCGGACGGCGGAGAGCACCAGATGGTGCCAGGTGCGCATACCCTCGACGGCGAGGGCCTCGGCGACCAGTGCCCGGCCGCGCGCGGCGGCCCGGCCCAGCAGCCAGCTCGGCAGCGAGCGGATCGCGGGCGCGGATGCATCGGCCATGGCCTCAGACTAACCTGAAGTTGTTGGACTTTCCTATGATCGTGTGTTAATCATTGGTACCTCCCACGATCTTGGTGGGATTCCCCACGATTACGGAGGACGGTGTCCATGCCCCGTGGCCTTCACGCCCCTCTGAGAACCGTCCTCGTCACCGTCGTCGCCTCCCTTGTGGCGGCCGTGACCCCGGCGACGACCGGCACGGCATCCGAGTCGGGCCCGACCGGGGCCGTCCCGTCCGGGGCCGTCCCGTCCGACGAGTCCGGCCCGTCCGGGGCCGGGTCCTCCCGGTCCGGCCGTCCCGCCGCCGGTGACTTCCAGCAGAGCGTGCTGTTCAAGGCGTCCCAGGACCCCGGCTACGCCTGCTTCCGCATCCCGGCGATCGTCCGCACCACCCGGGGCACCCTGCTGGCGTTCGCCGAGGGCCGCGTCCTGAACTGCGGCGACGCCACCGACATCGACCTCGTCGTCAAGCGCTCCACCGACGGCGGGCGCACCTGGGGTCCGCTCCAGGTGGTCAGCGAGGGCAACGGCGACACCCATGGCAACCCCTCGCCGCTGGTGGACCGGGAGACCGGGCGGATCCTGCTGGTGCAGACCCGCAACCCCGGCCGCACCGACAGCGCGAGCTGCGAGATCCCCTGCCCGCGCACGCCCCACCTCCAGTACAGCGACGACGACGGCCGCACCTGGTCCGCGCCGCGCGATCTGAGCGCCCAGGTCCAGCCCGCGCACTGGAACTCCTGGTACGCGACCGGCCCGGTGCACGGCGTGCAGATCGACGCGGGCGCCCACGCCGGGCGGCTGGTCCTCGGGGTGAACGCCGAGACCTGGGACGGCCAGCGGGTCACCGCCAACGACGCCGCCCTGATCATCAGCGACGACGGCGGCACCACCTGGCGGGTCGGCGCCACCGACTCCTGGCCGATCGCCGCCGACGGCACCTTCGGCCAGAAGCCCTCCGAGGTCACCGTGGAGGCGCAGGCCGACGGCAGTCTGCTGATCAGCGCCCGCGAGCAGGACGGCACCGACCTCGGCCACCGCAGCCAGGCCGTCAGCACCAGCGGCGGCAGCAGCTTCGACACCCCCTTCCAGAAGGTCCCCGACCTCTACGCCCCGCAGGTGCAGGGCGCGCTGCTGCGGCTCGGCGACCGGATGCTGCTGGCCTGCCCGGCCGACCCGGACCGCCGCCGCACGATGATGGTCCGCTCCTCCTACGACGGCGGGCGCACCTGGGACAGCGTCGACCGGGGCACGGTCGTCAGCCGCGACTGGGCGGGCTACTCCGACCTCGCCGACCTCGGCTCGTCCACCGTGGGCCTGCTCTACGAGGGCGGCGCGGTCGACGCCCGGGACGAGATCCGCTTCGCCCGGTTCACCGAGGACTGGCTCGCCCCGCGCCGCGGCCCCGACCCCACCACCGCCGACCTGGCCCCGTCCGCGCCGCCCGCCGCGGTCCTCGGCGGCGCCGCCACCACCCCCGGCGTCCGCGGCAACGCCCTCGCCCTGGACGGCGTGGACGACGCCGTACGGCTGCCCTACGACGCCCGGCTGCCGCTCGGCGCCAAGGACTTCACCGCCTCCCTGTGGTTCCGCTACACCGCGACCACCGGAGAGCAGCCGATGCTGTGGATGGGCGGCACCGGGGTCAACCAGCCGCAGGTGTGGCTGCGCGGCGAACCAGCGAACGACCGGGTGCGCGCCCTGATCACCACCCGGACCGGCGCCACCGCCTGGCACTCGGCGTCCCTGTCCGCCTCCGGCGCCCGCAACGACGGTGTCTGGCACCATCTGGCCCTGCGCCGCGGCGGCGGGGAACTCACCCTGTTCCTGGACGGCGAGCAGGTCACCACCACCGATGTCCTCGGCTCGGTCAGCCGCAACTCCCCCTTCGGGGTGCACATCGGCCAGCGGATGGACAGCCGCGCCTACTTCACCGGCGCCCTGGACGACGTCCGGGTGTACGACAAGGCGCTCACCGACGGGGAGCTGACGGCGTTGCGGCTGACCGGGGTCGCGCCGTACGCCACTCCGGTGCTGCATCTGCCCATGGACCGGATCATCGCGGGCGGCTAACGTCCCGGAGCGTGCCCGACGACCGAGTGCGCCGCCGCCGCGGGGGTGCCGGGGCCTGCGGGGTGCTGCTGGCCCTGGTGCTCGCCGCCGTGCTGCTCAGCGCCCAGCCCGACGACGGCGGCCCGCACCCCGACGCCGGGGCGTGCGCCCCCCTCACCGTCACCGACTGGTCCCAGGACGAGGGGCTCACCGGCGAGTTCGCCCGCTACGGCGACGACCCGGCCCGCACCGACGACTGGACCGGCGGGGACGGCACCCACTCGGTGCGACTGCCGGACGGCCGGCTGCTGTGGCTGTTCTCGGACACCTTCCTCGGCCGGGTGTACGGCCCGCCCAACCCGGCGGGCGAGTCGCACACCTGGCGGGACCCGGCCGCCCCGATGGTGCGCAACTCGGCCGTGGTGATGACCGGCGACCGACTGGACACCACCCTCGCCGCCCCGCTCTTCCCCGACCCGGCCCCGGACCGCTGGCGCTGGCCGGTCGCCGCCCGGGTCGAACCCCGCGCGTCCGGCTCCGCCGAACAGGTGGTCCGGGTCCTGCTCTGGGTACGGACGGCCGGACAGCCGCCCTGGATCTACGGGGTGCCCACCGCCACCGAGGTCGCCACCCTCACCCTGCCCGGGCTGCGGGTGGAGTCGATCACCACGGTCTTCGACCAGAGCCTGCTGCCGGACCCGTCCCGCCGGGTGCTCTTCGGCACCACCCTGATCGAGGAGGACAACTGGACGTACGTCTACGGCGGGGACGACGGGCAGGCGGTGTCCCGGCCGGTCTCCTCGGCGTATGTGGCGCGGGTGCCCGAGGGGCGGCTCGGGGATCCGGCGGCGTGGCGGTTCTGGACCGGGTCGGGGTGGAGCGCGCGGGACGGGCCGCGCCCGGTGCTGGGGGACGAGCGGGAGACCGGGGTGGGCAGCGCCTTCTCCGTGGTGCGCGACGGGGGCGGCTATGTCCTGTTCACCATGGCGGCGGGCACGGCGGGCCTGTCGACGGTGACCTCGTACTGGTCCTGCTCCCCCACCGGGCCCTGGCACGGCCCCGGCGAGGGGTTCGCCCCGGCGTTGCCGCGCCCCGGGGTCGCCGCCTACAACCCGCAGGTCCATCCCGAGGCGGGCGGCGGGGACGGACGGCTGGTGCTCAGCTATGACATCAACTGGCCGGAGCCCACGGGCGCCGCGGCGCAGCTCAACGGGAATGTGTCGCTGTACCGGCCGCGGTTCGTGACACTGCGGCTGGCGCCTGAGCGGTGACCGGCGGCAAGGGATCGCGCGCCCGGCGCTTGGCGATGACCGCGCAGACCATGAGCTGCATCTGGTGGAACAGCATCAGCGGCACCACGGCGAGCGCGGCCTGCGGCCCGAACAGCACACTGGCCATGGGCAGTCCGGCGGCCAGGGACTTCTTGGACCCGGCGAACTGGATCGCGATCCGGTCCTCGCGGCCGAACCGCAGCGCCTTGGCCCCGTACCAGGTGACCGAGAGCAGCACGGCCAGCAGCGCCGCCTCGACGACCAGCAGCCCGGCGAGTTCGGCGGGGCTGATCCGGCTCCAGATGCCGTGCACCATGCCCTCGCTGAAGGCGGCGTAGACGACCAGCAGGATCGAGCCGCGGTCGATCAGTCCGAGCACCTTCTTGTGCCGGGTGACGAAGGGGCCGATCCAGCGCCGCAGCAGTTGCCCGGCGAGGAACGGCACCAGCAGCATCAGCACGATCTCCAGCACCGACCCGGCCGCGAACCCGCCCGCGCTCCCGCCCAGCAGCGACGCCGCGAGCAGCGGGGTGACGACGATGCCGAGCAGGGAGGAGAAGGACCCGGCGCAGATCGCGGCGGCCACGTTCCCGCGGGCGATCGAGGTGAAGGCGATGGACGACTGGATGGTGGAGGGCACCAGGGTGAGGAAGAGCAGGCCCTGGTAGAGCGGGTCGGTCAGCAGCACCGGGACCAGTCCCCGGGCCGCGAGCCCGAGCAGCGGGAAGAGGACGAAGGTGCAGGCCAGGACGGTGAGGTGGAGCCGCCAGTGCTTGAGTCCGTCGAGCGCCTCCCGGGTGGACAGCCGGGTGCCGTAGAGGAAGAAGAGCAGGGCGATGGCGCCGGTCGAGGCGCCCTCCACGGCGTCCGCGGCCACCCCGCGGGCGGGCAGCAGCGCGGCGAACCCCACGGTGGCCAGCATCAGCAGGATGTAGGGGTCGATCGGCATCCAGGCGGGCCATCGCAGGCGTCTCACGGTGCTCCACTTGCTTCGGTCTGTCGGTGGTGCTGCTGCTCCTCGGTGCGGAGCCCGCGGGCCCCCCGCCCGATTGTGCTCCTCCCTTCCTTGATCGGGAATCCCGCATACCACTCTCACTGTCATCACGATCCGTGATGAGCTGGGCTAACCTCACGGGTATGTACGACCCGACGCAGTTGCGGACGTTCCTCGCGGTGTCGCAGACGCTGAGCTTCACGCAGGCCGCGCGGCGGCTCGGGCTGCGCCAGTCGACGGTGAGCCAGCATGTGCGGCGGCTGGAGGAGGCGGCCGGGCGCCCGCTGTTCACCCGGGACACCCATTCGGTGGAACTGACCGAGGACGGCGAGGCCATGCTCGGCTTCGCCCGTCGGCTGCTGGAGGTGCACGAGCAGGCGACCGCGTTCTTCACCGGCACCCGGGTGCGCGGCCGGCTGCGGTTCGGCGCCTCGGAGGACTTCGTGCTGACCCGGCTGCCGGAGATCCTGGAGGGCTTCCGGCACGACCACCCCGAGGTCGATCTGGAGCTGACCGTCGAACTCTCCGGCACCCTGCACGAGATGCTGGCCGCCGGAAAGCTGGACCTGGTGCTCGCCAAGCGGCGGCGCGGCGACACCCAGGGCGAGCTGGTCTGGCACGACCGGCTGGTGTGGATCGGCGCGGAGCGGCTGCGGCTGGACCCCGAGCGGGCCGTCCCGCTGATCGTGTACCCGCCGCCCGGCCTCACCCGGGCGCTCGCGCTCCGGGCGCTGGAGCGGCAGGGGCGGGAGTGGCGGATCGTGTGCACCAGCGGCAGCCTCAACGGGCTGATCGCGGCGGCCCGCGCGGGCCTGGGCGTGATGGCCCACTCCCGGAGCTTCATCCCGCCGGGGCTGGTCCGGGTGCCGGACCGGGCCGGACTGCCGGAACTGGGGCCGGTGGACTTCGTGGTGGTGCATGGGCGCCGCGCGCCCGCCTCGGCGGGCGCCGCCGACGCGCTGGCCGGGGCGATCCTGGCGGCGGGCGCCGGACTGCACCGCGGCCCGTCCCCGCGGCCCTGAGCGGGTCATCGGGGCGTACAGATTCGGTGGAGATTACGCAGCCGAACCTTACTCCGCCGTCAGATATGCGCCCGACATCTCCCCTTGCACACGATTCACCCCACCCCGTCCAGCGCATTCCGCGCCGCGCACCCCCCTCCCCCCTGTCCCGACTGTGGGGTAACTTTCACGCCCTGTGAGGAGCGGCACGGTCATCAGGGAGCGGGTTTGCGCGAGTTCACCAATCCTTCGCTCGCGTCGGCACCGCAGGTGGGCGGTCTGGCCGACACGGTCTTCCAGCGCGCCCTGGACGATCCCGGGCACCGCACGCTGGGCCGCAAGGACGCCGACGGGCGGTGGTACGACGTCACCGCCGCCGTCTTCCGCGACGAGGTCCTCGCCCTCGCCAAGGGGCTCCTCGCCGAGGGCGTCCGGTTCGGCGACCGGGTCGCGCTGATGTCCCGCACCCGCTACGAGTGGACCCTCTTCGACTACGCCCTGTGGACGATCGGCGCCCAGGTGGTGCCCGTCTACCCCACCTCGTCGGCCGAGCAGTGCTCCTGGATACTCTCCGACGCCGAGGTGAGCGCGGTGGTCGTCGAGCACGAGGACCACGCGATGACCCTCGCCACCGTCATCGGCCGGCTCCCGGCGCTGCGCCATCTGTGGCAGCTCGACCTCGGCGCGGTGCGCGAACTGTCCGACGCGGGCGCGGCGATCGACGACGACGTGGTGCACCGCCACCGGTGGGCCGTCACCCCCGACACGGTCGCCACCGTCCTCTACACCTCCGGCACCACCGGCCGCCCCAAGGGCTGTGTCCTCACCCACGGCAACTTCATGCACGAGGCGGACACGCTCACCGCGCACTGGGATCCGGTGTTCAGCTCCCGCCGGGGCGAGGAGGCGGCCACCCTGCTGTTCCTTCCCCTGGCGCATGTCTTCGGGCGGATGGTGCAGGTCGCCGCGGTCCGGCACGGGGTGCGGTTCGGGCACCAGCCGGAGCTGACCGCCACCGCCCTGCTGCCCGACCTGGCGGTGTTCCGGCCGACGTTCGTGCTGGCCGTGCCGTACGTCTTCGAGAAGGTGTTCCAGGCGGCCCGCCGCAAGGCGGAGCGCGAGGGTCGCGCGGGGCCGTTCGAGCGGGCCGTGGAGGTGGCGGTGCGCCACGCCGACGCGGTGGAGGCCCGCGCCTGGGGCACCGGACCGGGCCCCTCGGCGGCACTGCGGATGCAGCACCAGGTCTTCGACCGGCTGGTGTACGCCAAGGTGCGCGCGGCGCTGGGCGGGCGGCTGCGCACCGCCATGTCCGGCGGCGCCGCCATGAACCGCCGCCTGGGCCTGTTCTTCGCGGGCGCGGGCGTCCGGATCTACGAGGGCTACGGGCTGACCGAGTCGACCGCCGCCGCCACCGCCAACCCGCCCGGCCGCACCCGCTACGGCACGGTCGGCCGCCCCATCCCCGGCGTCGCCGTGCGCATCGCCGACGACGGCGAGGTCTGGCTGCGCGGCGGCACCGTCTTCCGGGGCTATCTCAACGACCCCGAGGCCACCCGGGAGGCCCTGCGTGACGGCTGGCTCGCCACCGGCGATCTGGGCACGCTGGACGACGACGGCTATCTCACCCTGACCGGCCGCAAGAAGGAGATCGTGGTGACGGCCGGCGGCAAGAGCCTGTCACCGGCGCCGCTGGAGGCCCGGGTCCGGGACCATCCGCTGGTCAGCCAGTGCCTGGTGGTCGGTGACGACCGGCCGTTCGTCGCCGCCCTGATCACCCTGGACCCGGAGGCGGTCGCGCACTGGCTCCAGCTCCGCGGCAGACCGCAGCCGGGGCCGGAGCGGCTGGTGCGGGACGCGGAGCTGGAGGCGGAGGTGCGGCGCGCGGTGCTGGCCGCCAACACCCTGGTCTCGCAGGCCGAGTCGATCCGCGCCTTCCGCATCCTCGCCCGCCCGTTCACCGAGGAACAGGGCCTGCTCACACCGTCGCTGAAGCCGAAGCGCAGGGCGATCATGCGCGTCTACGCCGACGAGGTGGAGGCGCTGTACCGGTCGTGACGGCCCGCTAAGGGGCGTGCGCCGGTCAGTCGGCGGCCGGTTTGTGACGTCAGGAATGCGGGACCGCCTTCGATCGTTGACGATGGGAGATCACCGGACAACGACTTCGAAGGATCGAGAGCGCGTGAGCAGCAAGGTCCCCCCGATCATCCTCAACAACGGCGTCGAGATGCCCCAGCTCGGTTTCGGCGTGTGGCAGGTGCCGGACGCGGAGGCCGAGCGGGCCGTGGCCACCGCGCTGGAGGCCGGCTACCGCAGCATCGACACCGCCGCGATCTACGGCAACGAGGAGGGCACCGGCCGGGCCGTCGCCGCCTCCGGCATCCCCCGCGAGGAACTCTTCGTCACCACCAAGCTCTGGAACAGCGACCAGGGCTACGACACCACCCTCCGGGCGTTCGACACCTCGCTGGCCAAGCTGGGCCTGGACTATGTGGACCTGTATCTGATCCACTGGCCGGCCCCCGCCAAGGACCGCTACCTGGACACCTACCGGGCGTTCGAGAAGCTGTACGCCGACGGCCGGGTGAAGGCGATCGGCGTGTCCAACTTCGAGCCGGAGCACCTGGAGCGGCTGATCACCGAGACCTCGGTCATCCCCGCCGTCGACCAGATCGAACTGCACCCGCGGCTCCAGCAGCGCGCGGCCCGCGAGTACCACGCGGAGCAGGGCATCGCCACGGAGGCGTGGTCGCCGCTCGGCTCCGGCAAGGGCCTGCTGGAGGTCCCGGCGCTGGTGGCGATCGGGCAGAAGCACAACCGCACCCCGGCCCAGATCGTGCTGCGCTGGCACCTCCAACTGGGCCATGTGGTCATCCCCAAGTCCGTGACCCCGTCCCGGATCCGGGAGAACATCGACGTCTTCGACTTCACCCTGGACACCGAGGACCTGGCGGCGATCAGCGCCCTCAACGAGGACCGCCGCACGGGCGCCGACCCGTCGACGTTCAACGTCGGCTGACGCCAGGCCCGAGGGTCACCTCAGCCACCGCCCGCTTCCGCTTCCGCGTCCGCGCAGAGGTCCCGGTGGGGTCCCGAGCCGGGGAGGTACTCCGACCACTCGGTCTGGTCGGGGCCGCCCCCGGCCCGGGTGCAGAGGCGGGCGGCGGCGCGTTCGGGGGTCAGTTCCCGGGTGCGGGCGGTGAGATGGGGGGTGTCGACGGTCAGCCGGCCGTGCCGGTCGACGCGCAGCGCGCGGACCGGGCCGTCGCCGACCGGGAGCACGGCCGGGGCCAGCTCGGGTGAGGCGGTCTCCCACACCAGGACGGACCCGTCGGCCGCGCTCGCCGCGAGCAGAGCGCCGTCCGGGGAGAACGCCAGGGCCCGGCGGTACAGATTGCGGCTGTCCATGATCCGGAGCACGGCGAGCCGCCGCCCGTTGGAGATGTCCCACAGCGTCAGCCGCCCCTGGATGTCACTGACCGCGAGCAGTCCCCCATCGGCGCTGAAGGCGCCCGTCTCCAGCAGATCCTCACCGGAGACCACCCGCCGGGGGACGTCGATGCCGCCGCCCACGAGATCGCCCTCGGGGGTGAGTTCGCGGCCGGTGCCGGGCTGGACGGCGACCACCTCCCCGGGCTGCTCGGGCTCCGCGCGCTCCGGGTGCCAGGACGATCCCGTCAGCCCCTGGAGGGAGACCGTCCGGATCACCTCGGTCTGGCCCCCGGCGCGATGGCGCAGCACCCCGCCGGGCAGGTCCAGCCGGAGATCGCCGACCGCCGCCCCGGCGAGGGGCTGGGTGAACACCGGTTCGCGCGGGGCGCCGTCCGGCGGGGCGGGGGTGTCGGTGCGCCACAGGGCCAGCTCCCCGGTCCGCGAGGTCAGGGCGTAGGGCCCGGCGAAGGTCACCTCCAGCGCCCCGCCCTCGACCGGCAGGCGGGGCCGTTCGCGCCGGGCGTCGAGGTCCCAGGTGACCACGCCCTCGGCGGTGGCCGCGGCGAGCGCGTGGCCGTCGGGGGTGAAGACCCGTTCGTCCGCCGCGCACAGCAGTCTCTCGGTCGCGCGGGGCATGTCCTGGGGCAGGATCCGTCCGGTCGTCAGATCGAGCACCCGCAGTCGCTGATCGTCGTGCGCGCACCAGGCCAGCCGCCTGTCACCCGGCCCCAGCACCGGACCCGGCCCGCTCCCCTCGGCGTTGTGGTGGCGCAGCACGAGCCGCCGCCGGGTCAGGTCCCACACCTCCAGCTCGGCCCGCCCCTCCGTGCCCGGCAGGGTCCGGCGCAGCAGCAGGGAATCCCCGTCGGGGCCGAACTCCACATCCGTGTCCGCGCCGGTGTCGGTGGTGATGCTCCGGGTGGTGCCCGCGGCGAGGTCGGTGATCAGCAGTTCCCTGCCGTTCGCGCCCCGGTGGGCGAGGAGCCGCCCGTCGGGGCCGACCCCGAACACGCCCTCGGTGACCCCCGGCAGAACGGTCTCCCCCAACCGCCGTCCGCTGGGCACATTCCAGCGCACCACCCGGTCGTCGTACGCCACATAGGTCAGGGTCCGCCCGTCCCGGCTGAGCCAGCTCGGCTCGTTGGCGTAGGGCGATCCGCCCTCCGGCCGGGTGAACGCGTCCTGGTCGCTCTGGGCCGCCGCCGAGCGCAGGGCGCGCCGGGTCTCGGGCAGATCGGCGGTGTGCCAGGCGGCGAGGGCGAGCCGCATCGCGGTACGGGGCTCACCGGTGCGCAGGGTCTCGGCGAGGGCGGCGATGCGGCGGGCCTCGGTCTCCCGCGCGCGGCGGTCGCCGACCTCGTTCTGCCGCCAGGCGGTCAGTCCGGCGACGGCGGCCAGGCAGAGCAGGGCGGCGAGCCCGGCCAGCAGGGCGCGGGTGCGGCGCGCGGCCCGGGTCGCGGCGCGCCGGGCGCGGTCGGCGGCGGCGGTGCTGGCGGTGAGGAACGCGGCCTCCGGCCCGGTCAGCTCGGCGGGCCCGGCACCGGCCGGTGCCCCGAACAGCTCCCGGGCCTCGGCGAGCCGGACGCCCCGGTACAGGGCGCCGTCGTCGCGGCCGAGTGCGTGCCACGCCTCGGCGGCCTGGGTGAGCCTGCGGTGGGCGCGCAGCCGTTCCCGGTCCTCGGTGAGCCAGCCGCCGAGCCGGGGCCAGGCGACGAGCAGCGCCTCATGGGCGAGGTCGACGGTGTCGCCGTCGACGGTCAGCAGCCGGGCCCGCACCAGGTGTTCCAGGACCTCGGCGGTGACGGGGTCGGCGCCGAGTTCGGACCGGTCGGCGGGGCGGCGGGTGTCGGCGGTGCCGTCGCCCGGGGTGACCAGCCGCAGCAGCAGCCGGCGCAGGGCGGTCCGCTCGGCGGGCCCGAGCCGGGCGTAGAGGGTCTCGGCGGTGTGCGCGACGGCCCCGTCGACGCCGCCGATGGCCTCGTAGGCGGTCAGGGTGAGGGTCTTGCCGGTGCGGCGGCGCCAGACCTCGCGCAGGGCGTGCGCCATCAGCGGCAGTCCGCCGGGCTGCCCCTCGACATCGGCCACGATCCGGGCGGTGAGGGCGCGTTCGACGATCAGCCGCCGGGCGCCCGCCGGCCGGACCACGGCCTCCCGCAACCGCGGTGCCGCCATCGGGCCGACCAGGAGGGTGGAGTCGCGCAGCGCCGCCGCGAGCGGCCCGTGCTCGGCGCACCGCCCGTAGAAGTCGGCGCGTACGGCGATCAGGACGCGCAGCCGGTTCGCGGGGTCCAGGGCGGACAGCAGCAGCGCGATGAACCGCTCCCGCTCGGCCGGGTCCCGGCACAGCGCGAAGGTCTCCTCGAACTGGTCGACCACGACGAGGGTGTCCCCGTCACCGGCACCGGGATGCGGGGCGAAGCGCTCGGCGTGGGTGCGGGCGGGGTGGGCTCCGGGGGTGACGACCCGGATGGCGGCGGGCCCGTCCGGGGTGCGGGGGCCGCGCAGGGCGGGGACGAGTCCGGCGCGCAGCAGCGAGGACTTGCCGCTGCCGGAGGCGCCGACCACCGCCAGGACGCGGCGGCGGGCGGTGAGGGCGAGGAGTTCGGCGATCAGGTCGTCCCGGCCGTGGAAGTGGTCGCCGTCGCCGGTCTCGAAGCGGGCGAGGCCGGGGTAGGGGCTGTCGGCGCTGTCGCTGCCGTCGGGGGCGGCCGGTTCGGCGGACTCGGCGACGGCGGCCAGCAGGCGCGCGGTCCAGTCGGCCTCGTCGGCCGCGTCGCCGCCGCAGGCGCGGACGTAGGCGAGGAGCACCGGCAGGGTCGGCAGCCGTTCCCCGGCCGCGGCGGCGGACAGGGTCGGGCCGGAGTAGCCCGCGCGGGCGGCCATCGCCCGGTAGGTCGGGGCGCCCGCCTCCTCGCGCAGCTTGCGCAGCTCGAAGGCGAAGCGCTGGACGGCGCCCGCGGCCGGATCGAGCGGTTTCTCCTTGCGGCCCATCTCCCTCATCCCCCGTCACCAGCGGTTCCCCCCGGGGGGGAACGGCTCAGCTCCACCCGACGGCCCCTCGTCCCCCGTCACACCAGCGGTCTCGGCTCCACCGGACGGCCCCTCGTCCCCCTCACCAGCGGTCTCGGCTCCACCCGACGGCCCCTCATCCCCCTCACCAGCGGTCTCGGCTCCACCCGACGGCCCCTCATCCCCCTCACCAGCGGATCCCCCCGGGGAGCGACTCGGCTCCGCCGGACGGCCCCTGTCCCTCCCCCTCACCAGCGGTTCCCACGCTAGCAATCCGCCCCCGCCGATTGATCGGCGCTCCGGAAGGGGGCTGCC
This sequence comes from Streptomyces sp. NPDC093252, assembly GCF_040683675.1. Lineage (NCBI taxonomy): Bacteria > Bacillati > Actinomycetota > Actinomycetes > Kitasatosporales > Streptomycetaceae > Streptomyces > Streptomyces sp. NPDC093252. Next base: position 73,104 of record NZ_JBFBEM010000017.1, on the reverse strand, counting down.
CATCAATCGTCCGGCGCCTGGACTCGGCATCTGTCCCTGCCGACGCCTCGCACCGGAGCCCCTCATCGCCACGCTTCAGCACCCCCGCGCCACCACCGGCACCCGCCCCGTCCCGCCCGCCCGGGGCCGGTCCCGGGCCGCCGCCCGGGTGGCGGTCCTCGTCCCGGCCGCCGTCTCCCTCGCCCTCGGCCTGTGGGGCGTCCGGCGGGGCGGCAGCCTGTGGCGGGACGAGGCGGTGACCTACGACATGGCCCGGCGGGCGCTGCCGGACCTGTGGGGCACGCTCGGCGGGGCGGACGCGGTGCACGGCCTGTACTACCTGCTGATGCACGCCCTGTTCCGGCTGACCGGCGACGGCGGTGACCCGCTGCTGGTGATGCGGCTGCCGTCGGTCCTGGCGACCGCCGTCGCCTGCGGCACCCTCGCCCTGCTCGCCCTGCGCCTCGCGGGCCCCCGGGCGGCCCTGGCGGCCGGTCTCGTCTTCGCCCTCCTGCCCCCGGTCCAGCGCTACGCCCAGGAGGGCAGGTCGTACGCGCTGGTCTGCGCGCTGGTGATCTGGGCGACGTATCTCCTGGTCCGGGCGGTGGACACAGCGTCCCGCCGGATCTGGGCCGGTTACGGGGCGGTGCTCCTGACGGCCTGTCTGCTGCACGAGTTCGCGGTGCTGGTGCTCCTGGCGCACGCGGTGGCGGTCCCGGCGTCCGCCCGCCGGGCCTGGCTGACGGCCGCGCTGCCGGTGTGCGCGCTCCTGAGCCCGCTGGTGCTGCTGAGCATGGGGCAGTCGGGGCAGGTGGCGTGGATCGGGGGGATCGAGGGCAGCGCGGTGGCGGGCTTCGTCGGCATGTCGGCGACGGGGCTGCTCTGCGCGGCGCTGCTGCGCCGGGGACACCCCTCCCCCGGCCGCCTCCCGGCCCTGTCCCTCGCCCTGCTCGTGGTCCCGCCCGCGGTGCTGCTGCTCGCGTCCCTGGCCAAGCCGCTGTACGTGGACCGGTACGTGCTGTACTCCCAGGCGGGCGCGGCCCTGCTGATCGGCACGGTCCTGGGCCGGGCCCGGCCCCGGGTGCTGCTGGTGGCCGGGGCGGCGGTGCTGGCGCTGGTGCCCTACTCACTGCATCTGCGGACCCCGGACAGCCGTCTGGACGATGTGACGGCGATCTCCGAGACCCTCCGCGCGGCGGGCCGGACGGCGGACGGTGTGGTGTACCTCCCCGGGCGGCGCCGGGTCTGGACGCTGGCCGACCCGTCCTCGGTGGCGGGCCTGCGGGATCTCGCCCTGTCCGCCGCCCCGGCCGACTCCCGCACCCTCTACGGCACGGAGACGGACCCCGCCACCCTCCGCGCCCGTCTGCTCGCCACCCCCCGCGTCCTCGCCGTGGGCGACCCGGCGGACCAGCCCCTGGACCGGACCCCGACGGAACGCGCCAAACGGGAGATCCTGGCGACGGCTTTCGAGCCGTGCGGGGAGTGGGAGTTGCGGGGGGTGCGGGTGGTGTTGTTCGTGCGGGTGGGGGGGTGTTGAGGGGGCGTTGAGGGATGTCGGCGGGCGGGGGTCGGGGGCGGCGGATGCCGGACGCCTGCCTACGGCTCCAGCGTGCGGGTCGCCGTGTGGACGGTCTGTGCCTCCAGGAGGAAGACGTCCGGGCGGCGGTGGACGCCCGCCGGGTCCTCGGGGTCGAGGAGACGGTCGAGGGTGGCGCGGTCGGTGGTGTCGAGCTGGTCGGCGAAGCCCTCGCGCAGCCGGCCGAGGGTCTGGGCGACATAGGCGCGCGCCCGGTCGGGGGCCGGGGCGGGCAGGTCCAGGAGGAAGCTGCGGGTGCCGGTCGGCTTCAGCCCGGCGGCGGTCAGCGGCGCCTGCCAGTCCTCGGCCTCGTGGACCGCGCCCGGCAGTGTCGCGCGCATCTCGGCGAACCGCTCCTCGTGCAGCGCGTCCAGCCGGGCCTGGAGACCGGGGCGGCCGATACCGAGGTCACGGGGGAGGAAGCGGGCCGAAAGGCCGCCCTCCATCAGCGCCAGGGTGCCGCCCGGCGCGAGGTGCCGGGCGAACGCGGCGAGCGCCGCCCGCTGGTCGCCGAGGTGATGCAGGCTGCGGCTGGCCCAGAGGAGGTCGACGGGGTAGTCGAGGTCGGCCAGCGCGTCCGGCAGCTCTCCCGTCAGGGTGCTGAACCGGTCGGCCACCCCGAGCCGCGCCGCCCGCGCCCGCGCCCGCTCCAGCAGGGGTGCGGCCCCGTCGACGGCGACCACCCGGGCGCCGGGGAACGTCTCGGCGAACAGACAGGAGATGACGCCGGGTCCGCTGCCCGCGTCGACGATCAGTCCCGGCGCGGTCTGCCGTTTGCCGAGCCAGGCCACGGCCCGCTCGTTGAGCGGCGCGAACAGCTCTGCCTGCGCCTCCAGGTGCGGGGCCATGGCGGACCAGTCGATGTCACTGTCGCTGTGCCCGTGCCCGTGCCCCTCTCCATGCCCGTGCCCGTGCCCGTCTCCGTGATGGTGGCCGTCCTTGCCGTGGCCGTTGCCGTGGTCGCCGTGCGCCATGGGGCCGTCTCTCCTCGCCTCGGGATGCTGTCAGCGTGCCCCGTGCCGCATGGGCAAGCAAATACCTTTGCCGTACCGGCAAACCAGCCGGGTCGCGCACCCCCTTCGGCCGCGCCCCGTCACCGGACGTCCTGCCCCACCTTCCGAAACGCCCGCAGCGTGAACCACGGCTCCGGCCGGTCCCGGTCCTGGTCCGGCAGGGCCGCGAGCCGGGTCGCGTAGCCGTCCGCGCGCGGGTCGCCCGGAGGGAGCGTCATGAACCACCCCCGGCGCAGATCGGTGACCGCCCGCCGGGGGCTGCGGCCCTGGCCGCGACCGGCGAAGCGGGTGCGGCCCGCCGGGACCAGCCCCGCCCCGGCCGCGTGCCCGGCGACCGCGTCCGAGGCGTCGTGGGCGGGACTGCGCGGCCGGGTGGCCAGCACGGCGTCGATGTCGCTGCCGACGTTGTGGGAGGCCGCCTTGTCGACCGTCGTGACATACACCCCGCCGGGCCGCAGCACCCGCGCGCACTCGGCGACGACCGCGGCGACCTCCGCCGGGCCGCCCAGCAGATGCAGCAGCCAGACACTGCTCACCGCGTCGAAGGCGCCGTCCCGGAACGGCAGTCGCCCGCTGTCGGCGAGGACCACCGCGCCGGGCAGCCGGGCGACGGCGTGCCGGGCCATCTCGGGGGTGAGGTCGGCGCCGGTCACCCGTGTCGCGGGGCGGGCGGCGGCGAGCCGCCGGGTGACGATCCCGGTGCCGCAGGCCACGTCGAGCAGCCCGCGCGCGTCCGGCGGTATCAGGCTCAGTACGCCCTCGGCCGCCGCCTCGGCCCGGGGCTCGCCGCCGCGCAGGGCGTCGTAGCGGGCCGCCTCCTGCCGGTAGTCGAGCACGGCGGGCTCACTCGGCGCCGTGCGCGGGGGCCAGGGCCTGGACCCGGGCGGCCAGCTCGAAGTCCTTCGCGGTGAGCGCGCCGCCCGCGCTGTGGGTGTGCACGGTGAGGGTCACGGTGTTGTAGCCGAGGGCGAGGTCGGAGTGGTGGTTCAGCTCCTCCTGCACCTGGGCGATGTGCACGACCAGCGCGGTCGCGGCCGGATGCGAGGCGAGCCGGTAGGTGCGGCCGATGCGGTCGCCGTCCAGGGTCCAGCCCGGCAGCGCGGCGAGCCGCGCCTCGACGTCCTGCGGTGACAGCGCTTCAGCGCCCATGACGGGGACTCCCTCCGGGGAAAGGCTCTCTCCACTTCAGCGTGCCACGCCGCGGCGACCGATGCCCGGCACCGCCCCAGCGGTCGGCAGTCCGGCAGTCCGTACGCGGTCGAGCGCATAGTCGTTCGTCCCTCGGCGCCGCCTCGGTTACCGTCGGGGACATGAGCACCCGCGCCCCCGCACCCCCGCCCGTCACCCCCGCAGGTCAGGGCGTCGGTCCGCTGCTGCGGGCCTGGCGGGAGGAGCGGCGGGTGAGCCAGTTGGAGCTGTCGCTGCGGGCGGACTCGTCGGCGCGGCACATCAGCTTCATCGAGACGGGGCGGTCCCGGCCGAGCGAGGAGATGGTGCTGCGGCTGGCGGAGCATCTGGACGTGCCGATGCGGGAGCGCAACGCGCTGCTGCTGGCCGCCGGTTACGCGCCCCGTTTCCCGGAGACCCCGCTCGACGACCCGGCGATGGGCCCGCTGCGGGAGGGCATCGAGCGGCTGATCCAGGGGTTCGAGCCGTATCCGGCGCTGGTGGTGGACGCGCACTACACGGTGGTGGCGGCCAACCGGGGCATCGCGATGATCCTGGACGGGCTGCCGGAGCATCTGCTGACCCCGCCCGTGAACGCCGTACGGATCACCCTGCACCCGGAGGGGCTCGCGCCGCGGATCCGGAATCTGGCGGAGTGGCGGGGGCATCTGCTGCACCAGATGCGGGGCCAGATCGCGCTGCGCCGCTCGCCGGAGCTGCGGAAGCTGTACGAGGAGGTCGCGGCCTATCCGGTGCCGGACGCCCCCGCGTACCACCCCGAGGAGCGGGCCCCGGTGCCGTACATCGCGCTGCCGATGGTGCTGGAGCACGCGGGGCACACCCTGTCGTTCGTGTCGTCGATCTCGACGTTCAACACGCCGATGGATGTGACGGTCGCCGAGCTGGCCATCGAGACGCTGCTCCCGGCCGACCCGGCGACGGTCAAGTACCTTCACTCGCTGATGGCCTGACGGTGGCGCAGGGCCGCCCACTGGAGGGTGGCGAAGCCGCCGACGGCGAACGCCTGGAGGACGGTCCAGACGGCTCCGGCGGTGGTCGGGGTCAGCCAGAGCGCCAGGGCGACGAAACTGAGCGCGGTCCAGGCGAGGTTGATCTCCACGACGGCCCTGACGGGCAGCACCGCCGGGCGGGGCCGGGTGGCGAGTACCCCGACCACGGCGCCGTAGGCCGTCAGGATCGCGCCAAGGGTGAGCAGCAGCCCGGAACCGGCGCCGAGGAACCGGCCGAGGGGTCCGGCGGCGGCCAGGTAGGCGACGCCGTTGGCGCCGGTGACCAGCGCGTCGAGGGCGAGGAAGCGGCGCAGCATGGGGTTGGGGTCGGAGGTGCGGGCGAGCGCGGCGAGTGTGGTCGCGGACATGGCTGGTCACCCTTCGTCGAGGTGGAGGCGGTGCGGGGGCGGTGGGAACCCCGGGTTCCGGAGCGGAGTGCGCCGCCCCGGAACCCGGTGCCCCTACGATCGCCCGCCCCGGGTCAGGGGTCGATTACGCGAGAGGTAATGGGCGGGGCAACGGCCTTGACCGCAGCCTCGCTTGACCCGCAGAAGGTGGCGAGCATCTCCTGCCGCACTGGTGATTCGGCCACCGGGACATGACAGACTGCTCGCGTTCTTTCGGCGCGTAGGGGAGGCGTGGCGTGAGTGAGCGGCGGCCCGCGCCGACCGTCGGCCAGGTGGTGCTCGGCAAACGGCTTCAGGAACTGCGGGAGGCGGCCGGTCTGCGGCGCGAGGAGGCGGCCCGGATTCTGCGGGTGGCCCCGGCGACCGTACGCCGGATGGAGATGGCCGAGGTCTCACTGCGGATCCCGTACGTCCAGATCCTGCTGGAGGCGTACGGGGTACCGGCGGGCGAGGCCGCGGCGTTCGTGGCACTGGCCGAGGAGGCGAACAAGCCGGGCTGGTGGCAGCGGTTCCACGATGTGCTGCCGGACTGGTTCAGTCTGTACGTCAGCCTGGAGGGCGCGGCCCGGATGATCCGCGCCTATGAGCCGCATTTCGTGCCGGGGCTGCTCCAGACCGAGGACTACGCCCGTTCGGTGCTGGACGCAGGCACGATAGGGCAGAGCGGTCCGGAGAGCGTGGAGCGGCATGTGGCGCTGCGGATGACCCGGCAGAAGCTGCTCCAGGAGCCGAGTCCGCCCCATCTGTGGGTGATCATGGACGAGACGGTGCTGGCGCGGCCGGTGGCCGCGGATCCCGGGGTGATGCGGGAGCAGATCGACCGGCTGCTGGCGCACGCCGATTCGGAGCGGATCACGCTCCAGGTCGCCGAGTTCGAGGCGGGCCCGCATCCGGCGACCTACGCCCCGTTCTCCCTGTTCCGGTTCGCGGAGCCGGAGCTGCCGGACATGGTGTTCACGGAGTATCTGACCGGGGCGCTCTATCTGGACTCGCGCGACGAGGTGTCCGCACACCTGGAGGTACTGGACAACCTGACCGCACACGCCGCGTCAGCCACCCGAACCAAGCAAATCCTCCACAAATACCGCACCCACCACTAGAACCCCGCCCACGACAACGCCCTCAAGGGGCGCGGGGAACTGCGCACCCAGCCACCCCCCACCCGCACCCGGCACACAACCCCACCCCCCACCCCCTCCCCCGCGAACAACAGTGCCGCACCCCCCATCACAGAGATGCGGCACCGCCTAACCCCCCGGACGGGTCACGTCAGCCCAGTTTCGCCGACAGCGTGATCGTCGTCCCCGCCAGCGCCTGGCTGACCGGGCAGTTCGCCTTGGCGTCCTCCGCCGCGGAGACGAACGCCGCCTCGTCCAGGCCGGGCACCTCGCCCTCGACGGTCAGATGGATCCCGGTGATACCGGTACCCGGCTGGAAGGTGACGTCCGCCGAGGTGGTGAGACGGGTGGGCGGGGTGCCGGCCCCGGTCAGGCCGTGCGAGAGGGCCATGGAGAAGCAGCTCGAATGGGCGGCGGCGATCAGCTCCTCCGGGCTGGTCTTGCCGTTCGCCGCCTCGGCGCGCGACGGCCACGACACCGGCTGCGTGCCGATGCCGGAGGAGTCGAAGGTGACGACGCCGCTGCCCTGGAGGAGGTTGCCTTCCCAGACAGTGTGTGCGGAGCGCGTGGTGGCCACGGTGTTTCCTTTCGCGATACGAGTCGCAGGTACTCACAACAAAGACTGCGCGCGATACGCCGACTGCGCGTACGCGCCCCCTATCCGATCACATTCCGGCTCATCGCACGTGGAACACCGGCCCCCGTGCACCGAAGGGCAGGCGGGCGCCCTGCGGGATCAGATAGGCGTGCTCGCGCCGCACCCGCAGGACATCGCACCAGCCGTCCGTGATCACCAGGACCGGCGCGCCCGGCGGGAAGTCGTCGGCGCGGTGCAGCAGATCGATCCCGGGCTGGAGGACCGTACCGCCGCGGCCCCGGACCTTCACGCGGCCGGCGATCTCGGTGACGGGGAGGTATCCGGCATCGTGCGGGGCGGCGTCGCAGAAGACGACCCGGGCGGCCGGGACGTCCCGGGCGGCGGCGTAGGAGGCGATGGCGCCGAGGGCCTTGCCGAGCAGGGTGCGGTCCATGGAGCCGGAGGTGTCCAGGACCACCCCGAAGGTGCAGCGGGGGATCTCCTCGGGCGGGAAGTACCGGCCGGCGCGGGGAATGTCGGGGGTGGCGGCCTGGCGGCGGGAGGGGCGGGCGTAGGAGCGGAGCGGTTCGGGGCGGGGCACGAACTCGTCGAACCAGCGGGCGAGCCGGGCGTCCCAGGGCAGCGGGGGCTGGCTGAGGGCGCGGATCTCCTCGATCAGGCCGCCGGGCAGGAAGCCGCGGTCCTGGACGCCGTGCAGTTCCAGGCCCTGGGTGAGGCCGCGCCGGTAGAACGCGTCGAGGTCGGCATAGGCGCCGGGCGCGCCCAGCGGGCCGCCGAGGATGTCACCGGTGCCCTTGCCGCGCAGGGTGGACAGCCGCCGCATCCGGCGCAGGTCCCCGGCGATCCGGTCGTAGACCTCCTCGGCGGACAGCCCGGCGAGCGCCGGGTCGTGGAGCAGGCCCTCGGGCATGGCGCCGACCTGCATCTCGGCGAGCCAGCCGTTGATGACGTAGTCGGCGGCGACGTTGAAGAGGTACGGGTCGCGGGTGCCGCAGCGGTCGCCGTGGCGCAGGGCGGCGTGCAGCATCTCGTGGGCGAGGACGAACCGCCACTCCTCGTCGTCCAGTCGCTGGAACGGATTGAGGTAGATCTCGCCCGCCTCGGCGTTGACGGCGGCGACGGAGATGCCGTGGGCGCGGGCCAGTTCGGGGTCGGCGATCAGCTTGATGCCGGAGGCGATGCCGCCGAGCAGCGGGTAGGAGGAGACGAACCAGCTCAGGGCGCGTTCCCAGGGCCGCTGCGGGGCGAGTTCGCCGTCCAGGGCGGAGCGGCGGCCACCGGCGAGGTCCAGGGCGGCGGACATGGTGCGGGTGAGGGCGTCGGCGAAGGCGAGCTGCCAGTCGGGGGGCTGTCCGAGCCAGGAGTTCCAGCCGACCAGCACCTGGTCCGGGGCGGGGCCCGCGGTGCCGAGCCGCTCGTAGGCGTGCGGGACGCCGTCGCGGCGCCAGCGGGCCGCGATGCGCTCCTCGTCGCCGTCGGGGTAGGCGGCGGGGAGTTCCCCGGGGGTGCGGCCGACCGGGAAGGTGAGCAGGAAGCGGTTGACGACCGCGCAGCGGGCGGCGAGGTCCGCCCGGTCGGGCTGCTCGCGCTCCCCCTGGGCGGCGGGCACATGGCCGAAGCCGAGATGGATGGCGGCGTGGGCGATGGCCCAGGCCCAGTCCTCGGGGTCGGCGAGCCGGTCGGGGTGGGAGTGCAGACAGCCCGCGGAGTCGACGCTGATCAGTCCGTCGCGGGGGGCGAGGTCGCAGCGCTCGTCGCGGCAGGTGCCGAAGTCGAGGGCGCGCAGCGCGGGGTTGGCCGCGACCAGCCGCATGCCCTCGGCGAACGCCTCCCCGGCCAGCTCCCGTTTGCGCTGCGCGGGGCTGCGGCCCCGGCTCACTTGCGGGCCTCCACCAGCCGGGGCATGTCCCGGGCCGCCTCGATCAGGAACCACGAGGGCAGCACGGGGTGGCCGTCGGCGTCGGCGGCGATGACGGTCTGCGCGACCTCCACGGAGATCTCGGCCAACTGCACCAGCAGCGACTTGGCCCGGTACGCGGTCTGCCGCCCGGCCGCCGACATGTGCTCCTTGCTGACGGGCAGTTCCTTGACGAGCCGGCCGCGGAACGAGTCGGCGAGGTAGTACAGCAGATCGCGGTCCTCGATCCGGTGCGGCCAGCGGGCGTCGCCCTTGACGATCGCCTCGATGCCGAACCGGCTGCGCACGATCTTGACGTAGCCGCAGAACGCGGTGGCGTGGACCGGGGTGAGCATGCCGTGGGCGAGCACCCGCAGGGTCTCCTCGTCCAGGTCCGGGCCGAAGGAGTGCAGGGCGTCGGAGAGCATGTGCCAGGAGCGGGGGGTGGAGAAGGGCTCCTCGGTCTTGGGCGGCTTGGACCAGAGGTGGTCGGGCCGGTCGGTGAGGTGGTCCTGGATCCAGGGGTGGATGCCGTTGGCCCCGGCCCAGTCCAGCCAGTCCTTGGGGGACGCCTCCAGATGGACATGGGCGAGCCGGTTGACCAGGGCGGAGGCGATGGGGCGGGCGAGCGCGTTGTCGGTGGCGCGGTTCCCGGCGCCGATCACGATCGACCCGGCGGGCAGCTCGTAGTCGCCGATGCGGCGGTCCAGGATCAGGGAGTAGAACGCCTTCTGGACGTCGGGGGTGGCCGCGTTCAGCTCGTCCAGGAAAAGGCAGTAGGGCTCGTCGCGGGCGATGGCCTCGGGCGGGCAGAACACCGAGCGGCCGTCGCGGATCTGCGGCACGCCGATCAGGTCCTCGGGCGCGAGCTGCGTACCGAGCAGGGAGACGCACTCCAGACCCAGCGATTCGGCGAACTCCCGCACCAGGGACGACTTCCCGATGCCGGGCGCCCCCCACAGGAACACCGGCCGTACGGTCGCCAGACCGAGGAGGAGTTCGGGTATCCGGGCGGGCGTGACGGTGACGGCTGCCTGCAAGAAGGGGCTCCTGGCTGAGAGGGGGGAGGGAGGAAGGCGGGAAGGCGGGAAGGCGGGGACGCCGAACGCGTTCCGGTGCGCCCCAGTCTGCGGGCGGTACGGGTGGCGGCGCAGCCCATTTACCGCCCGCTGCGCCGCCCCCGCCCGGCGTGGGCTATCGCGGCGCGTCGACCGCCGCCGTGCCCTCCCCGGCGTCGTCCGCGCGCTCCGTCGTCCCGACCGGCACCTGCGGGCCGTGGCACTCGCGCAGCCAGCGCCGCAGCACCCGGTGCACCCGCTCCGCGCCCACCAGGGCACCGCCGTCGGCGACCGGCTCGGACAGGTCGAGGGGCGACAGCAGGAACGGCTTGCCCTGGCAGCCGCCGAGCCCCCCGTGCGACCCGATCTGCTCCTCGAACGCCAGCACCTCCCCGTCCGCCGGATCGTGGAAGGAGTTGACCATGATGTCCGCGGTGTGCGGGAAGGAGTGCGTGCGGCGTACGGCGTCGGCGGCGCCGGGACCGAACGGGGCGAGCGGCCCGCGGGCCCCGTCGGCCAGTTCGGCGACCGGGATCTCGGCCCCGTAGGCGCCCAGCACCACTCCCCCGTGCTCCTCGCTGCGCACCAGCAGGAAGCCGATGCCGGGATGGTTGGCGAGGGTCGGCAGCAGGGCGGGGTGGCGGGCGTCGATCTCCTCCTTGGACATCCGGTGCCCGACGTCCGGGAAGGAGACCAGGCCGAGGTTGCCGGAGGCGAGGACGATGGGCTCGGAGCGGCGGTCGGGGCGGTGCTGCTCGCCGCTCTCCTCGACCGGGCGGCGCAGCGCGGCCCGGACCGCCGCGCGGGCCTCGGCGCCGCTGCGGGTACGCCCGGCGCGGCGCGGCACGGGCAGCCCGCATCCGGCCCGCACCAGATCGCCCAGGGTGAGCCCGTAGCGGGCGCGGAAGGTCTCGCCGGGGCTCTGCCCGTGGTCGGAGAGGACCACGATCCGGTAGGGGCGGGGCGCGTGCTCGGCGCACTTCTCGATCAGCGCGAGCGAGCGGTCGAGCCGGGCGAGCACCTTCTCGGCGTCCCGGCTGTGCGGTCCGGAGTGGTGGGCGACCTCGTCGTAGGCGACCAGGTCGGCATAGACGGAGGTGCGTCCGGCGAGGATGTCGCCCATCACGGCGGCCACCACGACATCGCGCTCGACGACGGTGGCGAAGGCGCGGATCAGGGGGTAGAGGCCGCCTCGGGAGACCCGGGGGCGGTCGCCGCGCAGCCGGGCCCGGGTGGACTGGCCGATCTCCCGGCCTGCCTCGGCGACGAAGGACAGGGCGGTGCGGACGGCGTTGGCGGGGTCGGAGAAGTAGGCGAAGTACCCGGCGCGGGAGCGGTTCTCGCGGGAGCGGCGCTTGGTGGCGATGGACAGCACCAGCGCCTGCTCGTCGGCGCCACCGCTGAAGAGATTGCCCCGGCTGGCGCCGTCGGCGGTGAGCAGTCCGCCGTCGCCGGTGCGCTCGACGGCCCGGCGCTGGAGTTCGGCGGCGCTGGTGGGGCGGTTGCTGACCATGACCTCGCGCTGGTCCTTCTCGTACCAGCGGAAGGCGGGGACGTCGAAGGTGGAGCCGTGCAGGATGCCGAGCTGGCTGGCGCCGGTCTGGCTGGACCAGTCGGTGCGCCAGGGGGTGAGCCGATGGGTGGGCTCCCGGTCGCCCCGGCCCATGCCACCCCGGCCCATGCCGCCACGGGCCGTGCCTCCCCGGGCCGTGCCTCCCCGGGGGTCGTCTCCCCGGACCGTGCCTCCCCGGGGGGCATCCTCCCCGGCGGCGAGCCAGCGGGCGACGGTGGGCATCAGGCCCTTGCGGACGGCCCGCTCCAGCACGTCGTGGCCGACGCCGTCGAGCTGGAGGAAGAGGGTGCCGTGGGTGACCGGGCCGGGCAGCGGGGCGCGGCGGCGGCGGTCGGCGAGCCGGTAGAGACGGCGGCGGTAGGCGTCGTCGTCCCGTACGGCGAGGGCGGCGCCGGTCGCGGAGGCCACGGCGGACATCACGGCGGCGACGACCACGGCGGTCTCCGGGGAGGCGTCGCCGCGGGCGGCCGGGTTCAGCCGGAGCGCGATGAGCAGCAGGGCCCCGTTGAGGAAGAACACCAGGAGGCCGAGGACGAGGGCGGGGACCAGCAGCAGGAAGCGCACCATCAGCGGCCAGACCAGCGCCGAGAGGAGGCCGAAGCCGCCCGCGCCGAGGGCGGCGGTGATCGCGATCCGGGTGGCGCTGTCGCCGTCGGCGGACTGGAGCTGGAAGTCGGGCAGGGCACCGGCGAGGATCAGCATGGTGAGCGTGCTGACCGCCCATACCGTGGCGCTCCGCCCCAGTTGGCTCAGCACTGTTCGCAGGCGACCACCGCGCACGTTCCCCGCACCTCACGTCCCGGCCCGCGGTTCCGGACACGGGCCTGCCCTCCACCCTGTCACAACGCCGGGGGGAATCGATTCGTCACCGTGAGATATCGGCCGGTCACCGAGCGGTACCGGGCGGCGGTCACCGCCCGTCGTACCCGGCCGTCGGCATCGAGAGCCGGCGATGGACCCGGGCCTTCATCCCGGCGTCGTACGAGGGCTCCTCGCGGCCGACGGTCTCCACCCGCACCCCGCGCCGCGCGCACTCCTCGGTGAACTCCTCGACGGAGGCCAGCGCGCTCTCCAGGACCCTTCTGCTCGGCGCGACGAACACATCGTGCCCCGGCCGGACGTCGTCCCACAGGATGCCGTGGTCCGGACGCAGACCGGAGACCAGTAACTGCCGGGTGACGACGTATCCGCGCTCCGCCGCCCAGCGGGCGCACATGGCGTGCTGGCTGCGCGCGTCCACGAGGAACGGATCGGTGTCCAGCTCCTCCAGCGGCGTCAGACTGGCGATCGTCGTGACCCGCGTGCCGGAGGCACCGCTCTGCTCTCCCATGGAGCTCCCCTCACCTCCGGGTTTCGCCGCCGACCCTACCGCTGCGCGTACGCTTCGGGGGAGTCGCGCGAAGGAGGCAAAGGGGTGCCGGTGGAGATCACCTGGTGGGGTCACGCCACCTGCACGGTCGAGGATTCGGACGTACGCGTCCTCACCGATCCCCTGTTCGCCCGCCGGCTCGCGCATCTGCGCCGCCGGCGCGGTGACGTACCCCCGGACGACGCCCGGCGCGCGGAGGTCGCCCTGGTCTCGCATCTGCATGCCGACCATCTCCATGTGCCCTCCCTGGCCGCCCTGGCGCCGGGCACGCGGGTGCTGGTGCCCCGGGGCGCGCGGCGGGCCGTGCCGGGTCTGCGGCGGCTGTCCGGGCTGCGGATCGAGGAGGTCGCGCCGGGCGACACGGTCCGGGTCGGGGAGGTCGTGGTGCGGGCGGTGCCCGCGCGGCACGACGGGCGGCGGCTGCCGGTCGGTCCGCACCGGGCGCCCGCGCTCGGCTATGTGGTGGAGGGCGAGGCGCGGACGTACTTCGCCGGGGACACCGGGCTGTTCGCGTCCATGGCCGAGGAGGTCGGGCCGGTCGATGTGGCGCTGCTGCCGGTCGGCGGCTGGGGCCCGTATCTCGGCGAGGAGCATCTCGACGCGGGGCGGGCGGCCGAGGCGCTGGCCCGGCTGGGGGCGCACAGCGCGGTGCCGGTGCACTACGGCACGTTCTGGCCGATCGGTATGGACGCCGTGCGCCCGCATGAATTCCACGCGCCGGGTGACGAGTTCGTGCGGCTGGCGGCGGAGCGGGCACCCGGGGCGGCGGTGCACAAGCTGGGGCACGGCGAGCGGGTGCGGCCGGAGGTCGCCCGGTGAACTGGCTGGCGGCGGCTGCGGACAGTGTGCCGCCGGAGAGCACCCAGCAGGCGATCGGCTATCCCACGCTGTTCGTGCTGGTGCTGCTGGGGGCGCTGGTGCCGGTGGTGCCGACCGGGGCGCTGGTGAGTTCGGCGGCGGTGGTGGCGTTCCATCAGACGGCGCCGTTCTCGATGGCGCTGGTGTTCGTGACGGCGTCGCTGGCGGCGTTCCTCGGTGATCTGGCGCTGTACTGGCTGGGGCGGCGCGGGATGGGCTCCCGCAACGGGTCGCGCTGGCTGGAGGCGATACGGGCGCGGGCGCCGGAGGACCGGCTGGAACAGGCGCAGACCAAGCTCCGGGAGCACGGGGTGGCGGTGCTGGTGCTGTCCCGGCTGGTGCCCGCGGGGCGGTTGCCGGTGATGCTGGCGTGTCTGCTGGCGGAGTGGCCGTTGCGGAGGTTCGCGCGGGGGGATGTGCCGGCGTGTCTGGCGTGGGCGGTGACGTACGGGTTGATCGGGGTGGCCGGGGGGTCGTTGTTCAGTGAGCCGTGGGAGGGGGTGGCGGCGGCGGTGGGGTTGACGTTGGCGATCAGTGCGGTGCCGGGGGTTTGGCGGCGGGTTCGGGGGCGGTGACGGTTCGAGGGCCTGTGCGGGTTCGGTGGGGGCCGGGCGCGCGGTTCCTCCCCCGGAGGGGGTTCCCCAGCGCCCCTGAGGGCGTGCAGTCACCCGCGTTCGTCGTGCACGGCTCTTGAGGCTCCTACCGGGAGGTCCCAGAGGTTCTCTCTGGGGAGGCCCGCTGTCCGCCAGGCGGCTCTCACGCGGGTCAGCGGCTCCAGGACCGGTTCCGCGGAGAGGATGAAGGTGGCCCAGTGCATGGGGGCCATGCGGGTCGCGCCCACGTCCTGGGCCGCGCGTACCGCCTCCTCCGGGTCGCAGTGGACATCGCTGAGCCACCAGCGCGGGGCGTAGGCGCCGATCGGGAGCAGGGCGAGGTCGATCCCGGGGTAGCGGCGGCCGATGCGGGTGAACCAGTGGCCGTAGCCGGTGTCACCGGCGAAGTAGACGCGGTGGCCGTCGGGGGCGGTGAGGACCCAGCCGCCCCACAGGGTGCGGCAGGTGTCGGTCAGGGAGCGCTTGGACCAGTGGTGGGCGGGGACGAAGTCGAAGCGGACGCCGCGCAGTTCGGACGCCTCCCACCAGTCCAGCTCGGTGACGGTGGTGAAGCCCCGGCGGCGGAACCAGGGGGCGAGCCCGGCGGGGGCGAACACGGGGGTGGCGCGCGGGAGGCGGCGCAGGGTGGGGGCGTCGAGGTGGTCGTAGTGGTTGTGGCTGATGACGACCGCGTCGACCGGCGGCAGGGCCTCCCAGGCCACCCCGACCGGGGTGATCCGCGCGGGTGTGCCGAGGATCCGGCGGGACCAGACCGGGTCGGTGAGCACGGTCAGCCCGCCGACGCTCAGCACCCAACTGGCGTGCCCGGCCCAGGTGACGGCGAGGGTGCGGGCGTCGGCCCGGGGCAGCGGGCCGGGGGCGTACGGCAGCCGGGGGATGCCGGCGAGGCCCTCGCGGCCGGGGCGGACGGCGCCCTCGCGGGCGAAGCGGGTCATGGCCCTGATGCCGGGCAGGGGCGCGGTCAGCCGGTCGTGGAAGGCGCGCGGCCACACCCGGTGCTCGGCCAGCGGGCGGGGTTCGGCCAGCGGCGGCCAGGGCGCCGGGCCCGCGCCGGGGGACCTCGGGGCCGTGCTCGCGCCCGCGGCGGACTCGGACTGCTGCGTCATCGAGGGGACTCCCTTCGCCGGGCGCCGTCGTCACGGAGATCCTCGCCGGGAGGGCTGCGGAGTTCGTCGAGGACCGCTCTCAGATCGCTCAACGCCCGGTGCACTTGGGGCAGTTCCAACGGCTCGGGGGACGCGAGGCATTCCGTGCGTTCGGCGTCGGTCGTGCCGAGCAGCGGTCCGGTGGCCAGCCGGACCCGGAGCGCGCCGAGGTCGTCGCCGAAGCGGTGGCCGCCCGGCGCGGGCATGCCGAGCCGGTGGGTGAGATGGTCCTCCAGGTCCTGGGCGTCCCCGACGCCCCGGGCGGCGAGCGCGGGCCGCAGCGGGCCCAGGTCGGCGTAGAGCTGGCGCCCCGCGCGCGGGGGCAGGGCCAGGGCCCCGGCGTCCACCAGGGTGCCGTGCAGGGCCCGTGCCACGCGCGCGTGCAGTCGGGCGGCGGCGGCGACGCGGGCGGTGACCGGGGCGGGCTCGCTGAGCGCGTAGCCCGCGGCGGCGGCGACCGGGCCGGCCGGTGGGGCGCCCAGCGCGGTCAGCACGTCGAGGACGCGCGCGTGCAGGACCGTACCGTCGGGCCCGGTGGGGAAGCGGGCGACGGCGGCGGGCCAGGCGGGCGGCAGCAGCGCCCCGGCCAGATCGGTGACGACGGTGACCCGCTCGGGCAGCATCTCGGCGGGGCTGAGCAGGACGGGGGCGGACGCGCCGGTCTCGTCGGCATCGTCGGCGTCGTCGGCGGGGTGCAGGGTGTCCCGCCAGGTCTCGTCGCTGACCAGGTGCAGGCCCTCGCCTGCGGCGGCCTCCACCACCTGGTGCAGCAACTCGGGCGGGGCCACGGTGCCGGTCGGGTCGTCGGCGACCGACAGCACCAGCAGCCGGGGCCGCCCGCCCTCGTCCCGTACCCGGCGCACGGTCTCCAGCAGCGCGTAGGGGTCGGGCACGCCCCCGCACTCGGCCGGGGTCGCCACATGGAACACCGGCCGCCCCAGCAGCCGCGCGTACGGCGCCCACCAGGCGGTGCAGGGGCGCGGCACCAGGACATCGCCGCCGAGCGCGGCGGTCAGGGCCAGCAGCAGGCTGGGGGCGCCCGGTCCGGCGGCGACCTGTTCGGGGCGGGTGCGCAGGCCGCGGCGGGCCCAGTAGCCGCAGGCGGCCTCCAGCAGGGCCCGGCCGCCGCCGACGGGCTCGGTGCGGGCGCGTCCCGCGGCGGCGGCGAGGACGCCGGTCAGCTCGGGCAGCGGGGGCAGCCCGTCGTCGGGCAGGTGGGGCCCGTACCGGACGGGGCCGTGGTTCTCCGGGTCGGTGCGCCGCATCCCGTGCCTCCCTTGGATCCCCGTTCCCGTGTCCAGCGCGGGGTGTCAGCCCCGGGTGCGGGCGGTCCCGCGGCGCAGCCGGTACACGGCTCCGCCGCACGCCCCGGCGATCAGCAGTCCGCCGGCCACCAGCGCGGGCACCGAGCCGGTGAAGGCGCCGCCGGAGCCCGCGTGGACGCCGTGCTCGGCGGTCGGCGGCTCACAGGACTCCCCCGGACGGGACGGCGGACAGGGCCGCTGCCCACCCCCACCCCAGTCGTCCCGACGCTCCTCCCGGCCTTCTTCCCGGCCTTCTTCCCGGCCTTCTTCCCGGCCTTCTTCCCGGCCCGCTTCCCGGCCCGCTTCCCGGCCCGCTTCCCGGCCTTCCTCCTGCCGCTCCTCCTTGCCTTCCTCCTTGCGCTCCCCGTTCCCCTTCTCGACGGTGAAGGTGGCACTCCACTGGCGGCCCTTGCCGCCGCCCCGGGACGCCGGGCAGGCGCCGTCCACGGTCCAGGCCGCGTCACGGGCGCCGCCGTCGGGGTGCACGGCGGTACCGATCCGGGCGGTGCCCCGGTAGACGGTCCCGGAACGCCCGTCCCCGCCGGGCTCGGGCCGCAGGGTGATCCGGCCCTCGGCGAACGCCCGCGAGGTGGCCTCCATCGCACCGGGCGCCGCCCCGTCGGCGGGATCGCAGGTCACGGAGAGGGTGACGCTGCCGTCCGGCCCCACCCGCGCCGGGCTCACCTCGGCGGCCGGTTCCGCGGCCACGCCCGGCGCACCGCCGAGCACGACGGCTCCGGCCACCAGGAGCAGGGACACAAGACGGGGACTGCGGCACATGGCACGGACTCCTCGACCGACGGCAACGGGAAACGACCTCCCGCCCCCATCAGATCCCCCCGCCCCCCACCCCGCGCGCCCCCAAAGCCCATTGGCCCACACCCCCGAGCCAACCGAGTGAAACACCACTCACCACAGCGCCCCCAAGGGGCGCGGGGAACTGCGCGCCCAGCCACCCACGACCCGCACCCACCCACCTCCCTCTCAAGGGCGCGGGGAACTGCGCAAAACCCCCCACAACCCGCACACACCCACCCCACCCCAACCCCCACCCCCAGGGGCGCGGGGAACTGCGCAAACCCCCCACGACCCGCACACACCCACCACCCCCACCCCCCACCACCCCTAGGGACCGACCCCCCGCCGAGCCCCCTCCCGAGTCCTCCCCGCCGCCACAAACCGCCCGGGATTGCGCCGCAGGTACTCCCCTTCGAGCTGCGCCATCCGCTCGTTGTGCGTCCGCAGCGCGTCGTTGGACCCGTACAGCAGCGTGTCGTGGCGCGTGCGGTGGATGGTCTCCAGCTCTTTCATGAGCTGCTGGTCGTCCAGCCGACCAGGGTCGACTCCGGTCATGTGGTGCCCCGATCGTCGTGTCCGTGCCTGCTCCTCCACTGTACGAACATTCACTTCACCCCGCCCGGAGGGCACCAGATCCAAAAGGCGCTACCGCGCCCTCTCCACCCGCCGCTCGTCCCACACCGGCCCCGACGACTCCCGTACCTTCCCGTCGCTGCCGAACACCAGGAACCGGTCGAAGGAGCGGGCGAACCAGCGATCGTGGGTGACCGCCAGCACCGTCCCGTCGAATGCCTCCAGCCCTTCCTGGAGCGCCTCGGCCGACTCCAGGTCGAGGTTGTCCGTGGGCTCGTCGAGGAGCAGCGCGGTGACCCCCTGGAGTTCCAGCAGCAGGATCTGGAAACGGGCCTGCTGGCCGCCGGAGAGCCGGGCGAAGGTCTGCTCGGCCTGCCGGGTCAGCTCGTAGCGCCGCAGCCGGTTCATGGCGGCGCCGCGATCCTGGGCGTGGTCCTTCCACAGGATGTCCAGGAGGGTGCGGTCGAGCAGCCCGGGGTGGGCGTGGGTCTGCGCGAAGTGGCCGGGGACGACCCGCGCGCCTAGCTTCCAGGTGCCGGTGTGGGCCACCTCGTCACCGGCGAGGAGCCGCAGGAAGTGGGACTTGCCGGAGCCGTTGGAGCCGAGGACGGCGACCCGTTCGCCGTAGAAGACCTCCAGGTCGAACGGTTTCATCAGGCCGGTCAGCTCCAGACCGGCGCAGGTGACCGCGCGGACCCCGGTCCGGCCGCCCTTGAGCCGCATCCGGATGTCCTGCTCGCGGGGCGGCTCCGGCGGCGGCCCGGCCTCCTCGAACTTGCGCAGCCGGGTCTGGGCGGCGCGGTAGCGGGAGGCCATGGCATCGCTGTTGGTGGCGGCCTGACGCAGGTTCAGGACGAGCTTCTTGAGCTGGGCGTGTTTCTCGTCCCAGCGCAGGCGCAGTTCCTCGAAGCGGGCGAAGCGCTCGCGGCGGGCGTCCTGGAAGGTGGCGAAGCCGCCGCCGTGCACCCAGGCGTCGGCCCCGGCCGGGCCGGGCTCCACGGAGACGATCTTGTCGGCGGCGCGGGCGAGGAGTTCCCGGTCGTGGGAGACGAACAGGACCGTCTTGGCCGTCTCCTTGATCCGCTCCTCCAGCCAGCGCTTGCCGGGCACGTCGAGGTAGTTGTCCGGCTCGTCCAGGAGGAGGACCTCGTCGGTGCCGCGCAGCAGCGCCTCCAGGACCAGGCGTTTCTGCTCGCCGCCGGAGAGGGTGCGGACCTGGCGCCACTGGGCCCGGTCGTAGGGGACGCCGAGGGCGGCGGTGGTGCAGATGTCCCAGAGGGTCTCGGCCTCGTAGCCGCGGGCCTCGGCCCAGTCGGCGAGGGCCTGGGCGTAGCGGAGCTGGGCGGCCTCGTCGTCGACGGTCATGATGCCGTGCTCGGCGGTGTCGACGGCCTTCGCCGCCTCCCGGATGCGCGGCGGCGCGACCGACACCAGCAGGTCACGTACGGTCGTCTCGTTGCGGACGGAGCCCACGAACTGGCGCATCACCCCGAGGCCGCCGCTGACGGTGACGGTGCCGCCGTGGGGTTTCAGCTCGCCGGAGATCAGCCGGAGCAGGGTGGTCTTCCCGGCGCCGTTGGGGCCGACCAGGGCGACGGCGGCGCCCTCACCGACCCGGAACGAGACATCGCCCAGCAGCGCCCTCCCGTCGGGGAGGTAGTACTCGAGGTGCGCGGCTTCCAGATGTCCCATGGGGCGCATTGTGGGCGGGGGCCGGGGATGCGGGCAAACGGATATCGGACGGATACCGGACAGACCCCGCAGGACCCCGGACAGACCCCGGGCAGAGCCGGGGCACACTCCGGGCAGATCCGTAGCGACAAACCCCTGGCAGACCCCGGACAGATCCGTACCGACAGACCCCGGACAGACCCCCGGCGCGGTCCGTCAGCCCACCGAATGCCCCGTGGGCCCGCTCTCCCCGGACGGTCCCGGTGCCGTACCCGCCCAGCTCAGGGCCTTGAAGCCGTCCCCGGGGCCGCCCTCCAGCAGCACGGTGCCGGTGTTCTCCAGCCGGTGGGCCGCGGCGAAGGCGGCGTCGAGGTTGGCGGCGCGGACGGCGCTCCAGAACCGGATGACGGCGCCGTGACTGACCATGGCGACCGTGCCCGCGCCGCTCGCGGCGGCCTCGGCGACCACGGCGTCGTAGCGGGCGAGGACCTCGTCGCCGCTCTCCCCGCCCGGCATCCGCACCCCGGTGTCGCCGTTCATCCACGCGAACACCGTGCGCATGTAGCGCTCGCCCGCGCCGGACTCGCCGGGCAGCATCTCCAGGTCGCCCGCGGTCACCTCGCGCAGGCCGTCGCGCACCAGGACGTCCAGGCCGCGGGCGGCGGCGAGGGGGGCGGCGGTGTGCTGGGTGCGGGTGAGGGTGGAGGCGTAGAGGGCGTCGATGTGCTCACCGGCCAGGGCGCCGGGCAGGGCGGCGGCCTGTCGCCGTCCGAGATCGGTCAGCCCGGCGCCGGGGACCGCCGTGTCGAGCAGCAGGCCGACGTTGGCGGTGGTCTGGCCGTGACGGATCAGGATCAGGCGCATGCGGGCATTCTTCTGTCTGTCGGGGACAAGAACGGCCACTTCAGGGTAACCGTGACCCATGAACCCTGATGTCGATCTCACCGCGCCACGCCCCGGCCGCCGCCACGGTCTGCGCGACCGGCTGCTCACGCTCGACCACCAACTGTTCGCGTTCGCCGCCGAGCGGGAGTGGCCGTATGCCGAGCGGGTGCTGCCGAGGCTGAGCCGGTTCGCGAACCACGGGGTGCTGTGGGGGGTGACGGCCGCGGCGATAGCGGCGAGCCGCACCCCGAGGGGGCGCCGGGCCGCCGCGCGCGGGCTGGTGTCGCTGGCGCTGGCGTCCGCGACGATCAACACGGTCGGCAAGCGCAGCGTGCGCCGCCCGCGTCCGCCCCTGGGCCCGGTTCCGGCCGTCCGGCAGTTGAAGCGGCAGCCGATCACCACCTCGTTCCCGTCCGGGCACGCGGCGTCGGCGGCGGCGTTCGGCGCCGGGGTGGCGATGGAGTCGCCGGGGTGGGGGGCGGTGGTGGCGCCGGTCGCGTACTCGGTGGCGATGTCCCGGGTCTACACGGGGGTGCACTTCCCGAGCGATGTCCTCGCGGGCGCGGCCCTGGGCGTCGGCGCCGCCCTCGTCGTCCGGGCGCTGGTGCCGCCGCACGCGCACGCGGTGCGGCCCGCCCATCCGCGGGCCGCGGCGCCGGGGCTGCCGGCGGGCGAGGGGCTGACGCTGGTGGTGAACCGGGCGTCGGGCACCGCGGACCGGGCGCACGGACTCGGGGACGTGCTGCCGCGGGCGCGGATCGTGGAGTGCGCGCCGGACGAGGTGGCCGCGGAGCTGGAGAAGGCGGCGGCCGACTCCCGGGTGCTCGGGGTGTGCGGCGGGGACGGCACGGTGAACGCGGCGGCGGAGATCGCGCTGCGGCACGGGCTGCCGCTGGCGGTGCTGCCCGGCGGCACCCTGAACCACTTCGCCCTGGACCTGGGCGTGGCCGACGCGCGGGCGCTGGGCCGGGCGGTGGAGCGGGGCGAGGCGGTGCATGTGGACATCGGCCGGTTCAGCGGCGGTGAGCGGCGGGGGATCTTCCTGAACACCCTGAGCCTCGGGGTGTATCCGGAGCTGGTGCGGGAGCGGGACCGCTGGTCGGGGCGGATCGGGGGCTGGCCGGCCGGGGTGGTGGCGGCGGCGCGGGTGCTGCGCGCGGACCGGCATCCGCTGCGCGCCGGGTTCGGGGGGCGGGTCCGGCCGATGTGGCTGCTGTTCGCGGGCAACGGCACGTACCACCGGATGGGGCTGGTGCCGGGGCGGCGGGCGGATCTGGCGGACGGGCGGCTGGACGTCCGGGTGGTGCACGGGGGCCGGTATCCGGCGCTGCGGCTGCTGGCGGCGGCCGTGGCGGGCCCGCTGACCCGCTCCCCCGCCCATGCCGCCGTCCAGGTCGGCACCCTGCGGCTGACCGATGTCCCGCCGGGCACGCTGCTGGCGTACGACGGCGAGGTCACCGAGGTGGGCGGCGAGGTGACGCTGCGCAAGCAGTACCGGGCGCTGGTGGTGTACCGGCCCCACGACACCGACCCGGAACCCGCGCCCGACGACGAGGAACCTCATATCTGACGAACCATCAGTCCATATAGAGAAACAAGGGGTCTCAGTATTCAGAATGCGGCGTAGCGTGCGGGGGCAGGGATCAGAAGGTCTACAGACCTCGCAGATCCCGCAGACCTCGCAGAGGAAGGTGCCAGCCATGCCGGAAGCCACGCCGGAAACGGTCCCGGAAACGGTCCCGGAGGCCGTCCCGGAAGCGCGGGAGACCGCCGTCTACACCCACGGCCACCACGAGTCGGTACTGCGGTCGCACACCTGGCGGACCGCCGCCAACTCCGCCGCCTATCTGCTCGGCTCGCTCCGCCCCCAGGACCGGATCCTGGACGTCGGCTGCGGCCCCGGCACCATCACCGCCGATCTGGCCGCGCTGGTCCCCGACGGGCATGTCACCGGGCTGGACCACGCCCCCGGCATCCTCGACCGGGCGCGGGCCACCGCCGCCGAGCGGGGCCTCGCCAACACCGCCTTCACCACCGGGGACGTCCACGCCCTGGACTTCCCCGACGCCAGCTTTGACGTGGTCCACGCCCACCAGGTGCTCCAGCACGTGGGCGACCCGGTCGGCGCCCTGCGCGAGATGGCCCGGGTGACCCGGCCGGGCGGGATCGTCGCCGTACGGGACTCCGACTACGCGGCGATGACCTGGTACCCGGCCTCGCCGGGGCTGGACGCCTGGCTGGACCTGTACCGCCGGGTGGCGCGGGCCAACGGCGGGGAGCCGGACGCCGGGCGGCGGCTGAAGTCCTGGGCGCTGGCGGCCGGGCTGACCGATCTCACCGCCACGTCCGCCACCTGGACGTTCGCCACCGCCGAGGAGCGGGCCTGGTGGAGCGGACTGTGGGCGGACCGTACCGTCGCCTCGGCGTACGCGGACCGCGCGACCGGCGGCGGGCACACCGACCGGGACGGACTGCGGGCGGTGGCGCGGGCGTGGCGGGAGTGGGGCGAGCGGCCCGACGGCTGGTTCTGCGTGCTGCACGGGGAGATCCTCTGCCGCAAGGGCGCCTGAGCGGACGGCCCCCACCGCGCGACGGGGGGCGGCTCAGGAATCGTCGGCGGCGAAGGAGTAGGCGGCCGAGGGGCCGGTGAGTTCCACCAGGATGCCCGGCTCGGTGTGCTTCGACCGGTCCACGGTCTCCACGAACTCCTCGGCCTGCGCCCGGGGCACCAGATAGGCGGCGTTCAGCACGTTCCGGCCCGCCGCGCCGCCGGGCGCCCGGTGGTGCAGCGGATAGGCGTGGGACCGGTCGGCCCGCGCGGACAGCTCCCGGTGCAGTTGCGCCGAGAACTCCTCGCCCCGCGTCCGCCACTGCGCCGGGCCCTCCGCTCCCCCGGGCCCGCTCTCGTCCGGGTAGGTCCCGGGCCCGGCCTCGTCCAGGTAGACCCGGACCCCCCACTCCACCCGGCCCGCCAGCCGGTCGAGGGTGTGGCGCAGTTCGTCCTCGCGCAGCTCGATCATCAGCCGGACCGCGCTGTCGTCGCGGAACACGGTGGCCGGCCGCAGCGGCAGCGGGGAGGTGACGGTGGTGAGCGCGTCGACGACGCCCTGGTGCAGCCGCGCCACGCCCGCGAGCCACTCCTCGTCCGTCTCCCCGGCGCGCAGCCGGGCCTCGTCGAACTCCGCCGTCGGCACATGGCTGACCACGGCCACCAGCCCGTGGTGGCGCAGCAGTCTCGGCGGGGCGCCCGCGACGCCCGTGAGCTGGGCCTGGAGCGCCGCGTCGAAGGGCCGGCAGACGGCGTACACATACCGCGATGTGGTCATGGGGTCTCCTGGTGGAGGGGTCCTGAAAGGGACCTACCCGCTCGGCAACCCATGACGCACGCCGCACCCGCCACCCGCGCCACACCTCACCCGGCCGCCCGCCCCGCCCGCCCCCGTCACCACAGCACCGCCCGCCCCGCCCGCCCCGGTCACGGCAGCGCCGCCTCCCCCACCAGCAGCCGTACGGCGGTGACGACGGCGCCGGCGTCGATCCCGGCGGCGCGCAGTTGCTCCCCGGGCAGCGCGGAGCCCGGCATGGAGTCGACGCCGAGCCGGACGAGGCGGGGCACCGGGCCGCCGTCCGCGAAGGCGTCGGCGACGGCGTCCCCGAGACCGCCCTCGGGGTGGTGGTCCTCCACGGTGACCAGGCATCCGGTGTCGGCGGCGGCCTGCCGCAGGGTGGCCTCGTCGACCGGTTTGACGGAGTACAGGTCGATCACCCGGACGGGGATCCCGGCGGCGTCGAGCAGATCGGCGGCGGCGAGGGCCTCGGGCACGGTGACCCCGGCGGCGACGACCGTCACCCGGTCGCGGTCGGAGGCGCGCAGTACCTTGCTGCCGCCGACCGGGAAGGTCTCGCCGGGGCCGTAGATCACCGGGGTGGCACCGCGCGTGGTGCGCAGATAGCGGACGCCGTCCAGGTCGGCCATGGCGGTGACCAGGTGCGCGGTCTGGTTGGCGTCGCACGGGTAGAGAACGGTGGAGCCGTGCACGACCCGGAACATCGCCAGGTCCTCCAGGCCCATCTGGGACGGCCCGTCCTGCCCGATGGCGACCCCGGCGTGCGAGCCGACCAGATTGATCCCGGCACCGCTGACGGCCGCCATCCGGACGAAGTCGAACGCCCTGGTCAGAAACGCGGCGAAGGTGCCCGCGTACGGCACCCAGCCCCGCGCGGCCATCCCGACCGCCGCGGCCACCATCTGCTGCTCGGCGATGTAGCACTCGAAGTAGCGGTCGGGGAACTCCTTGGCGAAGTACTCGGTGCGGGTGGAGTCGCCGACCTCGCCGTCCAGGGCGACGACATCGCCGCGCGCCGCGCCGAGGGCGGTGAGGGCCCGGCCGTAGGCGTCGCGGGTGGGGACGTCCTCGCCGCGTTCCCAGCGGGGGGTGTCGGCGCCGGGGTGGAAGCCGGGGCTCGGGACGGGGGCGGGGGGCGGTTCGTGGACGTGGACGCGCAGGTCGCGGGGGCCGCCGAGGTCGGCGATGGCGTGCTCGGGGTCCGGGAGGGGCTTGCCGTGCAGCCCTTCGCGGTCCTGGACGCTCTCGACGCCCTTGCCCTTGAGGGTGCGGGCGAGGATCACGGTCGGGCGGCCCCGGGTGGCCTCGGCCTCGCGGTAGGCCGTGTCGATGGCGGTCACGTCGTGGCCGTCGATCTCGACGGTGTGCCAGCCGAAGGCGGCGAAGCGGCGGGCGTAGGCGTCCAGGTCGTGGCCGTGCCGGGTGGGGCCGCGCTGGCCGAGCCGGTTGACGTCCACGATCGCGGTGAGATTGTCCAGGTGCTCGTAGGCGGCGTGCTCGGCGGCCTCCCACACCGAGCCCTCGGCGAGTTCGCCGTCCCCGCACAGCACCCACACCCGGTAGCCGGTGCGCTCCAGTCGCTTCCCGGCGAGCGCGATCCCGACGGCGACCGGCAGGCCCTGCCCGAGGGAGCCGGTGGCGGTCTCCACCCAGGGCAGCCGCCGGGGTGTGGGGTGCCCCTCCAGTCTGCTGCCGAGGGCACGGAAGGTGAGCAGTTCGGCGTCGTCGATCGCCCCGGCGGCCTTGTACGCGGAGTACAGCAGCGGCGAGGCGTGCCCCTTGGACAGCACGAACCGGTCGTTGCCGGGATGGCCGGGGTGGTCGAAGTCGTAGCGCAGATGCCCGGCGAGGAGGACGGCCATCAGATCGGCGGCGGACATCGACGAGGTCGGATGCCCGGAGTCGGCCGCGGCGGCGGCACGGACGCTGTCGACACGCAACTGCTGACCGAGTTCGGCCAGCTCACGGGTGTTCATCGCACTCGCACTCCCTCGGGGTCGGGGGCGGGGCCCGTCGATCACCCCGATCACCGCACGGGGACGGGCGTCACGTCATGTTCCCGCCTCCGACGGCGGTCGGCGGCGGAACCCTCCGCGTGCCCCTCAGCCCCCGGCGCAAACACCGCGCCGGTCAGGGCACGGGCCCGCCCTGCCCTCAGGCCCCGCTCCCCCTACCGCCCCCTACCGCCCCCTATCACCCCTTATCGCCCCCGAAGGCGTCCACCACCACATCCGCCAGCAGCGCCCCCGCCGTGCCCTCCGGGTCGAGGTCGGGATCGTAGATGGTGACATTGAGCCCGACGCACCGGCCGGACGCCAGCAGCGGCCCGAGCAGGCCGACGACCTCCTCCGGCGTCAGCCCGTCCGGGTCCGGCGCGTCGACGGCCGGCATCACCCCGGGGTCGAGCACATCGGCGTCCAGATGCACCCAGAACCCGTCGAGCGCGGGCACCTCGAACGCCTGGACGGTGGCGCGGGCGAGGGCGTCGGCGCCCCACTCCCGTACGTCACCCACGGTGACCACCGGCATCTTCAGGGCGGCGAGTTCGGCCCGGTCCTCCTCGAAGACGTCCCGGATGCCGAAGAACCGGACGTCCTCGTCACGCAGATAGGGCCGCAGCCCCTCCAGGTCCGTCAGGTCGTCCTGGCCGCGCCCGGTGGCGAGGGCGACCTCCTCGCCCCCGGCGGCGCCGACGATGTCGGACTCGGTGGCGTTGCCGGGGTGGCGGAAGTCGGGGGAGGCGTCGAGGGCGGCGAGCCCGTAGCGGCCGAGGCGGCGCAGGGCGAGGGAGGCACCGAGCTGGATCGAGCAGTCACCGCCGAGCACGACGGGGAAGTCCCCGGCGCGGACATGGTGCTCGATCCGGTCCGCGAGCCTCGGGGTGTAGGCGGCGAGCGCGGCGGCGTTGAACACCCCGTCCCCCGGGCGCCACTCCCCCCGGTCGTAGCGCGGTGGGACGACGACCCCGCCCTCCCGTGCCCCGAGCCGCCGCACGATCCGCTGCTCGCGCAGGGCACCGGCGAGCTTGTAGCAGCCGGGGACGGTACCGGGCGCGGGCGGGCGCAGCCCGAGGTTGGAAGGGGCGTCGACCACGACGAGAGGGCGCATGGCCCCATCCTCGGTCACCGGCCCGGCGGGATCAACGCCCGTGAACCGACCCGTGGGCCGACCCGTGGACCGACCCGGGGCCGACCCGGGGCCGACCCGCTCACAGCAGCGCGAGCCGCCCCCGCCGCCCTGCGCTACCGTCGGTCCCCGTGGAGAACGTGGAGAACACAGCCAAGCTCGCGGTACTGATCGACGCCGACAACGCCAAGCCCGCGGCCCTGGAAGAACTGCTGGCGGAGGTCGCCAAGTACGGCACCGCGCATGTCAGGCGCGCCTACGGCGACTGGACCGGGACGCAGCTCAAGGGCTGGAAGGACCACCTGCTCACCCAGTCGATCCAGCCCATCCAGCAGTTCGCCTACACCACCGGCAAGAACGCCACCGACTCGGCCATGGTCATCGACGCCATGGACCTGCTGTACTCGGGGCGCTTCGACGGGTTCTGCATCGTCTCCAGCGACAGCGACTTCACCCGCCTCGCGGCCCGGATCAGGGAGTCCGGGCTGACGGTGTACGGGTTCGGCGAGCGCAAGACGCCGAAGCCGTTCGTGGCGGCCTGCGACAAGTTCATCTACGTCGAGAACCTGAAGGGCGCCACCGCCCCGGCCGAGACGAAGTCCGCCGCGCGGACCACGGCGGCCAAGCTGAAGAGCGACACCGCGCTGGTCAATCTGCTGCGCCACGCGGTGGAGGCGGCGTCCGACGACGACGGCTGGGCCCCGCTCGGGAGCGTCGGCCAGATCATCACCAATCAGCGCTCCGACTTCGACTCCCGCACCTACGGCTACACCAAGCTGAGCGATCTGCTGGCGGCGACGGCCCTGTTCGAGATGGACCGCCGCACCCCGCCGGGCGGCGGAAAGACCGCGAACCTCTACACCCGGGACAAACGCCACACCGGCGCCACCCGACAGCCGACACCCGAGGGATGAACGAAACCCCCTTCAGCAGCCCCGCCCCCGCCCCCGCCCCGATAATCCCGCGCGCCCCGCCCCCCTACCGCATACCGTCGACCGGTCACCCCACCACAGAAGCGGAAGCCGAACCGGAACCGGAAGCAGGCCATGACCGAACAGCACACCTACCGCGTGATCGTCCGGGGCACCTGGGACGCCCTCACCGAGGAGGCGCGGGCCCGGCTGCTCGCCGAGGCCCCCGAGCACGGCATGACCAGCATGCGCTTCACCGAGGAGGGCTCCCTGTCCTACGAGCCGGCGCCGCTGAAGCACTTCTCGATGCGGTACGTGGTGGTCTCGGACGCGGCGGACGGTGACGAGATGGCCGCCGCCCTCGCCGAGGAGCGGGCGGAGAACGCGTTGCGCGCCCTCGGCTACGGCTTCACCGGGCTGCGCTCCACGGTCACCGATCTCGACACCATGAAGATCAACCGGAAGCGCGCATCTCGGCGGTGAGCGCGAACCGCTCGTGATCGCGCCAGGCCCCGTCGATGAACAGCATCTTCGGCGAGAAGCCCTCGTGCCGGAACCCCTGGCCGCGGGCCAGCGCGAGGGAGGCTGTGTTGCCCGGCTGCACATTGATCTCCAGCCGGTGCAGCCGCATCGCCCCGAAGGCATGGTCCACCACCAGCCCCAGCCCCTCCCCCATCAGCCCCCGCCGGGCCGCGTGCGCGAACGCCCCGTAGGCGACCGCCCCGCTCTGGAAGGCCCCGAGCACGATGTTGTTGATCGTGACGAACCCGGCGATGCCCCCGCCCTCCCGCTCGCACACCAGGAACCCGGCCCGGCCCGGATCCTCGATCAGCAGCCGGGCGTAGGCGGTGTACGCGGCGGCGGTACCGGGCGGGAAGAGCCACGGCTGATGCAGCGCCTTGCTCTCCCGCACCCGCGCGGTGAACTCCTCACCGTCGTCATGGGTGAACGGCCGGATCCCGACACGGGGACCTTCGGCGAGAAAGAACGGGGGCACGGGGTGCGGCATGCGGCCAGGGTACGGCGCCCCCTACCCGGAGTGGGTACCTCCCCGGAGGGGGGTACCCACAGGGGCGCGGGGAACTGCGCGAGAACCACCCACGCACCCGCACCCGGCATCCCTCACCCCAGCGCCGGTTCCCCCAGCACCACCGTCCCCGCCCCCGCGTCCAGTTCGCCCCGCACCCCGAAGGGGACCGTCACCGCCCCGGGTCCGTGTCCGAAGCCGAACTCCTCCGCGACCGGGACGCCGAGCCCGCCGAGGCGGTCGGCGAGGACCGCACGGACGCGGTCGTAGGGGCCGCAGTCCTGCCAGGAGCCGAGGAGGATCCCGGCCACACCGTCCAGCCGCCCCGCGCGCAGCAGATGGGTGAGGTCCCGGTCCAGGCGGTACGGCTCCTCCCCCACGTCCTCCAGGCAGAGCAGGCCGCCTGCGGTGGTGGGGCGGGCGTGGGGCGTGCCGAGGTCGGAGGCGAGGAGGGAGAGGCAGCCGCCCAGCAGGACGCCGCTCGCCCGGCCGGGGACCAGGGCCTGTCCGCCGGAGGTGAGGGTCATGACCGTCTCCGGGGCGAACAGGGTGGCCCGCAGATGGTCCTGGGCCCGGGTGTTCTTGAGGAAGTCGACGCCCGCCGCCATCGGCCCGTGCAGGGTGACCAGGCCGAGGCGGACGGCGAACGCCTCGTGCAGGGCGGTGATGTCGCTGAAGCCGACGAAGACCTTGGGTCCGGCGGCCCGCATCGCGTCCCAGTCGAGCAGGTCCACCATGCGCTGGGCGCCGTACCCGCCCCGGGCGCACAGCACCGCGTCCACGGCCGGGTCGCACCAGGCGCGCTGGAGGTCGGCGGCGCGGTCGGCGTCGGTTCCGGCGAGGTGGTCGAAGTCGGGGTGGCGGTCCAGGACGTGGGGCTGGGCGACCGGGTCGAGGTCCCAGCCGCGCAGCAGGTCCAGGCCCGCCTGAAGGCGGTCCTCGGGGACCGGGCCGCTGGGTGCGACGACGGCCACTCGGGCGCCGGGCGCGAGGCGGGCGGGCCGCCGCAGTTCCGGCACGGTGTACGTCATCGCGTCAGCTCCAGGGACGGGGTGCCGTCGGCGGGGGTGAAACCGAAGACCTGGGCGTAGAGGGAGAGTTCGGCCTCCAGGGCGCGGACCATGGTGTCGGCGCGGCGGAAGCCGTGGCCCTCGCCCGCGAAGGCGAGATAGGCGTGCGGGACGCCCCGTCCGGCCATCCGGGCGATGAGGCGTTCGGCCTGGACCGGGGGGCAGATCACGTCGTCCAGCCCCTGGAGCAGCAGGAAGGGCGCGGTGATCCGGTCGGCGTGCTCGATCGGGGAGCGGGTCCGGTAGAGGGCGGGTTCGTAGGGGCCGACGAGGCTGTGCAGGTACTGGGACTCGAAGTCGTGGGTGCCGTCGGTGACCCAGTCGGTGAGGTCGAGCACGGGGTAGCTGATCGTGCCGCAGGCGTAGACGTCGGTGGTGGCGAGGGAGGCGGCCGAGGTCCAGCCGCCCGCGCTGCCGCCCCGGATCGCGAGCCGGGCCGGGTCGGCGGTGCCCTCGGCGGCGAGGGCGCGGGCGACGGCCGCGCAGTCCTCCACGTCCACCACGCCCCACTGGCCGCGCAGCCGGTCGCGGTAGGCGCGGCCGTAGCCGGTGGAGCCGCCGTAGTTGACCTCGGCGACCCCGATGCCGCGCGAGGTGAAGTAGGCGATCTCCAGGTCGAGGACCAGCGGGCTGCGGCTGGTCGGCCCGCCGTGCGCCCACACCACGTACGGCGGGAGTTCGCCGTCGGGCGCGGTGTGCGCGGGGTGGTGGGGCGGGTGGAGGTGGGCGTGGATGTCGCGCCCGCCGGGGCCGGTGAGGACCCGGGCCTCGGGGCGGGCGTAGTGGGCGGGGTCGACGGCGTCGTGGTGGGGGGCGCCGACGACCCGGGTGTGACCGGTGACGGTGTCCAGCTCGACGACCTCGGCGCCGCTGAGCGGACCGGCGCCGACGGCCACCACCCGTTCCCCGTCGGCGGCGAGGGTGCCGCCGAACTCGGTCCAGGGCCCGGCGGCGTCCGTGATCACGCCGCTCTCCGGGTCGAGGAGGCCGAGCGCGCTGCCGCCCCGGCCGTGCAGGACGGCGATCCGGCCGTCGGCGAGGGGGGCGAACCAGCGCAGCCCGATCTTCCACAGCGGCCCGCCGAACTCTTCCTCGCGCGGGCACAGGGGCCGTCCGTCGCGGTAGAGGTTCCACCAGCCGGTGCGGTCGCTGGAGTACAGCAGGGCCCCGTCGGCGGCGAACTCGGCCTGTGCGATCGACTCCCCGGGCCCGCCCGCGACGGTCCGCGCCCCGGTGAGGGTGCCGTGGTCGCCGACCTCGGCGAGGAGCAGTTCGGTGCCGTCCCAGGGCATCCGGGGGTGGTCCCAGCCGAGCCAGACCGCGTGCCGCCCGTCCGGCGAGAGGCGGGGCCCGGTGACGAACCGGTGCCGCTCGGGCGCGAGTTCCCGGACGGCGGCCCGGTCACCGGCGGCCGATCCGTCGAGCGGTACGGCGGCCAGGACCCGGCGGACGTCGGTGGGCCGTTCGCCGGTGAACTCCTCCAGCACGCACCACACCTCGCCCCGCCCGGCCAGGACGACGGGGTCGGCCCAGCGCAGTCCGCCGCCCACGCCGGAGAGCGGGGTGAGGGGGACGGGGTCGCTCCCGGGTTCGTAGCGGTAGAGGCGCTGGTCGGGGAGGTGGACGAAGACCAGGACCGGGCCGGTGGCGGTCGCCGCGCCCGCCCAGGGGCGGCCCCCGTACTCGATGACCCGGGAGCGGACGTTCCAGGGGGCGGGCAGGACGGATACGGCGGTGCCGTCGGGGCGGCGGCGGATCAGGGCGCGGCGGCCGGCCTCGGTGGGCCGGGGTTCGGTCCACCAGATCTCGTCGCCGACGAAGCCCGGGTACTCGGGGTGCCCGTCGTGCGCGGCGGCGAGGGCCGCGGTGACGGGGGACGGCCAGGAGCCGTACGGAAGGGTGGCCATTGTCGTCGTTCTCCCGGTCGTGGGTCAGGCGGTCCGCAGGAACCGGTCGAGCACCTGGACGCCGAACCGCAGCGCCTCGACGGGCACCCGTTCGTCGACGCCGTGGAAGAGGGCCTGGTAGTCGAAGCCCTCGGGCAGTTTCAGCGGGGCGAAGCCGTAGCCGGTGATGCCGAGCCGGGAGAACTGCTTGGCGTCGGTGCCGCCGGACATGCAGTACGGCACGACCCGGCCCTCGGGGGCGAACTCCTGGACGGCGTCCCGCATCCGCGCGAAGGTAGGCGAGTCCACCGGCGCCTGGAGGGCGACCTCGCGGTGGCTGTACTCCCAGTCGACGTCGGGCCCGGTCAGGGCGTCCAGCGTGGTCCGGAACTCGTCCTCGCCGCCGGGCAGGAACCGCCCGTCGACGTACGCGACCGCCTCGCCGGGGATGACATTGACCTTGTACCCGGCGCTGAGCATGGTCGGGTTGGCGCTGTTGCGGACGGTCGCCTCGACCAGCTTGGCGGCCGGGCCCAGCTTGGCCAGCAGGTGGTCCACGTCGGTCAGGTCGGGGTCGATGCCGTAGAGGGCGGCGAGTTCGGTGAGGGCGGCGGAGACGGTCGGGGTGAGGCGGAGCGGCCACTCATGGGCGCCGATGCGGGCGACGGCGGCGGACAGCCGGGTCACCGCGTTCTCCTGGTTGACCTTGGAGCCGTGCCCGGCGCGGCCCCGCGCGGTCAGCTTGAGCCAGCCGGTGCCGCGCTCGCCCGCCGCGATGGGGTAGATCGGCCGCCCGGACCCGTCGTGGAAGGTGAACGCGCCGGACTCGCTGATCCCCTCCGTGCAGCCCTCGAACAGCTCCGCGTGCCGGTCGGCGAGGAACCCGGAGCCGTCCTCGGCGCTGGCCTCCTCGTCGGCGGTGAACGCGATGACGACATCCCGCCGGGGCCGCACCCCTTCCCGCACCCAGGAGCGGACGGCGGCCAGGATCATCGCGTCCATGTTCTTCATGTCGACCGCGCCGCGCCCCCACACCACGCCGTCGCGGATCTCCCCGGAGAACGGGTGCACGCTCCAGTCGGCGGCCTCGGCGGGGACGACGTCCAGATGGCCGTGGACCAGCAGCGCGTCGGCGGAAGGGTCGCTGCCCTCGAAGCGGGCGACGACATTGGTGCGCCCGGGGACCCGCTCCAGCAGCACCGGCTCCAGCCCGGCGTCCGCGAGGCGCTCGGCCGCGTACTCGGCGGCGGGCCGCTCCCGGCAGTCGCCGCCGCCCCGGTTGGTGGTGTCGATCCTGATCAGGTCGGAGGTGAACTCCACGACCTCGTCCAGGGCGCGCCCGTCAGCCATACTGCTCCTCCACGGCGGCCGAGACGATGGTGGTGACCGCCTTGAAGGTGCGGATCGCCTCGTACATGGTCGGGTTCGCGTACGCGATCCTGCGCTCCCCGGTGCGCTCGACGCCGGGGACGACGGTCGCGGCCATCGCCAGATGCTCGGCGTCGAACTCCAGCTCCATGGTGTGCGGCCCGGCGCTCACCGGCTCGTGCCGCACGGCCAGCGCGGTGGCCTCCTTGGCGGCGGCCCGGATGTCGGCGGCGGTCCTGGCGGGCGTACGGCAGACGGCCGCGTACCGCGAGACATGGTCCTTGACGGCGACCTTGCGGGCCTCGGGCGCGTAGCCCAGGGCGTCCTGGCAGGCCACGTCGTCCCCGGTGACCAGGACGACCGGGACGCCGTACTCGGCGACGACATGGGCGTTGAGCAGGCCCTCGCTGGCGCGGACGCCGTCGAGCCAGACGCCGGTGATGGAGTTGGCGAGGTAGGTGTGGGCGAGGACGCCCTCGTCCCCGGCACCGGCGTGGTAGCCGATGAAGGCGATGCCGTCGACGTCGTCGTGCTGGACGCCCTCGACCATGGAGAGGGACTTGTGGCGGCCGGTGAGCATCTCGGCGCGCTCGTCGAGGCGCTCCAGGAGGAGATTGCGCATGGTCCAGTGCGCCTCGTTGATCAGCACCTCGTCGGCGCCGCCGTCGAAGAAGCCGAGGACGGCGGCGTTGACGTCGGAGGTGAACATCGACCGGCACCGCTCCCACTGCGGCGTCCCGGGCAGCACGTCGGCCGGCCAGGTGACACCGGTGGCGCCCTCCATGTCGGCACTGATGAGGATCTTCATGATGCGTCACGTTACGCGGTGACTCGCGGCCGGACCAGGAGGGGGCCCACCGAAGATTTTCCGCCCGTACGACTATTCGGCGCCAGGAATCGCGGTCGTCTCCACGAGAACGCCGATTTTGTCGATGCGATGCTCGGGGTTGCCCATGGCGTCCCGCCAGAAGTTGCCCTCCGCGTTGTCCTCGGGCGTGGCACAGGTGGAGACCGTGATCATGGCCTCGGTGGGGGTCTCGCCGGGGCTGCCGGGCACGGCGGCCCGCTGCTCGGCCAGGGAACTGGGCGTGCGGAAGGAGGTCTCCCGGGTCTCGGTGATCCGGTAGGTGTACCGGACGCCGCCGAAGTCGACGGTGAGGGTGTCGCCGACGGCGAGGGAGGGCAGGTCGCGCAGCGGGCCGCCGGCGCTGAGGCGGTGGGCGGTGACGAGGTAGTTGCCGATCTCGCCGGGTCCGGCCCCGCCGCCGTCGCCGTAGGGGCTGGCGCCGAGGCCCTCGTTCTGGATGTCGGTGCCGGGCCGGTCGTCCGTGGTCCCCTCGTAGGGCACGATCTCCAGGGCGTCCAGGCCGATGTCCGGGATGCCGAGCGTGGCGGAGTCGGTGCGCGGGTCGGCGTCGGGGACCGGGGCGGTGGGTGACGGCTCCGGGGACGCCGTGGCGGCGGGACGGTCGGGGGGACCCGCGGCCGGGGTGGAGGCGGGCGGGCTGGTCGCGGCGGGCTCGGAGAGGGTGGCGGAGGCACTCGGCGTGGCCGAGTCCACACATCCGGTGATGAGAAGAACGAGTCCCGCGGCGACCGTGGCTATGGCACTGCGCCGAGCAGTCATACGTTCGAGCATAGGCGCGCAAGGGGTACCTCGGGCGGTTCACCCGATACCTGTGCACCGGCTGTCCGCCGCCCGCGACCGGGTGCGCGGGCGCGGGCGCGGAGCGGACTCGTCGGCGCGCTGTCGCCCCGTCCGCTCCAGCGCCCCGGCGCGCGGGCGCGGGACGGACCGGGCGGACCGGGCGGACCGGACCGGGCAGACCGGACCGGGCGGCGCGGCGCCGTGCGCGGCCCGGTGGGTGCGGTCAGCCCGTGGGGCCCACCACCTGCCATTTCGCGGGCAGTTCGAGGCGGGCGCCGTCGGGTCCGTACTCCGTGGTGGTGAGCGGGAGATCGCCCTCGGCGAGCACCGTGAGACCGGCCACACCGAGGTAGACCGGGAGGGCCGCGTCCGCCACCTCCCCCGGGGTGAGGCCGTGCCGGAAAACCGGGGCGAGCTTGGCGGGCGGACCGGACGGGCTCTGCGCGAGCCCCTTGAGCAGCTCCCCGGCGGCCTCCGCCAGTTCCACCAGCACCGCCCGCCCCCGGCCGCCGAGCAGGGTGGCCACCCCGTCCACCAGCGCCTGCCGGTCCTGCGGCGCGCTCTGGTGCAGCACCCCGCGCACATAGACATTGGCGTCGCCCAACTCGGCGTGCAGCGCGGCCACTTCGATACCGTCGGTGGCGTCCAGCACCCGGTACCCCGCCTGTCCGGCCGGGTCGGCGGCGCGCGCGTGGTCCAGCGCCGCCGCGGAGAGGTCGACGCCCAGCACCCGGGGGAACCGGTCGGCGAGGAAGCGGGTCTGGGTGCCGTTGCCGCAGCCCAGGTCGATCAGCGGCAGCCCGGGGTCCACGATCCGCGGCTCGAACAGCGCCAGATGCACCCCCGAGGTCAGCACCGGCTCGGCGTCCCAGAACACCGCCCCGGGCTCCCCGGACGCCTCGCGCCAGAAACTCTCCCAGGACTCCCGGTACCGCGCGGTCACACCCATACCAGCTCCCCTTCCCCGATTCCCCGTCGAGCGCCGCCCTCTCACCGTGTGTGAACGGCCGGATACGGTCCTATCGCGCCGGGCGGGCCACTACAAGACGCGGGTGCCTTCCTTCACGGGTCCTCCGGCGAGCCCCCGTCGCACGGCTCCGTCAGCCGCGCCCGGACAAGCGCCGCCGGGGCAGCCCGAGTTCGAACCAGACCGTCTTGCCGACCCCGGTCCGGCTCGCGCCCCACTCCCGGGCCAGGGTGCTCACCACCCGCAGCCCGCGCCCCTCGTCGGCCAGCGGCCCGGCGCTGAGCAGCGTCGGCAGATCGTGGTCGTCGTCGTCCACCTCGCACAGCAGGGTCTCCCCGCGCACCAGCCGCAGTACGACCGGCCCGCGCCGGGAGTGCCGTACGGCGTTGGTGACCAGTTCGCTGACCATCAGCTCGGCGGTGTCGATCAGCTTGCGCGGCAGCTCCCACTCGTGGAGCTGCTCCCGGACCACCGCGCGGGCCCGGCACACCTCCGACGGGTCCACGGTCAGCCGCCATTCGGCCACGTCGTCCGGGGCGACCCCGCCGAGCCGGACCATCAGCAGCGCCACGTCGTCCTTGCGGCCACCGCGGGGGTTCAGGGCGCGGATGATGGTGTCGCAGGCGGCGTCCATGGACGCGGCCGGGTGGGCGGCGGACTCGCACAGGGTGGCCAGTCCGACGCCGATGTCCTCGCCGCGCACCTCCACCAGCCCGTCGGTGCACATCACCAGCCGGTCGCCGGGCTCCACCCGGACCCGGACCGCCTCGAAGGGCACTCCGCCGACCCCTATCGGGGCGCCCGTCGGCAGATCGAGCAGCTCACCGCGCCCGTCCCCGGCGCGCACCAGCACCGGGGGGATGTGCCCGGCGTTGGCGATGGTCAGCTCCCCGGCGAGGGGGTCGTAGACGGCGTAGAGGCAGGTGGCGAGGTAGGTGTCGCCCAGGCGCTGGGCGAGGTCGTCGAGATTGCGCAGCAGCCGGGCGGGCGGTACGTCCAGGGCGGCCATGGTCTGCACGGCGGTGCGCAACTGGCCCATCATCGCCGCCGAGTTGAGACCGTGGCCCATCACATCGCCGACGACGAACGCGGTCCGGGCGCCGGGCAGTTTCACCGAGTCGAACCAGTCGCCGCCGATCCGGCCGAGCCGGGTGCCGGGCAGATAGCGGGTGGCGATGTCGCAGCCCGCCATGCGCGGCGGGATGTGCGGCAGCATGCTGTCCTGGAGGGTGTCGGCGACCGCCTCCTGGTAGGTGTACATGCGCGCGTTGTCGAGGACGAGTCCGGCGCGAGCGGCGAGTTCGGCGCCGGTGGCGCGGTCCATGTCGTTGAACTCGACGCGCCCGGGGTGGCGCAGCAGGATCATGAAGCCCAGGACGACCTGGCGGGCCTTGAGCGGGACGATCAGCATGGAGCGGCCGTTGATCAGCGGGCGGATGTCCCGCTTCTCGAACTGCGAGGCGATGGTGTGCCCCAGGCGCTCGCTGATGCGCGGCACGAGCACCGGCTCACCGGTCGTCATGCACTGGAAGAACGGGGTGTGCGCGGGGAACGGCATGGCCTCGCCGACCGGCACCACGTCGTCCCAGCGGCCGGGTTCGTCGGTGTGCTCGACGGCCACCCGGTGCCACAGGGTGGTGGTGTCGGGCACGCCCTCGGGGAACCCCTCGCCGGCCACCACCTGTTCGCGCAGATAGGTCCCGGCGACATCGGTGAAGCGGGGCACGACGGCCCGGCTGACCTCGACGATGGTCCGGGACAGATCCAGCGACGTACCGATCCTGCCGCTGACCTCGTTGAGGAACTCCAGGCGCTCGCGGACCGCGGTGTACTCCAGGTCCTCGGGGTCGTCCCCGGCGTCAGGGGGAACGGGGAGGCCGCTCGCCCGTGCGCGGGCGGCGCGTTCGTGGCGGGCGCGGCGCTCGGCGCGGCGGGGGACGCCCCAGTCGGGGGTGACCGGGACCAGTTCGCTGCTGCTGAACTCCAGGACCGGGTAGCCGAGTTCGAGGATCTGGGCGGCGATCCGGGAGCTGTCGGCGACGCTCATGCCGGGCAGGATGTCGGGCAGGCGGCGGGCGAGCCGGTCGGCGCCGGGGAAGTCGGTGTGCAGGGCGAAGCCGGGGGCGATGACTTCCGCTGCGCGGCCCTCGACGGTGGGGGCTTCCCTGACGGGGTCCTCCCCAGCGGGGTCCGCCATGGCGGAGCCCTCCACGGCAGGGTCCTCCACGGCGGGGTCCTCCTCGGCGGTGCCGGGGCGGCGCAGCGAGGCGGCGTCGGTGGCGAGCACCAGCAGCCGTTCGGGCCCGGGGCCGACCAGGGGGTAGGCCCACCACAGCACATCGATCCGGCCGCGCTCGGGCACGGTGAGCCGGGCGCGCCCGGCGGCCGGGTGGGACAGCCGTCCACCGAGTGAGGATTCCAGATCGGGGCCCTCGTACCCGTCGCAGACCGGGTCCCCGCCATGGGGGTGCTCCTCGTCGGGGAGCGCGCCGGAGACGGGCAGCAGATCGGTGACCGGGCGGCCGACGGCGGCCTCCCTCGGGACCTGGAAGATCCGCCGCGCGCCCCTGCTCCAGTGCGAGACGAGCCCGCCGCCGTCCACGACGACCACGGCGAGGGGGATGCGTCCGGGGGTGGGCGGCTCGACGGTGGTGGGCTCTCCGGCAGGGGCGGGCGCTGCGGCAAGGTCGGGCGCTGCGGTGGTGGGCCCTCCGGTGGCGGCGGGGCCGACGACGGCGGGTGGTCCGGCGGTGGCGTGCCCGGTGGTGGTGGAGAGCCCGGCGTCGGCGGACGGTCCGGCGGTGACGGGCGCTCCGGGGGCGGGCGGGCCGGCGTCGGCGGGCTCCCCGCCGGTGGCGTGCCCGGTGTCGGTGGCGTGCCCGGTGCCGGTGGGTTGTGCGGCGGAGCCGGGTGGTGCGCTCGGCGTGTCCGGACCGGCCGCACGGCCGGGAACCTCCCGGTCGGTGCCATGGTTCATGGCCCAGCCTCTCTCCCCCATGCCTCCACAAGATCTGTTCCCGCGACCACGGTACGGCGGCGCCCGCTCACGATGTGTGCCAATACGCGAATTCCCCGGCCCCGTCCGCCCGGTCACCGCTCCGGCGCACTCAGGCGTGCGAAGGGGCGCCCGGGTGAGCGGTGCGCGGGGGCTCTCACGCCGGGGGCCGCCGCCGGTCCGTCGTCAGTCCTCGTGGCCGAGCTGGAGGTCGCGTTCGGTACGGCCGCCGCCCGCGACCCGCAGGACGGTGGCGACGGGCGGGTATCCGGCGGCGATGACGGTGTACTCGCCGGAGGAGAGGTCGACGAAGCGGAAGGTGCCGTCGGGGCCGGTGGTGAGGGTGTCGACGACATTGCCCGCGGCGTCGAGCAGGGTGACGCGGGCGTCCTCGACCGGGCGTCCGCCCCCGGCCCGGACCGTGCCGCGCAGCACGGCGCCCCCGGCGAGTTCGATGTCCTGGCGGGTCTCGCGGGACGCCTGGACGGTGATGGGGAGGGCGGCCGGGCGGAAGGCGGGCGCGCTGGCGGCGAGGGTGTACTCGCCCGCGACCAGCTCGCTGATGACATACCCGCCCTCGCGCCCGCTGCGGGTGCTGGAGACGACTTCGCCGTGGACGTTGGTGAGGGTGACCGTGGCGTCCCGGACGGGGCTGCCGTCGGCGGTGAGGACGGCTCCGGCGAGGCGGCCCGCGCCGCCGAGGACGACATCGAGTTCGACGGGGCGCTCGGCGACGGAGACGGAGACGGCCTGCGGCTGGTGGCCGCCCGCGGCGGCAATCAGGACGTAGGCGCCGGGGCCGGGGGTGGCCAGCGCGTAGCGTCCGTCCTCGCCGCTGGCGCCCCGCCCGATCTGCTGTCCGGCCGCGTCGATGAGGGTGAGCGCGGCGCGGGGCACGGCGGTGCCGTCGGGGTGCTGGACCGTGCCGCAGACGGGGATCCCGGCGGTGTGCGGGACCCGGGCGCCGGGGACGGTGACGGTCACCTCGGTGATCTGCGGTTCGGCCAGCGCGGCTGTGGGGGCGTTGTGGGACACCAGCGGTTTCTCCTTGAGGAAGAAGGCGAGGAACAGGCCGACGACCAGGACCGGTACGAGGTAGAGGAAGATCCTCGGCATGGCGTCGGCGTACGCCTGGATGTAGGCGTCGCGCAGGGCGGGCGGCAGGGCGTGGACCGCCTGCGGGGTGAGGGACTCGGCGTCGGGCAGTTCGGTGCCGGGGGTGCGGGGCAGCCGGTCGGCGAGGGCGTCGGTGAGGCGGTCGGCGAAGAGGGTGCCGAAGACGGCGGCGCCGACGCTGCCGCCGATCTGCCGGAAGTAGTTGTTCGCGCTGGTGGCGGTGCCGAGGTCGGCGGGGCGCACGGAGTTCTGCACGGCGAGCACCAGGACCGGCATCACCATGCCGATCCCGGCACCGAGGACGAACATCCAGACGCTGTACTGCCAGCGCGGGGTGCCGGTCTCCAGTTGGGAGAGCAGATACATCCCTGCGACGGACAGGGCCCCGCCGAGAATGGGGTGGATCTTGTAGCGGCCGGAGTGGGTGATGAGCTGTCCGGAGACGATGGAGGCGCCGACGATGCCGCCCATCATGGGCAGCATCAGCAGCCCGGACTCGGTGGCGGAGGCGCCGTCGACCATCTGGAGGTAGGTCGGCAGATAACTGGCGGCGCCGAACAGCGCGACACCGATCACCAGGCCCACCAGACCGGTGATGTTGAAGACGGAGTCGCGGAACAGCCGCAGCGGGATGAGGGGTTCGGCGGCGTACCGCTCCGCGGCCAGGAAGAGCAGGGCACTGACCACGGCCCCGGCGGCGAGCCCGAGGATCATCCGCGAGCCCCAGGCGTACTCGGTGCCGCCCCAACTGGTCAGCAGGACCAGGCAGGTGGAGGCGGCGGCGAGCAGCAGGGTGCCGAGGAAGTCGAACCGGGCTTTGGCGGTGGGCTTGGGGAGTTTGAGGACGACGGCGACCACGGCCATGGTGAGCAGGCCGAAGGGGATGTTGATGTAGAAGCACCAGCGCCAGGAGAGATGGTCGGTGAAGTAGCCGCCGAGCAGCGGCCCGGCGACCGAGGCGAGACCGAACGC
This sequence comes from Streptomyces sp. NPDC093252, assembly GCF_040683675.1. Taxonomy (NCBI): domain Bacteria; kingdom Bacillati; phylum Actinomycetota; class Actinomycetes; order Kitasatosporales; family Streptomycetaceae; genus Streptomyces; species Streptomyces sp. NPDC093252. Next base: position 32,055 of record NZ_JBFBEM010000017.1, on the reverse strand, counting down.
GGCGCCGATCAGGCCCATGAACCGGCCGCGCTCACGGGGCGGCACGATGTCCGCGATGATCGCCTGGACGCCGATCATCAGCCCGCCCGCGCCGACGCCCTGCACCGCGCGGAAGGCGATCAACTGGTCCATGGTCTGGGCGCGGCCGGCCAGGGCGGAGCCGATGACGAAGACGACGATGGCGAACTGGAAGACGCCCTTGCGGCCGAGGAGGTCGCCGAGCTTGCCGTAGACCGGGAGGCCGACGGTGGAGGTGAGCAGATAGGCGGTGATCGCCCAGGACATCTTGTCCAGGCCGTGCAGATCGCCGACGATCTTCGGGAGCGCGGTGGCGACGATCATCTGCTCCAGCGCGGCGAGCAGCAGCGCGAGCATCAGCCCGAAGAAGACCAGCCGCACCCGGCGCGGGCTGAGTTCACCGGGACCGGCGGCCGGTGGGGGTGCCGGGGGTGCCGGGGCCGTTTCGTCCCGTACCGGCTCGTCCTGCACCAGAGTGATCCCGCCCACGTAACGCTCCCCTCGTCGCGCCTGCCGCAGATGTCCCGCGTGAAGCGAGAACTCACGGCAAGCGCTACGAGTTACGACGTAACGCAACTTCGGGGGTGGATCCACTCGAAACGGTGAGAATCCCAGGGAACCGGTTTAATTCGACTCCCCTCGGTTTCCCTCGACTTCGCCCTCGTCCGCGTCAACTCCCGTACGGTTAGGGGGGCTTGGGGCGGGAGACGGCGGGGTACGGGAGGATCCCGGCGGGTCCCCGGGATCCGGGTGGCGTCCGGACCCCGAGGGGCGGTCGGATCCCCAGGGGGCGGTCGGATCCCCGGGGGGGCGGTCGGATCCCGGGGGACGGTCGGCCGGGTCGGCTACTTCTCCACCTCGGCCGCCAGGCGGGTGAGGATCGCGTCGTAGATCCGGGCCAGGCCCTTGGGGGCGAAGGTCCGCTCGAAGAAGCCGCCGACACCGCCCGCGCCGGTCCAGGTGCTGGTCACCACGACCCGGGACCTGCCCTCACCGGCCGGGGTGACCCGCCAGACGGTGACCATGGAGGAGTTGCGGTCCTTCTCGACCAGCTCGCCGTCGCTGGGCTCGGTGACCTCCAGCAGACAGTCGCGGACGCGCTTGCTGGTGGCCTGGAGCTTCCAGTGGACGAGGCTGCCCTCGCCGTCGCCGCCCTCGCGCACCTCGTACTCGCTGAACTGCTCCGGCAGCAGCTTCGCGCGCGCACCGCTGTAGTCGGCGAGGGTGTCGAACACGGTCTCCGGGTCCGCTGCGACGACCCGCTCGGTAGTGGCCTCGACCTGCGCCATCGACTTCCTCCAGGACATGCGATCTCGGGGCTTGCTCGGGATGGGCCCACCCAACCACCCCGGTCGCCGGGCGCCCAAATCGGGGTGCGCGCGCCGGCGCGGGGGTGATCGCCGGGTGACACGCCGTACCCGGAGAGCGGCGGTCGCACGATCATGGGAACAGATGTTCTATTCTGTGGCGCAGTGCTACCGAGGAGGCGTCATGCGCTGGGAGAACCTCACCGTGGAGTCCGGGGGCCACAGCAGGGCGGCCGACGCCGCGCTGTTCGGCGCGGACGCGGTGGTCAGCCGCACGTTCGACACGCCCGAGTTCCGTGGCATCACCTTCCACGAGGTGCGGGCCCGTTCGATCGTCAACCGGGTGCCCGGGGCCTCCCGAATGCCGTTCGAATGGACCATCAACCCCTACCGGGGCTGCTCGCACGCCTGCGTCTACTGCTTCGCCCGCAAGTCGCACAGCTATCTGGACCTGGACACCGGCCTGGACTTCGACTCGCAGATCGTGGTCAAGGTGAACGCGCCGGAGCTGCTGCGCCGCCAGCTCGCCTCCCGCCGCTGGCAGGGGGACCACATCGCGATGGGCACCAATGTGGACTGCTATCAGCGCGCCGAGGGCCGCTACCGGCTGATGCCGGGCATCCTGGCCGCCCTGCGCGACCACGCCAACCCGTTCTCGATCCTGACCAAGGGCACCCTGATCCTGCGCGACCTGGAGCTGCTCACCCAGGCCGCCGAGGTCACCGACGTGGGCATATCGGTGTCGGTGGGCTTCACCGACCAGGAGCTGTGGCGCACGGTCGAACCGGGGACCCCGGCCCCGGAACGGCGCCTGGACGTCGTACGGGCGCTGTCCGAGCGGGGCATCGGGTGCGGGGTGCTGATGGCGCCGGTGCTGCCCTTCCTCAGCGACGACCCGGCCCGGCTGCGGGCCACGGTCCGGGCCGTCGCCGCCGCCGGGGCCACCTCGGTCACGCCCCTGGTGCTGCATCTGCGGCCCGGCGCCCGCGAGTGGTACAGCGCCTGGCTGGCCCGCCACCACCCGCATCTGGTCCGCCGCTACGAGCGGCTCTACGCCGACGGCGCCTACGCGCCCAAGTGGTACCAGCGCCGGATCACCCGCCAGGTGCACGACCTCGCCCGGGAGTACGGGATCGGCCCCACGCGCGCGGGCATGCCCCGCCGACTGCCGGAACCACCGGCCCCGGAGACCATGGAACCCACCGGGCCGACCCAGCTCACCCTGATGTGAGGACCGCCCACGCCGGGCCGAACCGGACCGGGCCGTGCCGGGGGCGACCCGCGTTCGCGCGCACCGGCCTTCACCTGCCCGCATCTGAACGCACGCACCGGGTCACACAATAGGGTCAACTACTGATCGAACAGGTTCTTCCGGGCGCCGATTTCGGGACGATGCGGCGCGGGACCCGCGACACGCGCGGTCCGTTTTCCCCACCCCGGGAGGCCCCGTGAGAAGACGCGCAGCCCTGCTGTGCGGCGCCGCCGCCGTGCTGACAGCCACCGCGCTGACGGCCCCGCCCGCCCAGGCGGACGCCCCGCGGGCCGCGGACCCCGCACCCGGGGCGCCGCCCCTGGCGTGGCAGAAGTGCGGCACCACCGCCCATCCCCGGCTCCAGTGCGCGTCGCTCACCGTGCCCCTCGACCACGACGACCCGCACGGCGAGCAGATCACGCTGGCCCTGTCCCGGGTGCCGCACACCGCGAAGACCTCCCAGGGGCCGCTGCTGGTCAACCCCGGCGGTCCGGGCGGCAGCGGGCTGGGCCTCGCCGGGTTCGTCGCCTCGGCCCTGCCCGAGAAGGTCGCGGCCCAGTACGACGTCATCGGGTTCGACCCGCGCGGGGTGGGCCGCAGCCGCCCCGCCCTGGACTGCGCCCCCGGCCACTTCGGCCCCGTCCGCCCCGACTCGCTGCCCACCACCCGGGCCGTCGAGGAGGCGAACCTCGCGCGCGCGAAGTCCTTCGCCGACGCCTGCGCCCAAAAACACGCCCCTCTCCTGCCGCACATCAACACCCTCAGCGCCGCGCGCGACATGGACCGTGTCCGGGCCGCCCTGGGCGCCGAGCGGATCAGCTACTTCGGCTACTCCTACGGCACCTACCTCGGCGCGGTCTACGCGAAGCTGTACCCGCGGCGCGTCCACCGGGCCGTACTGGACTCGGTCGTCGACCCGACGGGCGTCTGGTACGCCGACAATCTCGCCCAGGACCAAGCCTTCGACGCCCGCCACCGCGCCCTGATGGCCTGGATCGCCCGCCACGACGCCGTCTACGGGCTGGGCACCGACCCCGCGCGCGTGGAGGCGCGGTGGTACGCGATGCGGGCGGCCCTGGCCGAGAAGCCCGCCGAGGGCACCGTCGGCGCCGCCGAACTGGAGGACACCTTCCTGCCCGGCGGCTACTACAACGGCTACTGGCCCCGCCTCGCCGAGGCGCTCGCCGCGTACGTGGGCGAGCACGACCCCGGCCCGCTGGTCGCGGCGTACGAGGATCTCGCCGCGGTGGACACCGCCGGGGACAACGGCTACAGCGTCTACACCTCGGTGCAGTGCCGGGACGCCGGCTGGCCCCGGGACTGGGGCACCTGGCGCGCGGACAACTGGCGGACGTATGCCAAGGCGCCCTTCATGACCTGGAACAACGCCTGGTACAACGCACCCTGCGCCTTCTGGCCGGGCGAGCCGCTGCGCCCGGTGGACGTGACCAACGCCGAGCTGCCCCCGGTGCTGCTCTTCCAGGCCACGGACGACGCGGCCACCCCGTACGAGGGCGGCGCGACCCTGCACCGGCTGCTGCGCGGCTCCCGCCTGGTCGTCGAGGAGGGCGGCGGCAACCACGGCATCACGCTCAGCGGCAACACCTGTCTCGACCGGCATCTGGCGGCCTACCTCACCGACGGCACCGTCCCGGACGGCACCGGCGGGGGCGGCGCGGACGCGGTGTGCCCGGCGTCACCGGACCCGAAGCCGCCGGGCAAGGCGACCAAGGCGGCCGGAGAACCGGCGAACGGTTCCGCGAACGGCTCGGCCCTGCACGAGCTGCTGGGCTTCCGGGGCTGACCCGCACGCCCCTCGCCGGGGCGTTGTCAGACCCGTGATCCATGATGGAGGCATGAGCGAGAAGAGTGAGCCGACCAGGATCCCCGTCCCGGCCGGGGTGGCGCCCGCCGCCCAGTACGCGCATGTGGTGATGGGCACCGGGCGGTTCGTGGCCGTGGCCGGGCAGATCGCCCTCGACGAGCACGGAGAGCTGATCGGCGAGGGCGACCCCGCCGCGCAGGCCCGCCAGGTCTTCGAGAACCTGCGCCGCTGTCTGGCCGCGGCGGGCGCGGACTTCGGCGATGTCGTCAAACTCACCTACTTCGTCACGGACATGGCCCATATGCCGGCCATCCGCGAGGCCCGCGCCGCGCACATACCCGACGACCGGCTCCCGGCGGCCTCCGCGATCCGGGTCGCCGGGCTGGTCCGCCCGGAGTTCCTGATGGAGATCGAGGCGTTCGCGGTGGTGGGCGAGGAGTGAGCGGGGCAGGCGTGCGGGAGATGAGGTACGAGGACTGCGCCCGGGTGGCCGAGATCCGCACCGAGGGGTGGCGCTCCGCCTACCGGGGCCTGATGCCGCAGCCCTATCTCGATGCCCTCAGTGCCGCCGAGGACGCCGAGCGCCAGCGCGCGCGCTTCGCCCGCCGCGCCACCGGGGTGGTCGACCTGGTGGCGGAGCGGGACGGCGAGATCCTCGGCTGGGCCTGCCACGGCCCGTACCGCGACGACACGGCAGAGGGCCCTGAGGTGGACGCGGACGCGGAGCTGTACGCGCTCTACGTGGACCCGGCCCGGCAGGGCCAGGGCGTCGGACAGTCCCTGCTGCGGGAGTCCCTGCGCGCCCGCACGGCGGCCGGACATCCCCGGATGCTCCTCTGGGTGGTCCGGGGCAACACCCGCGCCCGCCGCTTCTACGCACACGCGGGCTTCCACCCGGACGGCACCGAGGAGCCGTACGAGGTGGCGGGGGCGCTGGTGCCGGAGGTGCGGTATGTGCGGGGGTTGGGGTGACTTGTGTGCGGGGGCTGGGGTGACTTGTGTGCGGGGGTTGGGGGGATTTGTGTGCGGGGGTTGGGGGGCTTCGTGTGCGGAGGGTGAGGTGACCTCGGGGGCGGGGCTGAGGTGACCTCGTGAGCGGGGGCTGAGGTGACCTCGGGGCATCGGGGCCGACCGGGCTCGGGGGTGCCGGGATGCGGGCACATGCGGGCACCCCCGAGCCCGGTCGGCCTCCCCCTCTGCTCCGGCTACCTCCCCCTCTGCTCCGGGATCCTCGCCAGCGCCCCCATCGCCGCCTCCGCGAGGGGCGGGTGGGCCAGGGCCTGCTGGAGTACGGGGCGGGCGCGCGGGTCGCCCAGGGTGGCCAGCCCCTCCACGCAGGCCAGGGCCACCCGGCGGTACGGGTCGTGCGGGCGGAGCCGCCGCTGAAGGGTGGTGACCAGGGCGGGGACGGACTCGGGGGCGCGCAGTTCGGTGAGCAGCCGCACCGGGTGCAGGGCGTAGGCGACCCGCAGTTCATTGGTGGCGAGGGCGGCGGCGGCGCGGGCGGTGCGGGGGTCGCCGAGGCGGGCGAGGGCCTGGGCCGCACAGGCGCAGCGGGCCGGGTCGCGATGGTTGAGCAGCAGCACCAGTGCCTCGAAGGCCCGCCGGTCACCGGCCAGGCCCAGCCGGTAGGCGACCAGTTCCCGGGCCCACAGCGGCTGTGTGGGCGCGGTCAGCACCGCCGCCAGTTCATCGCGGTCGCCGCTCGCGGCCAGTCGTTCGTAGAGGGCCGAGCGTCCGGACTCCTGGCGCAGGCGCTCCAGGACCGCCCGGTCCTCCCGTTCCACGCCCTCCGTGGGGGCCGACGGTTCCGACTGTTCCGCTTCTTCCATGAGCCCGCATCACTCCGGTCGGTAGGGAACACCAGTGACATACCCGGCGCTGTGACATCAACTCCGGCCGCGACGGGGGGACACGGGACCACCGGCGCGCAAGACCGCGCCGGTCCATCGTTCGGTTGAATCCCGCTTCCACCAGGGGCCCGGCCCCGGCTCCGAACGGCCGACGCGGTGGCCCCGGGCCGCGCGGCAGGATCGTCACCGACGGGACGAACGGCGCGCCCCTTTCCCTCCCCAACTGCCAGCCAGCAGAGAGGTGCTCAGCATGTCCAGCCACTTCAGCCGACGGACGATCCTCGGCGCGGGTGCCGGGGTCGGCGCCGCCCTCGGTCTCGGCGCACTCGGCGCCCCCACCGCGACCGCCGCCACGGCCTCCGGTACCGGAGGCGGCGAGGAGACCCGGTCGCTCGACGAGTTGTACGAGGCAGCGCTGGCGGAGGGCGGCAGGTTCGTCGCGTACTTCGGCGGTGACTACGCGACCATGCACGACGGCATCAAGAACGCCTTCCTGAGCCGCTTCCCGGGGATCGATCTCACCGTGGTCGTGGACTACAGCAAGTACCACGACGTCCGGGTCGACAACCAGTTGGCCACCGGCACCCTGGTCCCCGACCTGGTGCAGTTCCAGACGCTGCACGACTTCCCGCGCTGGGACCGGGAGGGCCATCTGCTGCGGTACCGGCCAGCCGGTTTCTCCAAGGTGCACAGCGGTTTCAAGGCGTCGAACGGGTCGTCGGTCGCGCTGATCGCGAACGCGTTCAGCTTCGTGCCGAATGTCACGGCGGTAGGGGCGGCGGACGCGCCGCGCACGCCGCTCGACCTGCTCGACCCGAAGTGGAAGGGGCGGCTGGTGGCCCGCTATCCGCACGACGACGACGCGGCGCTGTATCTGTTCGTGCGGTACGTGGAGCGCTACGGCTGGGACTGGGCGGCGCGGTTCGCGGCGCAGGACGTGCAGTTCCTGCGGGGCGCCCTGCCGCTGGACGTGACGGCCGCGGGCCAGAAGGACATCGCGGTGGGCGTGGGGAGTTCGCCGGTCGCGGCTTCGACGCCGCTGCGGCTGACGATCCCGGACGGCGGCCACCCGTTCATGGCCTGGGGCCAGCGTGCCGCGATCCTCAAGCGGGCCCGGCACCCGGCCGCCGCCAAGCTGTACCTCAACTGGCAACTGTCGCCCGAACGGCAGCGGGTGATGCCCTGGACCGTGCGCACGGACGTACCGGCCCAGCCCGGACTGAAGCATGTGTGGGAGTACCCGGCCGCCGATGTGGACGGCTTCCCGGAGTTCATGGCCGACCGGGCTCTGGTGGAGCGGTGGAAGCAGACGTTCGCCCTGTACTTCGGTGAGGTGGTGGGCGAGCCGACACCGGGGTGGCTGGGGCTGCGTCCGGGCGCCTGACACTCCGCAGCCGGAGGGTGCGCTCCTCACGCCGGTCATATGGGCGCGCGGCTACCCTCGGTCCCTGATCTGCGGGCCGAGAAGACGCCGCGACGAAGCCGAGAGGCTCCGCTGAGCGCCGAGGGGGAGTGCCGTGTTCGGTGGTGCCGTGTCCGGTGGCGTCCGGTCCGGCGACATCCGGTCCGGTGGTGCCACGTCCGGCGGTGCCTCGTCTCGCGGTGCGCTGTCCGGCCGGGTCGGGCCCGGTCCCGTCACCCCGCCCGGCATCACCCCCCGGCTCCGGCTCTCCCTTGACCATCTGTCGCATCTGCTGTTCTTCCTGGTGGTCGGCGCCGGTCTGGTGGGCGCGGCGCGGTTCGCCCTCCCGCTGTGCCTGCCGGTCGTCACGTTCAGCGCGCTGCTGGCCCTGGCGTACGCGGGCGGCCCGGCGCTGCTGGGCCGGTGGCTGGGTGCTGCGGGCCGGGCGGCGTGGGTGCCGCTGCTGGTGGTGCTGTGGGGCGGGCTGCTGTTCGTGGCGCCGCCGGTGCTGACCCCCGCGTATGTCTGGTGCGCGGTTCCGCTGGCCTGCGCGGCGCTGCGGGTGCTGGGCCCGCGCCGGGCGACGGCGGCGGTGGCCGGCGTCACGGCCGTGACGGTGGCGGCGCTGGTCCGCGCGGACCCTCCGGCCGTCCCGGAGCTGGTGATCCTCCCGGTGGCGGCGGTGTGGGGCACGGTCGCCCTGTACCGGGCGCAGCAGCGGGACGCGGCGGTGCGGCAGCGGCTGCTGGACGAGTTGCGGGCCACCCGGGACGTCCTGGCCCGGCAGCAGCGGCGGGCCGGGGTCGAGGCGGAACGCGCCCGGATCGCCCGCGATCTGCACGACACGCTGGCCCAGGATCTGTCGGGCGGGCTGATGCTGCTCCAGGCCGCCGAGCGCGACTGGGACGCCCGTCCGGACGTGGCACGCACCCGGGTCCGGGCGGTGGCCGACGGCCTCGACGCCAACCTCGCCGAGACCCGCCGCATCCTGCGCGACCTCACCGCCTCCGGGGTGGAAGCGAGGGGACTGGACGACGCCCTGCGCGCCCTGTGCGCTCGGTCGGCCGAGGACGGCACGGCGGCACGGGTGAGCTACCGATCGGCGACCGGGACGGCCCCGAGAGACATGGACCCGGCCCACGTAGCCCCGACCCACGTAGCCCCAACCCACATAGACCCGACCCACGTAGACCCGCCCCCCGCGAACCCACCCCCCACACACCCGCCCCACACCGACCCAACCCACACGGGCGCACCCCACATAGACCCACCCCACACAAACCCGCCCCGCCGGGCCACGGCACCCCCGCGCGAGCCCGAGCCCCCGCCCCTCGACCACCACGCCGCCACCGCCCTCCTCCGCGTGGCGCGCAGCACCCTGGCGAACATCCGCGAGCACGCCGCCGCCGTCGAGGTGACGGTGACCCTGCGCCACGGACCGGACCGGGTCGTCCTCGAAGTCCGGGACGACGGTGTCGGTTTCGACCCGGACCGGCCCGCCGCGCGTCCCGGACGCGGACTCGGGCTCCCGGCCGCCCGCGCCCGGCTGGGCGAACTCGGCGGCGGACTGCGCGTCACCAGCGCGCCGGGCCGGGGCACGACCGTCCGCGCCTGGCTCGCCGTACCCGGCCACGGCACCGGACCGCCGCCGCGCACCGCCCGGGGACCGGCCACCGGGGCGGGTGTCGGATGACGGCGGGGGCGACGACGGTACGGGTGCTGATCGCGGACGACCACGCCGTGGTCCGGGCCGGGTTGCGCGCGCTGCTGGAGGGCGAGGCGGATCTCGTCGTGACCGGGGAGGCGGGCAGTGGTGCGGAGGCGGTGGCGCTCGCGGCGCGGACCGGGCCGGATGTCGTCCTGATGGATCTGCGGTTCGGTGGGCCGGAGGCCGGGATGGACGGGACCGAGGCGGTGCGGCGGCTGGCCGCCGAGGCGCCGGGGGTGGCGGTCGTGATGCTGACCGGCTACACCGGGCGCGCCGATGTGGTGCGCGCGCTGGAGGCGGGGGCCCGGGGGTATGTGCCGAAGGCGGGGGCGCCGGAGGAGCTGTTCCGGGCGGTGCGCGCGGCGGCGGCCGGTTCGGTGGGGCTGGCGCCGGAGATCGTGGGCGAGCTGGTGGGTCATGTGGCCGATCCGGCACGGTCGTTGAGCGAGCGGGAGACGGAGGTCGTCCGGCTGGTGGCGGAGGGGCTCGGCAACCGGGCCATCGCCACGGCCCTGTTCCTCAGCGAGGCCACGGTCAAGACCCACCTCGTGCGCATCTACCGCAAGCTCGGGGTGGACAACCGTCCGGCGGCGGTGTCGGAGGCGGTACGGCGGGGGATCCTCGACCTGACCTGACCCCACCCGACCTGACCTGAGCGGGCCGGCGGTGGCGAGGCGCAGACCACATCTCCGGGGGCTGGCGCGCTCGTTACCCACCGGTTAATCTCAGACGAGCGGGTCACCACCCGCTGCTTCGCTCACGACGGCCTGGTGACGCAGTCGTCGTGGGGTTCGACGACCCGGCCACGGGACAGGGCCGGTCGGCCTCACCGCGCCCCGGACGCGTCGCCCGTGTCCGGCGGTGACGCACCCGGGCGTGTGCGCTCGCAGCCCGGCATCCCCACGTCACCCGCACTTCAGTGCATCCCCGTGCCGCATCTCTGTGCGGCACCACCGCGCCCCCTTGCGCCCCCGGCGCCCGGCGCGTGCCCAGTCGTCACCCCACCTTCACCTCTGGAGAGTCCTCGATGGCCACTCCCTTGTCCCCCTCCACCACACCCACAGCCGCCCCCGGGTCCCCCGGCACCCCCGCCACCACCCTCCGCACCGTCGCCGTCGTCGGTCTCGGCACCATGGGCACCGGTATCGCCGAGGTCCTCGTCCGTGCCGGGCGGACGGTGATCGGCATCGACATCAGCGAGGCCCAGGCCGCCCGCTGCGGCGCCGCGCTGGAGGCGTCCACCGCCCGTGCCGTGGCCCGTGGCCGGATCACCGAGGAGCAGCGCGCCGAGGCCCTCGCCGGGCTGCGCACCGGCACCGATCTGCGGGCGGCGGCCGACGCCGATCTGGTGATCGAGGTGGCACCGGAGTCGTACGAGACCAAGCGGCGGATCTTCGCCGAGCTGGACGGGATCGTGCGGCCCGACGCGATCCTGGCGACCGGGACCAACGCGCTGTCGGTGACCCGGCTGGCGGCCGGTTCCGCGCGGCCCGAGCGGGTGCTGGGCGTGCACTTCTTCAACCCGGCGCAGGCGATGAAGCTGGTCGAGGTGGTCTCCTCGGTGCTGACCGCGCCCGCCGCCGTGGACGCGGTGACCCGGCTCGCGGTCGAGCTGGGCAAGGAGCCGGTGGCGGTCGGGGACCGTCCCGGGTTCGTCGCGGACGGGCTGCTGTTCGGCTATCTCAACCAGGCCGCGGCGATGTACGAGGCCAAGTACGCCTCCCGCGAGGACATCGACGCGGCGATGAAGCTGGGCTGCGGGCTGCCGATGGGCCCGCTGGCGCTGCTGGACCTGATCGGCGTCGACACCGCCCGGACCGTTCTGGAGGCGATGTACGCCGAGTCCCGCGACCGGCTGCACGCGCCCGCGCCGATCCTGGGGCAGCTCGGCGCGGCGGGCCTGACCGGCCGCAAGGCGGGCCGCGGCTTCTACACCTACGAGGCGCCGGGCAGCGCCACCGTCGTCCCGGACGCGCAGTCCCCGGCCTCCGGCGGGCCCTGGACGGTCGGCCGGGAGGTCCGCTCGGTCGGCGTCGCCGGGTCGGGGACCATGGCGTCCGGGATCGCCGAGGTGTTCGCCAAGGCGGGCTACGACGTGGTGCTGGCCGCCCGCAGCGCCGGGAAGGCGGAGGCGGCGCGCGCCCGGATCGGGACGTCCCTGGCCCGGTCGGTCGACAAGGGCCGGATGACCGCGGAGGCCGCCGCGAAGACCCTGGACCGGATCACCCCGGCCGGATCCTGGGACGCCTTCGGGGACGTCGATCTCGCGGTGGAGGCGGTCGCCGAGGATCTGGACGTCAAGCGGCAGTTGTTCGGGACGCTGGACAAGGTGTGCAGGCCGGGCGCGGTGCTGGCCACCACCACCTCCTCGCTGCCGGTCGTCGCCCTCGCCCGCGCCACGTCCCGCCCCGAGGACGTGATCGGGATGCACTTCTTCAACCCGGCCCCGGCGATGAAACTGGTCGAGGTGGTCCGTACGGTGCTCACCGCCGACGAGGTCCACGCGACCGTCCGGGAGGTGTGCGGGACGCTGCGCAAGCATCCCGTCGACTGCGGCGACCGGGCCGGTTTCATTGTGAACGCGCTGCTGTTCCCGTATCTCAACAACGCGATCAAGATGGTCCAGGAGCACTACGCGACGCCGGACGACATCGACGCGGCGATGAAGCTGGGCGGCGGCTATCCGATGGGCCCGTTCGAGCTGCTGGACGTGGTGGGGCTGGATGTGTCGCTGGCGATCGAGAGGGTGCTGCACCGGGAGTTCCGGGAGCCGGGTCTGGCCCCGGCACCGCTGCTGGAGCACCTGGTGGCGGCGGGCTGCCTCGGCCGCAAGACAGGCCGCGGCTTCCGCGAGCACACCCACCACTGAGGACACCGGTACCCGCGCCGCTGAGCATGCCGGCCCCCGCCGCCCCGCATGAACCCAGTACCGGCCACCCCACACCCCCCCCAGGGGCGCGGGGAACCGCGCACCCAACCCCCATCGCCCCGCACGAACCCGGTACCGGCCACCCCCACCCCCCAGGGGCGCGGGGAACCGCGCACCCAACCCCCACCCACCCGCACCCACCCGGCACCGGCCACCCCACACCCACCCCTTCCCACCCCCCTCCCCCCGCAGGGGCACCCCGGCACGCGCATCGAGCTGCGCACATGCAGTACGTTCGGGTCATGCCCGAGCCCGCCAAGTCCTCACGTACACCCGCCACGTCCGACGCACCGGAGAGTGCCGCGGGCAGCCGTGCCGCGAGCCAGCGGCTGAAAATGCGCCGGGAACTGGCGGCGGCGGCCATGGAGCTGTTCGCCACCAAGGGGTACGAGGCCACCACCGTCGACGAGATCGCGGCCCAGGCCGGGGTCGCCCGCCGCACCTTCTTCCGCCACTTCCGCTCCAAGGAAGAGGCGATCTTCCCCGACCACGACGACACCCTGATCCGCGCCGAGGCCGTCCTCAACGCGGCCCCGGCGCACGAGCACCCGCTGGACACGGTGTGCCGCGGCATCAAGGAAGTCATGAAGATGTACGCGGCCCGCCCGGAGATCTCGGTCGCCCGCTACAAGCTGACCCGCGAGGTACCCACGCTGCGCGAGGCCGAGATCGCCTCGGTGGCCCGCTACGAGCGGCTGTTCACCCGCTATCTGCTCGGCCACTTCGACGAGCACGCCCACGACGACGACGCCAACGACGATCCGCTGCTCGCGGAGGTGGCCGCCTCCGCCGTGGTCACCGCGCACAACCATGTGCTGCGGCGCTGGCTGCGGGCCGGGGGCCAGGGCGATGTGGAGGCGCAGCTCGACCATGCCTTCGCGATCGTCCGCAAGACCGTCGGCTCCGGCATCATGGCGGGCCGCACCACCCCCGCCAAGCCGGCCGCCGCGACCGCCTCCACCCAGGGCGAGGTCCTGGTGACGGTGGCCCGCACGGACGCCCCGCTGGACGAGGTGATGCGGACCATCGAGGAGGCGCTGAAGGAGCGCACGTAGGTCTTCGTCACCCATCGGTCCACCTGGAGGGGGCCGCGGTCTTCGGACCGCGGCCCCCTCCGCCGTTTCCGCTTCCACTCCCCCGCACCCCCACCTGATCGATCATCGCTCATCTGTCAGGTAAAGATTTCACCTGAGCACACTTTCTGGCACTCAGTGCCTTGTCACCTGACACGCGGTGTCATACGTTGAGGGTGTCCGGCCCGTCCCGGCGAGCACACCCGGCTCGTCCCGCCGGACGCCTGCGTCACAGGCACCCTCCCGCGCCACAAAGCGCTTCCCACCAGCTCAGCAGCTTCCCCGCCGCACCCCTCAGCGCCCCTCCCTCAGGGCGCCATTCGCCGGAGGCAACACCGTGACCGTGAAGGACATCCTGGACGCGATCCAGTCGGCCGACGCCACCGCCGCCGACTTCGCCGCACTGCCGCTCCCCGAGTCGTACCGCGCGATCACCGTGCACAAGGACGAGACGGAGCTGTTCGCGGGGCTGGAGACCCGGGACAAGGACCCCCGCAAGTCGATCCACCTGGACGAGGTCCCGGTGCCCGAACTCGGGCCGGGCGAGGCCCTGGTGGCGGTCATGGCCAGCTCCGTCAACTACAACTCGGTGTGGACCTCGATCTTCGAACCGCTGTCCACCTTCGGCTTCCTGGAGCGCTACGGCCGGCTCAGCGAGCTGACCCGCCGCCACGACCTGCCGTACCACATCATCGGCTCCGACCTCGCGGGCGTCGTGCTGCGCACCGGCCCCGGGGTCAACTCCTGGCGGCCCGGCGACGAGGTGGTGGCCCACTGCCTCTCCGTGGAGCTGGAGTCGAGCGACGGGCACAACGACACCATGCTCGACCCCGAGCAGCGGATCTGGGGCTTCGAGACCAACTTCGGCGGCCTCGCCGAGATCGCCCTCGTCAAGTCCAACCAGCTCATGCCCAAGCCGGACCATCTGAGCTGGGAGGAGGCCGCCGCCCCCGGCCTGGTCAACTCCACCGCCTACCGGCAGCTCGTCTCCCGCAACGGGGCCGGGATGAAGCAGGGCGACAATGTGCTGATCTGGGGCGCCAGCGGCGGCCTCGGCTCGTACGCCACCCAGTTCGCGCTGGCCGGGGGCGCCCACCCGATCTGTGTCGTCTCCAGCGAGCGGAAGGCGGCGATCTGCCGGGCGATGGGCGCCGAGGCGATCATCGACCGCACCGCCGAGGGCTTCCGGTTCTGGAAGGACGAGCACGAGCAGGACCCGCGCGAGTGGAAGCGGTTCGGCAAGCGCATCCGCGAACTGACCGGCGGCGAGGATGTCGACATCGTCTTCGAGCACCCGGGCCGGGAGACCTTCGGCGCCTCGGTGTACGTGACCCGCAAGGGCGGCACCATCGTCACCTGCGCCTCCACCTCCGGCTACACCCACGAGTACGACAACCGCTACCTCTGGATGTCCCTGAAGCGGATCATCGGCTCGCACTTCGCCAACTACCGCGAGGCGTGGGAGGCCAACCGCCTGGTCGCCAAGGGCAAGATCCACCCCACCCTCTCCAAGGTGTACGCCCTGGAGGAGACCGGCCAGGCCGCCTACGACGTCCATCGCAATCTGCACCAGGGGAAGGTGGGCGTGCTGTGCCTGGCGCCGGAGGAGGGGCTCGGGGTGCGGGACGCGGAGAAGCGGGCGCGGCACCTCGACGCCATCAACCGCTTCCGGAACGTCTGAGGGCCGCCGGATGACGGACCGTCAGGAGCCCGCCGAGCGCGCGGGGAAGGACCGGCCGTGGCTCATGCGCACCTACGCCGGTCACTCCACCGCCGAGGCGTCCAACGAGCTGTACCGGCGCAATCTCGCCAAGGGGCAGACCGGGCTGTCGGTGGCGTTCGACCTGCCGACCCAGACCGGCTACGACTGCGACCACGTCCTGGCCCGGGGCGAGGTCGGCCGGGTCGGGGTGCCGGTCGCGCACCTCGGGGACATGCGGCGGCTGTTCCGGGACATCCCGCTGGAGCGGATGAACACCTCGATGACCATCAACGCCACCGCCATGTGGCTGCTGGCGCTCTACCAGGTGGTCGCCGAGGAGCAGGGCGCCGACCTCGCGAGCCTGACCGGCACCACCCAGAACGACATCGTCAAGGAGTACCTGTCCCGGGGCACCCATGTGTTCCCGCCCGGCCCCTCGCTGCGGCTGACCACGGACATGATCTGCTACACCGTCAACAACATCCCCAAGTGGAACCCCATCAACATCTGTAGCTACCACCTCCAGGAGGCGGGGGCCACCCCGGTCCAGGAGATCGCGTACGCGATGTCGACCGCGGTCGCCGTGCTGGACGCGGTGTTCGCGTCGGGGCAGATCGCCGAGGACCGCCGGGGCGAGGTGGTGGGCCGGATCTCGTTCTTCGTGAACGCGGGGGTCCGGTTCATCGAGGAGATGTGCAAGATGCGGGCCTTCTCCCGCATCTGGGACAAGATCACCGCCGAGCGGTACGGCATCGAGGACCCCCGGCAGCGCCGGTTCCGCTACGGCGTCCAGGTCAACTCGCTGGGGCTGACCGAGGCGCAGCCGGAGAACAACGTCCAGCGGATCGTGCTGGAGATGCTCGCCGTCACCCTGTCCAAGGACGCGCGGGCGCGAGCCGTGCAGTTGCCCGCCTGGAACGAGGCGCTGGGGCTGCCCCGCCCCTGGGACCAGCAGTGGAGCCTGCGCATCCAGCAGGTGCTGGCCCATGAGAGCGATCTGCTGGAGTACGAGGACCTCTTCGCCGGATCGTATGTCGTCGAGGAGAAGGTCACCTCGCTGGTGAAGGAGTCCCTGGCGGAGATCGACCGGATCGAGGAGATGGGCGGCGCGATGGCGGCCGTCGAGTCGGGGTATCTCAAGGCGCGGCTGGTCGCCTCGCACGCCGAGCGGCGGGGGCGGATCGAGTCCGGCGCGGAGAAGATCGTCGGGGTCAACATCTTCGAGACGACCGAGCCGAACCCGCTGACCGCCGATCTGGACACCGCGATCATGACCGTGGACCCGGAGGTGGAGGAGCGGGCGGTGCGGGCCATCGAGGAGTGGCGCACCACCCGGCAGGAGTCCTCGGACCGGCAGGGCCTGGGCGATCCGTTCCACTTCCCGACCGTCGGACAGGCCCTGGAGCGGCTCAAGGAGGCCGCGGCCGGCGAGGAGAACCTGATGGAGGCGACCCTGGAGTGCGTCCGGGCGGGGGTGACGACCGGCGAGTGGGCGGGCGCGCTGCGCGAGGTGTTCGGCGAGTTCCGCGCCCCGACCGGGGTGTCCTCGGCGCCGATCGCCGTGCCCGTCGAGCCGGGCGGCGCGCTGGCCGGGGTGCGCCGCGGGGCGGAGCTGACGGCCCGGGAGCTGGGGGTGGGCAAGCTGCGGTTCCTGGTCGGCAAGCCGGGCCTGGACGGGCACTCCAACGGCGCCGAGCAGATCGCGGTGCGCGCCCGGGACGCCGGTTTCGAGGTGGTGTACCAGGGCATCCGGCTCACCCCGGAGCAGATCGTGGACGCCGCGCTCGCCGAGGACGTCCACGCGGTCGGCCTGTCCATCCTGTCCGGCTCGCACGCCCGGCTCGTGCCGGATGTGCTGGAGCGGCTGCGGGCGGCGGGCGCCGCGGACATCCCGGTGATCGCCGGCGGGATCATCCCGAACGCCGACGCCGAGCAGCTCAGGGCCGCCGGAGTGGCCGCCGTCTTCACCCCGAAGGACTTCGACATCACCGCGATCATCGGCCGTATCGTCGACGAGATCCGCACCGCGAACCAGCTCGACCCCCTGGAGGTCCCCGCATGACACCGCCCGTGAACCGTCTGCGTCCGCGGCGCTCCTGCCTGGCCGTGCCGGGCAGCAACCCCCGCTTCCTGGAGAAGGCCCAGGGCCTGCCCGCGGACCAGGTGTTCCTGGACCTGGAGGACGCCTGCGCCCCGCTCGCCAAGCCGGAGGCGCGGCACACCATCGTCAAGTTCCTCAACGAGGGCGACTGGACCGGCAAGACGCGCGTGGTCCGGGTCAACGACTGGACGACGGAGTGGACGTACCGCGATGTCGTGACCGTGGTGGAGGGCGCCGGGCCGAACCTCGACTGCCTGATGCTGCCGAAGGTGCAGGACGCGCGGCAGGTCGTCGCCCTGGACCTCCTGCTGACCCAGATCGAGAAGACGATGGGCTTCGAGGTCGGGCGGATCGGCATCGAGGCGCAGATCGAGAACGCCCGGGGCCTCAACAACGTGAATGAGATCGCCGAGGCGAGCCCCCGCCTGGAGACCATCATCTTCGGCCCGGCCGACTTCATGGCGTCCATCAACATGAAGTCGCTGGTGGTCGGCGAGCAGCCGCCCGGCTACCCGGCGGACGCCTACCACTACATCCTCATGAAGATCTTGATGGCGGCCCGCGCCAACGACCTCCAGGCGATCGACGGCCCCTATCTCCAGATCCGCAATGTCGACGGCTACCGCGAGGTGGCCCGACGGGCGGCGGCGCTGGGCTTCGACGGCAAGTGGGTGCTGCACCCGGGCCAGGTCGAGGCGTCCAACGAGATCTTCTCCCCGTCCCAGGAGGACTACGACCACGCCGAGCTGATCCTCGACGCCTACGACTTCTGCACCTCCGAGGCGGGCGGGAAGAAGGGCTCGGCGATGCTGGGCGACGAGATGATCGACGAGGCCAGCCGCAAGATGGCCCTGGTCGTCGCGGGCAAGGGCCGGGCGGCCGGGATGGCCCGCACCTCCTCCTTCGAGATCCCGGAGGACTGAGCGCGATGCAGTTCGGACGCACCTACGAGGAGTTCGAGGTCGGCGCGGTCTACAAGCACTGGCCCGGCAAGACGGTCACCGAGTACGACGACCACCTCTTCTGTCTCCTCACCATGAACCACCACCCCCTCCACCTCGACGCCCACTACGCCGAGCGGACCACCGACTTCGGCCGGAACGTGGTGGTGGGCAACTACATCTACTCCCTGCTGCTGGGCATGAGCGTGCCCGATGTCTCCGGCAAGGCCATCGCCAATCTGGAGATCGAGTCACTGCGGCACGTGGCCCCGACCTTCCACGGCGACACCCTGTACGGCGAGACGACCGTCCTGGACAAGTGGCCGTCGAAGTCGAAGCACGACCGCGGGATCGTGCAGGTCGAGACCAGGGGCTACAAGCAGGACGGCACGGTCGTCTGTGTCTTCCGCCGCAAGGTGCTGGTCCCCACCGGGACGTACATCGAGGAGCGCGGCGGAGAGCAGCCCGGCCGCCCGGAGCCGCGGGAGCAGGAGAAATGAGCCGTCTCGCCCAGACCGCCGGACTGACCGAGGTCCAGCGCGAGATCCTCGCCACCGTCCGTGACTTCGTCGACAAGGAGATCCTCCCGGTCGCCACCGAACTGGAGCACCGGGACGAGTACCCGCAGGCCATCGTGGACGGCCTCAGGGAACTGGGCCTGTTCGGGCTGATGATCCCGGAGGAGTACGGCGGTCTGGGCGAGTCCCTGCTGACGTACGCGCTGTGCGTGGAGGAGATCGCCCGGGGGTGGATGTCGGTGTCCGGCATCATCAACACCCACTTCATCGTGGCGTACATGCTCAAGCAGCACGGCACCGAGGAGCAGAAGGCGTACTTCCTGCCCCGGATGGCGGCCGGTGACATCCGGGGCGCGTTCTCGATGTCGGAGCCGGGGCTCGGCTCGGATGTCTCCGCGATCACCTCGAAGGCGGTCCGCGACGGGGACGGGTACGTCCTGACCGGCCAGAAGATGTGGCTCACCAACGGCGGGACGTCGTCGCTGGTGGCGGTGCTGGTGCGGACCGACGAGGGGCATCCGGAGGGCACCGCCGCGCACCGGTCCATGACGACGTTCCTGGTGGAGAAGGAGCCCGGCTTCGGCGAGGTCAGGCCGGGGCTGACCGTCCCCGGCAAGATCGAGAAGATGGGCTACAAGGGCGTCGACACCACCGAGCTGATCATGGACGGGCTGCGGGTTCCGGCCGATCGGGTGCTGGGCGGCACCACCGGCCGGGGTTTTTACCAAATGATGGACGGGGTGGAGGTGGGCCGGGTCAATGTCGCGGCCCGTGGCTGCGGGGTGGCGCAGCGTGCCTTCGAGCTGGGCGTGGGGTACGCCCAGCAGCGCCACACCTTCGGCCGGCCGATCGCCCAGCACCAGGCCATCCAGTTCAAGCTGGCCGAGATGGCCACCAAGGTGGAGGCGGCCCATGCGATGATGGTGAATGCGGCACGCAAAAAGGATTCCGGCGAACGAAACGACCTTGAAGCGGGGATGGCGAAGTACCTCGCCTCCGAGTACTGCAAAGAGGTCGTGGAGGACGCCTTCCGGATCCACGGCGGGTACGGCTTCTCCAAGGAGTACGAGATCGAGCGCCTCTACCGGGAGGCACCGATGCTGCTCATCGGGGAGGGCACCGCCGAGATCCAGAAAATGATCATCGGGCGCAGGCTGCTCGAAGAGTATCGGTTCCAGGGCTGAATGCCGGAGACGGGGTGTTTTGTTCGAGAAGAAGATCACACCCCGTAGGCGGTGTCCGGCCGTCGACTCGGCTTCCTGGCTTACCCAGTTGTGGCCATGAACCGCTACGATCGCCGGAAAGCCGCCGTCCCCTGTCCAGCGCGGCATCATCCGCTACGAAGGTCATCCATGCCCCACAGCCAAACCTCTGCACACCGAGACAGCCTGGCCGGCGTACGCCTCGCACGCGGAGCCTCGCCGTGGCTTCTCCCGACCGTCGCCACCGCAGCCGTCAGCCTGCTGCGCGCCCGCCGCTCGGGTGCCGCCAGGGCCGTCGCCGTCCCCGCCACCGCCCTCGCGGCGGGCATGCTGTGGTTCTTCCGCGACCCCGAGCGTGAGATCGCCACCGGCACGGTCATCTCCCCCGCCGACGGAGTGGTGCAGAGCATCATGCCGTGGAAGGACGGCCGGACCCGGGTCGCGATCTTCATGAGCCCGCTCAATGTCCATGTCAACCGCGCCCCGCTGTCCGGCACGGTGACCTCGGTCGAGCACGTCCCCGGTGGTTTCGTTCCCGCCTTCAACAAGGAGAGCGAGAACAACGAGCGGGTGGTGTGGCACTTCGACACCGAGCTGGGCGACATCGAGATGATCCAGATCGCCGGTGCCGTCGCCCGCCGGATCGTGCCGTACGTGCCCGAGGGCACCAAGGTCGAGCAGGGTGAGCGCATCGGCCTGATCCGCTTCGGCTCACGCGTCGACCTCTATCTGCCGGAGGGCGTGGAGGTCGCGGTCGAGGTCGGTCAGAAGACCGTGGCTGGGGTGACTCGCATTGACCGTGATTGACCCGGAGACCCAGGCCGGCTGGGTGCCCGAGGCCGAGGAGCCGGACGACGAGGAGGAGATGCCCCTCTCCCTCCGGTTGTCGATAGCGGACACCCTCACCCTCGGCAACGCCACCTGTGGCTTCATGGCGGTGTACTTCACCACCACGGGCATCCTGATCCCGCACCTCACCGGGAGCCAGGAGACCGGCATGGCCCGCCACAGCGCGGCCACGGCGGTCATCCTGATGCTCTGCGCGGCGGTCTTCGACCTGTTCGACGGGCTGGTCGCGCGCAAGCTGCGCTCCTCCCCCATGGGCGCCGAGCTGGACAACCTCTCCGACCTGATCAGCTTCGGACTGGCTCCGGCGTACTTCGTCCTGGTCTACGGCATGGTCGCGGACGACGCGCACCAGAGAGTGGCCGCGGTCGGTGCGATCGTGGTGCTGCTGGCCGTGGTGCTCAGACTCGCCCGGTTCTCGTGTGTGACACCGCCCAATGGGATGTTCCAGGGCATGCCGAGCCCCTTCGGGGCGCTCACGGTCGTCTCCATCGTGCTGCTGGAGCTGCCCTTCGTGGCGACGCTGCTGGCGATCATCGGCACGGCGTGGCTGATGGTGAGCCGGGTCGAGTACCCCAAGCCCCGGGGGCGGCTCGCCGTCGCGATGCTCTCCTGGATCGTGGTCAGCATGGGGCTGCTCGCGGCGTGGGCGTTCGACGCGCCGAGCGGGCAGCTTCTGCTCCAGACCGGGTGTGCGCTTCAGCTCGTGATGGGTGCGGTGATCCCGCTGTTCGCCACGGCTCGCCGGGTGAACAATTTCCGGGACAACCGGCGGGAGTCGCGCGCCGCGCATTTGCCGTAGTGAGAGTGCGTGCTGCTCCGCTGGGCTGGGTTGGTTTGGGTTGGTGTGAGGAAGGGCTCTGGGCCGGATGTCGGTCCGGGGCCCTTCTTGTGTGTGGGTGCGGGTGCGGGTGCGGGTTGGTGGGGGGTGAGTGCGCAGTTCCCCGCGCCCCTGGGGGGTGGGGGCTGGGCGGGGTGGGAGAGTGCGGGTGAGTGGGGGTTGAGCGCGCAGTTCCCCGCGCCCCTGGGGAGGTAGGGGGCTGGGTGGGGTGGGAGAGTGCGGGGCGGTGGGGGTTGAGCGCGCAGTTCCCCGCGCCCCTGGGGAGGTGGTGGGCTGGGTGGGGTGGGAGAGTGCGGGGCGGTGGGGGGAATGCGCAGTTCCCCGCGCCCCTGAAAGGGGTGGGGGAAGGTGCGGGGGTGAGGTGGAGGGTGCAGGGTGGAGGGGTGGGGGTTTGAGAGGGGTTTTATGGGTGTCGTTGCTCTGGGCGGGACTGTGGCGGTTGTCGGGGGGCCGGTGCTTTCGCGGGTGGGGTATGGGGCCATGCAGCTTGCGGGGCCGAATGTGTTCGGGCCGCCCGCGGACCGGGCGGAGGCCCTCGCCGTGCTGCGGGCGGCGGTCGAGGCGGGAGTCACCCATGTGGACACCGCCGACTTCTACGGGCCGGTCGTGGTCAACGAACTCATCCGGGAGGCCCTGCACCCCTACCCCGCCGAGCTGACCGTCGTCACCAAGGTCGGCGCCCGGCGCGGGGCCGACGGCCGCTGGGACATGTCCCACGAACCCGCCGACCTGGTCGGCCAGGTCCACGACAATCTCACCCACCTGGGCGTGGACACCCTGGACGTGGTGAATCTGCGGCTCGGCGGCGTGGACGACCCCGACGACACCTCCCTCGCCGAGCCCTTCGCCGCCCTCGCCGAGCTGCGCGCCCAGGGCCTCGTCCGGCACCTGGGCCTGAGCAACGTCACGGACGCGCAGCTCAGCGAGGCGCAGGGCATCGCACCGGTCGTCACCGTCCAGAACCGCTACAACCTGGCCCAGCGCCGGGACGACGCCCTGGTCGACCGCTGCGCGGCGGAGGGCATCGTCTTCGTGCCGTACTTCCCGCTGGGCGGCTTCAACCCGATCCAGTCGGACCGTCTGACCAGGGTCTCCGCCGAGCTGGGGGCCTCGCCGCAGCAGGTCGCCCTGGCCTGGCTGCTGCACCGCTCCCCCACGATCTCCGTGATCCCCGGGACGTCGTCCCTGGCCCATCTGCGGGAGAACCTCGCGGCGGCGGACCTTGTGCTGCCGGAGGGGGTGGTGGCGGAGCTGGACGGGGTGGGGGGCTGAGGGTGGGGCGCCGGTGCCGTCAGGTCAGGTCAGGTCAGGTCAGGTGGTTGTGGGCGATGTGCTGGGCGACCTGTTCCAGGAGGGGGCCCGCGTGGGTGATGCACCTCGTGATGTCGGGTTCCTCGTCCGTGAGGGGGTAGGCGCGGAGGATGCCCGCGCGGGTCAGGGACTCGGGCGGGAGGGCCAGACGGCCGCAGACCGCGATGACGTCCTTGCCCGCCGCGCGGGCCGCCGCGGCGACGCCCGCCGGGGCCTTGCCGTGCAGGGTCTGTGCGTCGAGGGAGCCCTCGCCGGTGATGACCAGATCGGCGCGGGCCAGGGCCGGGGCGAAGCCGAGGACGTCGAGCATCACCTCGATGCCGGGGCGGAACCGGGCGCCGACGATCAGGGCGCCGTAGCCGATGCCGCCCGCCGCGCCCGCGCCGGGTGCCGCCGCGCACTGGGCCGCCCTCGGGCCCGCCGTCCCCTCCAGGACCTTGGCGTAGTGAGCGAGGGCCGCGTCCAGGGCGGCCACGTCGTCCGGTGTGGCGCCCTTCTGCGGGCCGTACACCGCCGGGGCGCCCGTGGGGCCGGTCAGGGGGTTGTCCACATCGCTGGCGAGGACGAGGTCGGTGGTGGCGAGGCGGGGGTCCAGGGTGGTCAGGTCGGCCGTGGCGAGGGCGGTGAGGCCGCCGCCGCCCGGGGGCACCGGGGTGCCGTCGGCGTCCAGGAAGCGGGCGCCGAGGGCCGTCAGCATGCCCGCGCCGCCGTCCGTGGTGGCGCTGCCGCCGACGCCGAAGACGATGGTCCGGGCGCCCGCGTCCAGGGCGGCCAGCAGCAGCTCGCCGGAGCCGTGGGTGGTGGCGCTCAGGGGGGCGAAGACGCCCTCGGGGAGTCGCTGGAGGCCGCTGGCCTCGGCCATCTCGACCACGGCGGTGCCGTCGCGGAGGGCGAACGCCGCCGTCACCGGGTCGCCGAGCGGTCCGGTGACCCGTACCTCGTGGCGGGTGAATCCGGCCGCGACGGCCGCGGCCACCGTGCCGTCACCGCCGTCGGCGACCGGGAGGCACTCCACGGTGAGGTCCGGCACGGTCCGGCGCAGTCCGGCCGCCACCCGTTCGGCGACCTCGACCGCCGTCAGTGAGCCCTTGAACTTGTCGGCGGCCACCAGTACCCGCCGGGTACCGCGCACGTCAGCAGCGTCTGCCACTTGCCATCCCCTCGCTCCTCGGGCCTTGAGCGCATCGAGTTCCAGGATCGAGCTCCAAGGCAGTCGCGCCGATGCGACCTTAACCGGAGGGCGCCCCCGCCGTCATGCCCCGGGAGGTGCCCGCGGGGCTGGCTACCCTTGCCAGGGTGACCACTTCTGACAGTTCTGATTTCGCCACGTACATCGCCGGACTGCCCCGTGTCCTCGCCGGTGCCGCCGCGCTCTTCCGGGACGCGGAGGGCCGGGTGCTGCTGGTCGAGCCGAACTACCGGGACGGCTGGACCCTGCCCGGCGGCACCATCGAGTCGGACGGCGGGGAGACCCCGCGCCAGGGCGCCCGGCGGGAGACCGCGGAGGAGATCGGCCTGGACCGCACGCTGGGGCGGCTGCTCGCCGTCGACTGGGTGTACCGGGCGGGCTGGCCGCCCCTGGTGGCATACCTCTACGACGGTGGGGTGCTCGGCGACGCGGATCTCAAGGCGATCCGGCTCCAGGAGGAGGAGCTGCTGTCCTGGCGGCTGGTGCCCCGCGAGGAGCTGGACCCCTATCTGCCGGGCGCCCTCGGTCCCCGGGTGCGGGCCGCGCTGGATGTCCTCGCGGACGGCTCGGGCACGGCGGAGCTGGAGAACGGCGAGCGGGTGGCCTGAGGGGACGGACGGGGGGCTCAGCCTTCCGCCGGCGGCCCGGTCGGCGCGGCGCCCCGGCGGTGCGGATATCCGTTCGCCCCGCTCCGGCCTCCCGCCCTACCCTCGGCGGCATGGCCAAGCCTCTTGTCGCCCTGCTCAGCGGCGCCGGTATCAGCACCGACTCCGGTATCCCCGACTACCGCGGCCCGGCCGGGCTGTGGCGGCGGGATCCCGAGGCCGAGAAGCTCGTGACGTACGCGTACTACATGGGGGATCCGGAGATCCGGCGGCGGTCCTGGCGGATGCGGCGCGAGAACCGCACCCTCCGGGCCGAGCCGAACGCCGCCCACCGGGCGGTGGCGGAGCTGGAGCGGTCCGGGGTGCCGGTCCGGGTGATCACGCAGAACGTCGACGGGCTGCACCAGTTGGCCGGGATGCCCGCCCGCAAGGTGCTGGAACTGCACGGCAGCGCGCGGAGCGTGGTGTGCACCGGGTGCGGGGCGCGCGGGCCGATGGAGGACGCCCTCGCCCGGGTGGCGGCCGGGGAGGAGGACCCGCCCTGTCTGGAGTGCGGGTCCGTCCTGAAGTCGGCGACGGTGATGTTCGGGGAGAAGCTCGATCCGGGCGTGCTGGGTCAGGCGGTCGCCATCGCCAAGGCGTGCCAGGTGTTCTTCGCCGTCGGCAGCACCCTCCAGGTCCAGCCGGCCGCCGGGCTCGCGGGGGTCGCCGCCGACCACGGGGCCCGTCTCGTCATCGTCAACGCCGAGCCGACCCCGTACGACGAACTGGCCGACGAGGTCGTACGGGACCCGATCGGGACGGCGTTGCCGCGGCTGCTGAAGGAGATCGGGGGCGGGGTCCAAGGGGTCTCGCCCTAGAAGAGGGCCGTGCCGCGTTCGAAGTCCAGGAGGCGGCGCTTGCGGTCGAGGCCGCCGCCGTAGCCGGTGAGGCTGCCCGCGGCGCCGATCACTCGGTGGCAGGGGACGATGATGCTGATGGGGTTCTTGCCATTGGCGAGGCCCACCGCGCGGGACGCCTTCGGGTTGCCGAGGGCGTCGGCGAGATCGCCGTAGGAGCGGGTCTCGCCGAACGGGATGCGGCAGAGCTGGTCCCAGACGGTGCGCTGGAAGTCGGTCCCGATGAGGTGCATTTCGAGGTCGAAGTCCTTGAGGTCGCCGGAGAAGTACGCCTCCAGTTGTTCCTCGGCCGCCGCGAACGCGGGGGCGGCGTCGGCGCGGTCGCCGAAGCTCTCCTCCGGGGGGCGGTGGCGCTGCTCGGTCATGTAGACACCGCACAGGACGCCGTCCTCGGCGACCAGGGTGAGGGGGTCGTAGGGGCTGTCGATGACGGTGTGGGTGCGGGTGTGCATGGGGGTCTTCGTCCTTGGGTGTGGGTCGCTGGGGGGATCGTAGGGGGTGGGGGGTGAGGGCCGGGGTACGGGCTTATGTCGGCAGAACGTTGATGGGGTGGTCGTCGGTCGCCCACAGGTACTGGACCGCGTAGGCCCGCCAGGGGCGCCAGGCGGCGGCGCGGGCCGTGAGGGCGGCCGGGGTGGAGGGCAGGCCGAGGCCCTGCGCGGCGCGGCGGATGCCGAGGTCGGTGGGGAGGAAGGCGTCGGGGTCGCCGAGGGCGCGCAGGGCGATGACATCGGCGGTCCAGGGGCCGAAGCCGGGCAGGGCGAGGAGTTGTGCGCGGGTTTCGGGCCAGTCGCTCTCCACCCCGAGATGGAGGGTGCCGTCGGCGAGGTGGGAGACCAGGGTGGTGAAGGTCGCCCGGCGGGTGCGGGGCATGGCGAGGGTGGCGGGGTCGACGGACGCGAGCCGCTCGGTCGTGGGGAAGAGGTGGGTGAGGCCGCCCTCGGGGTCGGTCACCGGGTCGCCGTGGGCGGTGACCAGGCGGGCCGCGTGGGTGCGGGCGGCGGCCGTGGAGACCTGCTGTCCCAGCACCGCCCGGACCGCGAACTCGGCCTCGTCGACCGTGCGCGGCACCCGGCGCCCCGGCGCCTTGTCGACCAGGGGCGCCAGCAGCGGATCGGCGCGCAGTGCGTCGTCGACGGCGACCGGGTCGGCGTCCAGGTCCAGGAGGCGGCGGCAGCGGGCGATGGCGACCGGCAGATCCCGCAGGTCGGAGAGGGTGAGCCGGCAGATGATGTGGTCGGGGGTGGGGGTCAGGGCGACGATTCCGTGGCCGAGGGGCAGGCGCAGCGTGCGGCGGTAGGCGCCGTCCCGCCACTCCTCGACCCCGGGGACGGCGGTGGCGGCGAGGTGGCCGAAGAGGTTGTCGGGGTTGAGGGGGGTGCGGAACGGCAGCCGCAGGGTCAGGGCACCGGTGGCGGCCTGGGGGCGCTGCCCCCGGGGGCGGCGGGCGCGCAGCTCGCCGGGGGCCAGGGCGAAGACCTCGCGGACGGTGTCGTTGAAGGTGCGGATCGAGGCGAAACCGGCGGCGAAGGCCAGCTCGGCCATCGGCAGGTCCGTGGTCTCGATGAGGAGCCGGGCGGTCTCGGCGCGCTGGGCGCGGGCGAGGGCGAGGGGTCCGGCGCCGAGTTCGGCACGGAGCTGGCGCTCGATCTGGCGGGTGCTGTAGCCGAGGCGGGCGGCGAGACCGGGGACGCCCTCGCGGTCCACCACTCCGTCGGCGATCAGCCGCATGGCGCGGGCGGTGAGGTCGGCGCGCTGGTTCCACTGGGGGGAGCCGGGGCTGGTGTCGGGGCGGCAGCGCTTGCAGGCCCGGTAGCCGGCCTGCTGGCACGCGGCGGCACTCGGCAGGAAGACCATGTTCTCGGGCTTCGGCGGCACCACCGGGCAGCTCGGCCGGCAGTAGATACCGGTGGTCAGGACCGCCGTGTAGAACCAGCCGTCGAAACGGGCGTCATTGGACCGGACGGCGCGGACACAGCGTTCGGTGTCGGTGTGCATCCCCTTGTGCATACGTCCAGCATCGGGCACCGCGACGGTGCCCGGCTGGCGAGAATCCGACATCTACCTCGGCTGTGCTGTGCCCGTCCGGGTGCACCGGCCGGTGGGGCGGCGGATGGTGGGGCGGCGGATGGTGGGGCGGTGGGTGGTGGGGCGGTGGGTGGTGGGGCCAGGTCAGCGGGGCGCGGTGCGGGAGTGGGCTCCGCGGTGGGCCGTCTCCTGGCGGCTGGCCAGTGCCCAGATCACGAACACGTCGATGGCCATCACGACGACGGACCAGACGGGCGCGTACGGCAGGAACAGGAACTGGAAGATCAGGCTGAGCGAGGCCAGCACGATACCGGCGATCCGGCCCCAGGCGGCGCCCGAGAGGACACCCCAGCCGGTGAGCGCGACCAGGACGCCGAGGACCAGGTGGATCCAGCCCCAGCCGGTCAGATTGATCTCGTAGACATAGGTGCCGACGCGGGTGTAGACGTCGTCCTTGGCGATCGCCGAGATGCCCTGGAGGATCGCGAGCACACCACTGACCAGCAGCAGGACACCGGCGAAGGTGACTCCGCCGGTGACCCAGGCGTCGTTGCCGGTGTGCGGGGGGCGGGGCGGACGGGCGCTCCAGGCGTCGCCGACCTCGCTGTCCTGGGGGCCGGGCGATCCCGCTGTTCCCCGCGACCCCGGGGTGCCCGGGGTCGTGTATCCGCCGCTGCCCTGTGGGTCCGAGGGTCCCGGTGTGCCGTGGCCGCCCTGCGGCTGCTCTCCATCCGGTTGCGCTGCGTTCTGGCTCATGGGGCCAGGAGACCCCGGAGCTGCGGGGGTGGCGAGCGGTGTGGGCCGAATGGGTGAATGGGGGTGGGTGGACGGGGCCGGGGCGGGCGCGGGGCCGGGGAGGCGGGGGCGCCGGGAGCCGGGGCACCCGGGGGCCGGGGGCTGGGGGTTCACATGTTGATCATGTGGCCCGCCAGTCCGTGCAGTGCCTCCTTGACCGCCTCGCTCAGGGTCGGGTGGGCGTGGACATTGCGGGCGGCCTCGTGGACGGTGAGGTCCCACTGCTGGGCGAGGGTGAGTTCGGGCAGCAGCTCGGTGACATCGGGGCCGATGAGGTGGCCGCCGATCAGCTCGCCGTACCTGGCGTCGCTGATCAGCTTGACGAAGCCGGTGGTGTCGCCGAGGCCGTGCGCCTTGCCGTTGGCGGTGAAGGGGAACTTGGCCACCTTGACGTCGTGGCCCAGGTCGCGGGCCTGGGCCTCGGTGTAGCCGAAGCTGGCGATCTGGGGCTGGCAGAACGTGGCGCGCGGGATCATCGCGTAGTCCAGCTCCATGGTCTCCGCGTCCGCGAGGGTCTCGGCGGCGATGACGCCCATCGACTCGGCGGCGTGGGCGAGCATCAGTTTCGCGGTGACATCGCCGATGGCGTACAGATGCGGGACGGAGGTGCGGCAGCGGCCGTCGACGTCGATCGCGCCGCGCTCGGTGAGCCGGACGCCGGTGTTCTCCAGGCCGTAGCCCTCCACATTGGGCTGGAAGCCGATCGCCTGGAGCACCTTGTCGGCCTCCAGGATCTGCTGGGAGCCGTCCTTGGCGGTGACGGTGACCCGGACCTGGGGGCCGGACTCGTCGATCGCGTCGACCCGGGTGGAGGTGAGGACGTCGATGCCGAGCCTGCGGTACTGGCGGGCCAGCTCGGTGGAGACCTCGGCGTCCTCCAGGGGGGCCATCCGGTCCAGGAACTCGACGATGGTCACCTGCACGCCGTAGTTGTGCAGGACGTAGGCGAACTCGACGCCGATCGCCCCGGCGCCCGCGATGATCACCGATCCGGGCAGTTCCTCGGCGAGGATCTGCTCCTCGAAGGTGACCACGCGGGCGGTGCGGCGGGTGCCGGGGAGGAGGCGGGGGCTGGCGCCGGTGGCGATGACACAGTGCTCGAAGGTGAGGGTGCGGGTGGTGCCCTCGTAGTCGGTGACCTGGAGGGTGTGCGGGTCGAGGAAGGTGCCTCGGCCGTCGAACTCGGTGATCCTGTTCTTCTTCATCAGGTAATGGACGCCCTTGACGCGGCCGTCGGCGACCTTGCGGCTGCGGCGGAACGCCTCGCCGTAGTCGAAGGTGACCGTGCCGTCGACCTTGATGCCGAAGGTCTTGCGCTCATGGGTGAAGACATGGGCCAGCTCGGCGTTGCGCAGCAGGGCCTTGGTGGGGATGCAGCCGACGTTCAGACAGACGCCGCCCCAGTACTTCTCCTCGATCACGGCGACGCGCTTGCCGAGCTGGGCGGCGCGGACGGCGGCGACATAGCCGCCGGGGCCGGCCCCGAGTACCACGACGTCGAAGCGGTCGGTGTCCTGCTCGTCCATGGGGGTGCCTTTCCGGGTGGGGCCTGGTTCAGCCGAGGTGGGCCGCGAACGCCTCGTGGGCGCGGTCGTCGAAGACCACGAATCTGACCTCGGTCGCGGCGGTGGCGGTCGCGCGGACCGTCTCCACCGCGATCCGGGCGCCGTCGTCCAGCGGCCAGCCGTAGATGCCGGTGGAGATCGCGGGGAAGGCGATCGTCCGGGCGCCCAGCTCGTCGGCGACCAGCAGGGAGGTGCGGTAGCAGGAGGCGAGCAGCGCGGAGCGGTCCTCGGTGGTGCTGTGGACGGGGCCGACGGTGTGGATCACCCAGTGGGCGTCCAGCAGTCCGGCGGTGGTGGCGACGGCCCGGCCGGTGGGCAGGCCCTTGCCGTACCGGGAGGCGCGCAGGGCGCGGCATGCGGCGAGGATCTCCGGTCCGCCCCGGCGGTGGATGGCGCCGTCCACGCCTCCGCCGCCGAGGAGGGAGGAGTTGGCGGCGTTCACGAGGGCGTCGACGGACTGGTCGGTGATGTCGCCCTCGACGAGGGTCAGCGTGGTCATGCCCGCAGTCTCCTCCATACGGCCTTCGCCGCGTTGTGTCCGGACATGCCGTGGACGCCGGGGCCGGGCGGGGTGGCCGACGAGCAGATGAAGACGGCGGGGTGGGGGGTCCGGTAGGGGGCGAGGGTGAGTCTCGGGCGGAGCATGAGCTGAAGGCCCGAGGTGGCGCCGGAGGCGATGTCACCGCCGACGTAGTTGGCGTTGGCGGCGGCCAGTTCGGGCGGTCCGGCCGTGGCTCGGGCGAGGATCCGGTCGCGGAAGCCGGGGGCGAACCGCTCCAACTGGCGCTCGATGGCGTCGGTGAGGTCACCGGTGTAGCCGTTCGGCACATGGCCGTACGCCCAGAAGACCTGCTTGCCCTCGGGGGCGCGGGTGGGGTCGACCACGCCGGGCTGGACGGTGATCAGGAAGGGGCGCTCGGGTGCGCGGCCCTCGCGGGACACGGCCCGCAGCGCGGTGCCGATCTCGGCGGGGTCCGCGCCGATCTGCACGGTGCCGGCGATCCTGGCCTCGGGGGCGGTCCAGGGCACCGGGCCGTCCAGCGCGTAGTCGACCTTGAAGACTCCCGGGCCGTAGCGGTAGCCGTCGTAGAAGGAGCCGAAGCCGGCGATCCGGGCCAGCGCGGTGGGTGAGGTGTCGAAGACATAGGCGCGGGCGGGCGGCAGATCGTCGAGCCGCTTCACCTCGAAACCGGTGTGCACGGTGCCGCCGCACTCGGTGAGGTACGAGGTGAGGGCGTCGGAGATGGCCTGCGAGCCGCCCCGGGCCACCGGCCAGCCCCGGGCGTGCGCGGCGAGGGCGAAGACCAGGCCGACGGCTCCGGTGGCGAAGCCGCTCAGCGGGGCCATGACGTGGGCGACGAGTCCGGCGAAGAGGGTCTTGGCCCGCTCGTCGTGGAAGCGGCGGGTCAGCCAGGTGGACGGGGGGAGTCCGGCGAGGCCGAAGCGGGCGAGGGTGAGGGGGTCGCGGGGCAGCGCGGTGGACGGCAGGGACATGAAGTCCTGGGCGAGGGTGTCCCACTTGGTGAGGAACGGGGCGATCAGTCTGCGGTACGCCCCCGCGTCGCGCGGGCCGAAGGAGGCGGCGGTCTCGGCGACCGAGCGGGCCAGCACGGCGGCGCTGCCGTCGGTGAAGGGGTGGGCCATCGGCAGCTCGGGGTGCAGCCAGGTCAGTCCGTGCCGCTCCAGGGGGAGGGCGCGGAACGCCGGGGAGTTGACCCCGAGCGGGTGGGCGGCGGAGCAGGGGTCGTGGCGGAATCCGGGGAGGGTCAGCTCCTCGGTGCGGGCGCCGCCGCCCACGGTGTCCCGGGCCTCGAAGACGGCCACGGAGAAACCGCGCCGGGCCAGCTCCACGGCAGCGGTCAGCCCGTTCGGCCCCGCTCCCACCACGACCGCGTCGAGCATTGACGGCACCTTCGGACTCCTTCACCGGCCGATGGTTACTCGGGATCAGGATATGTCGGGGGGCGTGGGGGGTGCTTCGCTGGGGTGACGGGGCGGGGGCGCTCCGCTGGGGTGACGGGTGGGGGGAGGGGTGCCCAGGCGGGGGAGGGCGGGGTGCGGGGTGCCGGGCGGGGGGGGCGTGGGGGGGCCGGGGGCGGTGACGCGCGGGGGCGGTGACGCGCGGGGGCGGTGACGCGCGGGGGC
>NZ_JBFBEM010000016.1:0-262106 GCF_040683675.1 Streptomyces sp. NPDC093252 | reverse complement strand
CGGCGCCGGCTTCCCCGCACGCGTGGGCTTGGGGGCGTGTCGCGCCGGGCCCCGCGCCCCTGGGAGGTGCAGTCGGCGCCAGTTCCCAAGGGGCGCGGGGAACTGCGCGAGCAACCCCCCACGTACCCGCACCCGCCCAGCAAGCCGCACCACCCCAAACGAAAAGCGCCGGTCACTCACATGACCGGCGCTTTCGGCAATCCCGTTCCTCAAATCCCCTGCCACTCCGGCTTGTTTGAGAAGGCGTGCCGGAAGTAGTCGGCGAGCTTCAGCTTGGACGCCGCCGCCTCGTCGACGACAACCGTCGCCCGCGCGTGCAACTGAAGCGCCGACGCCGGACACACCGCCGCCACCGGCCCCTCCACCGTCGCCGCCACCGCGTCCGCCTTGCCCTCACCCGTGGCCAGCAGCACCAGGTGCCGCGCCTCCAGGATCGTCCCGATCCCCTGGGTGATCACATGGTGGGGCACCTGCTCGATGTCCCCGTCGAAGAACCGCGCGTTGTCCACCCGGGTCTGCTCGGTCAGGGTCTTGATCCGGGTCCGCGACGCCAGCGACGAGCAGGGCTCGTTGAACCCGATGTGCCCGTCCGTCCCGATCCCCAGCAACTGGAGATCGACCCCGCCGGCCGCCCCCAGCGCCCGGTCGTACGCCTCGCACGCCGCCGGGATGTCCTCGGCGGCCCCGTCCGGCCCCAGGAACGCGTCCATCCCGATCCCGAGCGGCTCCAGCACCTCGCGCCGCAGCACCGACCGGTACGACTCCGGATGCTCGGCCGGCAGCCCCACGTACTCGTCCAACTGCGCTATCCGCGCCCGGGAGACATCCACGGCCCCGGACCGCACCTTCGCCGTCAGCGCCTGGTAGACGGGCAGCGGCGTCGAGCCGGTGGCCACCCCGAGCAGGGCGTCCGGCTTGCTTCGCAGCAACTGCGCCATGGCCTCGGCGATCAGCTCGCCGCCCGCCGCGGCGTCCGGAACGATGACAACTTCCACGCTGGGCCTGCCGTTCTGAAGAGAGGAATCGGGGGACTCGAAGGAAGACGCGGAGAACCCGGTGTCGGGCCGTGTGGTTTAGACCAATCTATCAGGGATCGGCCCGCCGTCCCAGGTCGCGTACGCCCTCCCGCGCGCCCCGCGTGGCACCATGACGCCACCGCGCCCCCACACCCCCGCACACCCCCCCACCGTCACCCCGCACACCCCCCACCCCCACCCCCGGAGGCCCCCCATGCCCCCCATGCCCCCCATGCCCCCCACCCCGTCCCCCCCAACCGACACCCCCGGGCGGATCATGGCCCGTGAGATGGCCGAGCAGCCCGCGGTGCTGCGGCGGATCCTCGCCGAGGGCGCCCCGGTGATCGCGCGCGTCGCCCGGGAGATCGCCGCGCGCACCCCGCGCTTCGTCCTGCTCACCGCCCGCGGCACCTCCGACAACGCGGCCCTCTACGCCAAGTACCTGCTGGAGATCAAGCTCGGGCTGCCCTGCGGGCTCACCTCCATGTCCACCGTCACCGCCTACGGGGCCCGCCCCGACCTCACCGACGTCCTCGTGGTCGTCGTCAGCCAGTCCGGCGGCTCGCCCGATCTCGTCGCCTCGACCCGCGCCGCCCGCGAGGCCGGCGCGATCACCCTCGCGGTGACCAACAACCCGGACTCACCCCTCGCGGCCGTCGCCGAGTACCACATCGACATCCTGGCCGGTCCCGAACGCGCGCTCCCCGCCACCAAGACCTACACCGCCTCCCTCCTCTCCCTCTACCTCTTCGTCGAGGGCCTCGGCGGCGGTGACGGCGCCGCCGCCGAACCGCTGCCCGACCTCGCCGCGCAACTCCTCGCCCGCCATGACGAGATCCGCACCCTCGCCGCCCGCTACCGCTTCGCCGAGCGCATGGTCATCACCTCCCGCGGCTACGGCTACCCCACCGCCAAGGAGGCCGCCCTCAAGCTGATGGAGACCAGCTACATCCCCGCCCTCTCCTACTCCGGCGCCGACCTGCTGCACGGCCCGCTGGCCATGGTCGACAACGTCTCCCCGGTCATCGCGGTCGTCACCGACGGCAAGGGCGGCGAGGCCCTCCAGCCCGTCCTGGACCGGCTGCGCGGCCGGGGCGCGGACCTGGTCGTCATCGGCCCCGCCGACCGTGCCCGCGGCGCCTCCGCCGGTTTCGTCCTGCCCACCGAGGGAGTCGCCGAGGAGGTCCAGCCGGTACTGGAGATCATCCCCCTCCAGCTCCTCGCCTACGAGGTCACCATCGCCCGGGGCCAGGACCCCGACGCCCCCCGCGCCCTGGCCAAGGTCACCGAGACCCGCTGACCGGCCCGCCCGTGACGGACCGGGGACGTCCGCCGAAATCGCCGTGAATATCGCGCCCCGCAGCCGACCTCTGCGGGTTAGGCTGCGTGGCGTCAACAATCAACAGGCTCCAGCAATTCGCCGCCCCCGACTCATGGACACGCGGAGTGGTCTAGTCCACAATGCTGTCAGCGGGGATTTCCGCGCGGCGGTGACCCGATCGGCCGCAGGGCCACCGGCACCGCCCGTCGCACGGCGCACAGCACACGCAACGCCCATGGCAATGCCCACTGCACACAAGCCTCCGTCCTCCCCGCACAGGAGGGCGGACCGAGGAACCGGTGCTCTCTGCCCTGACTGCTCCGGGTCCTCATCCATCGGCCGACCGGGACCGCACACCCCACGGCCGTTGTTGCTCCGGGCTGCGGTGCCGGGAGGGTTGAGGGTCCCTCCCAGGCGCCGCGG
Source organism: Streptomyces sp. NPDC093252 (assembly GCF_040683675.1). Classification (NCBI taxonomy): domain Bacteria; kingdom Bacillati; phylum Actinomycetota; class Actinomycetes; order Kitasatosporales; family Streptomycetaceae; genus Streptomyces; species Streptomyces sp. NPDC093252. Next base: position 259,346 of record NZ_JBFBEM010000016.1, on the reverse strand, counting down.
CCCGCGGGTGTCTCCGGCCCCCTCCGCACACCCCGCGGGCCGCATATGACCCCTTGGCGCCGGTCCGGACATTTAGGGGGCCCTCAGGCCCCCAGGTACGCTCACAGCGTGCCCTCCATGAACGAGCTGGTCCGCCAGCACACCGCCCTCGACGACTCCGACCTGGAGTGGCTCCATCTGCTGGTCTCGGAGTGGCAACTGCTCTCCGACCTCTCCTTCGCCGACCTCGTTCTGTGGGTCCCCACCCGCGACGGCACCCGCTATGTCTCGGTCGCCCAGATGCGCCCCAACACCGGCCCCACCTCCTACCAGGACGACATGGTCGGCCACCTCGTCCCGCGAGGCCGCCGCCCGATGCTGGACGCGGCGCTGGACGAGGGCCGGATCGTGCGCGAGGGCGACCCCGAGTGGCGCGAGGAGGTCCCGGTCCGCGTCGAGTCCATCCCCGTACGGCGCGACTCCCGGGTGCTCGGCGTCATCGCCCGCAACACCAATCTGCTCACCGTGCGCACCCCCAGCCGGCTGGAGCTGACCTACCTCCAGAGCGCCTCCGACCTCGCCCAGATGATCGCGGCGGGCGCCTTCCCGTTCGCCGACCAGCAGGTCGACATGGACGCCTCCCCGCGCGTCGGCGACGGCCTGATCCGCGTCGACGCCGACGGCATCGTCCAGTACGCCTCCCCGAACGCGCTCTCCGCCTACCACCGCATGGGCCTCGCCGCCGACCTCGTCGGCCACCACCTCGGCCGCACGACCGCCGAACTCGCCCCCAGCCGGGGCCCGGTGGACGAGGCCCTCGCCAAGGTCGCCAGCGGCTGGGCCCCCCGCTCCTTCGAGATCGAGGCCCGCGACGGCGTCATCCAGTTCCGCACGATCCCGCTCAAGCCCAAGGGCACCCGCACCGGTTCCCTGGTCCTGCTCCGGGATGTCACCGAACTGCGCCGCCGCGAGCGCGAGTTGATCACCAAGGACGCCACCATCCGGGAGATCCACCACCGGGTGAAGAACAACCTCCAGACGGTGGCCGCCCTGCTGCGCCTCCAGGCCCGCCGGATCGAGTCCGAGCGGGGCCGCGCGGCCCTGGAGGAGGCGGTCCGCCGGGTCGGCTCGATCGCCATCGTCCACGAGACGCTGTCCCAGAACCTGGACGAGCGGGTGGAGTTCGACGAGATCGCCGACCGGGTCGTCGCCATGGTCGCCGAGATCTCGCCCGGCAAGGTCACCGGCCGCCGCTCCGGCCGCTTCGGCATCCTGGAGGCGGAGGTCGCCACCCCGCTCGCCATGGTGCTCACCGAGGTCCTCCAGAACGCCCTGGAGCACGGATTCACGGAGGGCGAGACGGGCACGGTCGAGGTCTCGGCCGTACGCGGCGGCACGACCAAGCAGACCCGGCTGCTGGTCACGGTCCAGGACGACGGGGTGGGCCTGCCGCCCGGCTTCGACCCGCACACCTCGGGGAACCTGGGCCTCCAGATCGTCCGGACGCTGGTGGAGGGCGAGTTGGGCGGCGCCTTCGACATGGTCCCGGCCCCGGAGCGCGGCACCCGGGTGATCCTGGACATCCCGGTCCGCGCGCACAAGTGAACATGCCCAAGTGAACGTGAACAAGTGAACGCGAGTGCTTCGGAGTTCCCGGGCCCGGACACCGAAGAGCCCCTGGCGCCGAAGAGCCTCGGACGCCAAAGAACCCCCGGGCACCGAAGAAGCCCGGACAGCAAAGAACCCCGGACCGTGTGAACGGTCCGGGGTCAGTGCGCATCGGGGGTACTGCGCGCTGCGGCTCGGGGGCGGGAGTTGCGTACGCGCTGTACGCGCCGCCAAGCTCAGGCTGTTGTGCGGGGCGGGTAGGTCAGGCGGATGCCTGACGGGCCCGGTTGCGGGCGGCGCGGCGCTTCATGGCGCGGCGCTCGTCCTCGCTGAGACCACCCCAGACGCCGGAGTCCTGACCGGACTCAAGCGCCCACTGCAGACACTGCTCGATCACCGGGCAGCGGCGGCAGACGGCCTTGGCTTCCTCGATCTGCAGCAGCGCAGGACCGGTGTTGCCGATGGGGAAGAAGAGCTCGGGGTCTTCCTCGCGGCAAACGGCGTTGTGACGCCAGTCCATGGCTGCTACCTCTCCTTGGGTATTACGTGCTGATTGCTTGTGAATGTGAACGCTTTCACGAATCCCTCAACAAGGGAAGGGCCGACCGTCAGGTTTCCCTGGCGTGGTCCTGTGGGCTTGAAGAGGGGTTCCGGTGATCTGTGGAGGCCGGTGGTGCGGGCCGTCTCGATCGCCACGTAGAGACTCGCAAACCTCAGCGGCGGATACAACCCCTTCTGGAAAGTTTTTTTTGATTCCTCGGTGTCGACTGTGTCACAGCCGTACTTCCATGGGGTGGACCCTGGCCTAAACGTTCGAGTGAAAGGACTTTAGCCCCTTCTGCTCACACAATCACACGCAGTGCACGGCGTACGCCTGTGAACGTCACGCTGGTACGGAGCCCGAGGTGGTCACCGTCCATCTGAAGCGGGAGCGGGACCTTCGAATGCAAGGTGAACGCGTCCAGATCGTGCAGTGAGAGGGCGTGCTTCCCCTGCGGCCCCCGCTCGGGGGACGAAGTCAGCAATTGCGTGCCATATCGGGCGACGGCGGCGGTGGACAGCCTGCTGAGGCCGAATACGTCGAGCCCGGTATCGAACGACGCCTTAGGCGACGCGTACATCGGGCGATTGCCCAGGAAGGTCCAGGGGGCGGTGTTCGAGGCTATGCACACCACCAGATCGGACACCGGATCCTCACCGGTCCGCTCCAGGGTGATGGAACCGTGCCGCCGGCTCGGCTCGCCCAGGAACTGGCGGACGACCTGACGGACGTAGAGCGCGTGGGTGGAGCGTCTGCCGCGCTCGCGCTGCTGCTCGACCCGGCCGACGACCCCCGCGTCGAAGCCGAGCCCGGAGTTGAAGGTGAACCAGCGCGGGGGCACCGCCTCGTCCTCGGTGCCGGGGGTGCCGGAGGTCAGGCCCAGACCGATGGTGCGCTCACTGCCCTCGCGCAGCGCGTTCAGCAGGGCGCCGGTCGCCTCGACGGGATGGTTGGGCAGATCCAGGGCGCGGGCGAAGACATTGGTGGAGCCGCCGGGGACCACCGCGAGACCGGGCAGCCGGTCCGGGTCGGGGCCGGAGTGCAGCAGACCGTTGACCACCTCGTTGACCGTGCCGTCACCGCCGAGGGCGACGACCAGGTCGATGTTGCCGCTGTCCGCCGCCTGCCGGGCGAGGTCCCGGGCGTGGCCGCGGTACTCGGTGGTGACCGCCTCCAGCTTCATCTCGCTGGCGAGCGCGTGGATCAGCACATCGCGCGTGCGCGCACTGGTGGTGGTTGCCGCCGGATTGACCACGAGAAGTGCACGCATGGGTGGCAGCGTACCTACTGGGGGGTACCCGATCCCAGTGCGAGGGGGAGGGGGCGGGAGTGGGGAGCCCGGCCCGGGGTCCTGCCCGGCCCGGCCCGGCCCGATCCTGGTGGCTGGTGGCTGGTGGCTGGCGACCGGTGGTGGGCGGTGGTGGGCGGTGGCTGGTGGGTGGTGGGCGACCGGCGGTGGGCCCAGGGGGCGTACCGGGTGCCGTATCCCCCGAGGGCTACCCTGCTGGGGTGAGCAGCGAGCAGACTCCCACCCCCGAAGCCACCGGACCCCGGCCGCGCCGGCTGACGTACGCGGCGGCCCTGACGGGTCTTGAGGGGCTCGCGCTGCTCATCGGCGGCGCCTGGATCCTCGTCCTCGGACTCACCGGCCATCCCGACGACCGGCAGCAGGCCGTCACCGGCGGGGTCACCCTGATCGCGCTCGCGCTGCTGCCGCTGCTCGCCGCCCGGGGGTTGCTGGCCCGCCGGAGCTGGAGCCGGGGCCCGGCCGTGATCACCCACATCATCGCCCTGCCGGTCGCCTACAACCTGCTCCAGACCGACAGCGCCGCCATCCCGGCGGGTATCGCGCTCGGGGTGACGGCGGTGCTGGGCCTGTACTTCCTGGTCAACCAGGAGACGACCCGCGCGCTGGGCATCCGGGGGCCGGGCGCGGTGGCGGACGAGGCGGAGCGGAAGTAGGCGATGCCGGGTGACACCGGGTCCGCCCCGGCATCCCGCCGCCCGTCTACTCCTCCACTACCTCCACTACCTCCACTACCTCCACTACCTCCACTACCTCCACTACCTTCACTACCTTCACTACTCCTCGACCAGGAGCTTTTCCCGTAGCTGCGCCAGGGTGCGGGCCAGGAGGCGGGAGACGTGCATCTGGGAGATGCCGACCTCCTGGGCGATCTGCGACTGGGTCATGTTCCCGAAGAAGCGCAGCAGCAGGATGCGCTTCTCGCGCGGCGGGAGATCCTCCAGCAACGGCTTGAGGGACTCCCGGTACTCGACGCCCTCCAGCGCCTCGTCCTCCGCGCCGAGGGTGTCGGCGACCGCCGGGGACTCGTCGTCGGTGTCGGGGACGTCCAGGGACAGGGTGGAGTAGGCGTTGGCCGACTCCAGGCCCTCCAGGACCTCTTCCTCGGAGATCGCCAGCTTCTCGGCCAGCTCGTGGACCGTGGGGGAGCGGCCGTGCAACTGGGACAGCTCGGCGGTGGCCGTGGTGAGGGCCAGCCGCAGTTCCTGGAGGCGGCGGGGGACCCGGACCGCCCAGCCCTTGTCGCGGAAGTGCCGCTTGATCTCGCCCACGACGGTCGGGGTGGCGTAGGTGGAGAACTCCACGCCGCGCTCCGGGTCGAAGCGGTCCACCGACTTGATCAGCCCGATCGTGGCGACCTGGGTGAGGTCGTCCAGCGGCTCGCCCCGGTTGCGGAACCGGCGCGCGAGGTGCTCCACGAGCGGGAGATGCATCCGCACGAGCTGATTGCGCAGCTCCGCGTACTCCGCGCTGCCCTCCGTCAGCTTGCGCAGCTCCAGGAACATCGCCCGCGCCCCGCTGCGGTCCTGGGGGTCGTGCTGCGCGGCCGGTCTGCCCGGTGCCGTCTGCGCGGCCTGTGCCGGCCGTGCCGTCTGTTCGGGGTCTCGCTCGTGCTCGCTCATCGTCCCGCCCGTTGCCCTGCCCCGCGCCCGCGCGTCAGCCCGGGTGGGGGACACCCCGCTCCGCCGGGCGGACGTGCTCCGCGCGGCGCCTTCCTGATTCGTCCGTCCCTCGCCCGGGGAGCCGGCCGGTCCGGTGCCCCCGGACACGTCCTCCGGGTGCGGCCGGGCCTGCTCGGGAATGGCGTCGATGCCCTCCGCCATGGGCCGGGAGCCGCCCGGGGCACCCTCGGCGCCCTGGGCGGCAAGCTCCCGTGTGCCGCGCTCGTCGTCCCGCACCGGCCCGTCCCCGTCCTTCACGCCGGCCCGGGTCCCGCGCCGCGCTGTTTGTACAGGCTGATGGAGACGGTCTTGTCGTCGTCCACCGCGGAGGAGACCTTGCCCGCCAGGGCGGACAGCACGGTCCAGGCGAAGGTGTCCCGCGAGGGGGCGTGGCCGTCGGTGGTCGGCGCCGAGACGGTGACCTCCAGCGAGTCGTCGACCAGCCGGAAGACGCAACTGAGCACGGAGCCCGGCACGGCCTGCTGGAGCAGGATCGCGCAGGCTTCGTCCACCGCGATGCGCAGGTCCTCGATCTCGTCCAGGGTGAAGTCCAAACGGGCCGCGAGGCCGGCCGTGGCCGTCCGCAGCACCGACAGGTAGGCACCCGCGGCCGGCAGCCGGACTTCCACGAAGTCCTGGGTCGCGGGCTCGCCTGCGATCTGGGACACCCTCACCTCCAAGGTGGTACAAGCTATTCGGGGCCGAGGGTCGCCCCCCGGGGGTAACGCGATGGGTCGTTCAGCGGTGACGCTATCGCGCTCTCAACAGTCCTGTCCCCGGGACCCCATCCCCTTGCCGTCACTCATAGTAAACACGCGGATACGCTCCGTGGCTAGGGGTGTGCCGGGCCCAAATGGGAAGAGCGCGCGCCGGATTGACGTACCCAGGCGTCAGACGGTCGAACCGTCCCCGATCCCGACCTGTCGTGGATCACATCGGACCGGTTCCGGACAGGGCGACCGTCGCCCCGGGTCACCACCGGTGTCACCGGAGGTCACACCAGGACATGATCGACGAAGCACCAGCGCCAGCTCTCGCCGGGCTCGAAGGTCTTCATCACCGGGTGGCCGGAATCCTTGTGGTGCTCGGTCGCGTGCCGGTGCGGCGAGGAGTCGCAGCAGCCGACGTGGCCGCAGGAGAGGCAGAGCCGCAACTGCACGGGGTTCGTCCCGTCGGCGAGACACTCCAGACAGGTCTCACTGGCCGGGGCGGGTTCCGGGTGCGGCAGCGCGTCGGCGTGCGTGCACTGTTTCATGATTGCCAGATTACGACGGGTGTGCGGGAGACCGCGCGCACAACGAAGGGCGGGGATGACGCATGGACGTGATGCCGCTGCTGTTGCTGGTGGCGGGCAGCGCCGCGGTCGCCGCGGCCGGGCGGCGCACGCCGGTGCCCGCGCCGCTGCTGCTGGTCACGGCGGGCCTGGCGGTGTCCTACGTGCCGGGCGTACCCGAGTACGCGCTCGACCCGCACATCGTGCTGCCGCTGCTGCTGCCCCCGCTGCTGCACACCGCCGCCACCGACAGCTCCTACCTCGATCTGCGCGCCCAGCTCAGACCGGTCGCGCTGCTCTCCGTCGGCTATGTGCTGTTCGCGACGGTGGCCGTCGGATACGCCGCCTATCTGCTCATCCCCGGGCTGCCGCTGACCGCGGCGCTGGTGCTGGGCGCGGTGGTGGCGCCGCCGGACGCGGTCGCCGCCACGGCGGTCGCGCGCCGGGTGGGACTGCCGTCCAGGATCACCACCATCCTCCAGGGCGAGTCCCTGGTGAACGACGCCACCGCGATCACCGCCTACCGGGTCGCCGTCGCGGCGGCCATCGGCGAGGGGGCGAGCTGGGCGGGCGGCATCACCGAGTTCGTGATCGCCGCGGTCGGCGGCATCGGCATCGGGGTGCTGCTGATGTTCCCGATCCACTGGCTGCGCACCCACCTCAAGGAGGCCCTCCTCCAGAACACCCTGTCGCTGCTCATCCCGTTCGCCGCCTACGCCGTCGCCGAGCAGGTGCACGCCTCCGGGGTGCTCGCGGTCGTCGTGGTCGCGCTGTACCTGGGGCATCGCGCGTGGGAGGTGGATTTCGCGACCCGCCTCCAGGAGGACGCGGTGTGGCGCATGGTCGCCTTCGTCCTGGAGTCCGCCGTCTTCGCCCTCATCGGCCTCCAGCTCCCGGTGGTCCTGCGCGGCCTCGGCGCGTACGAGGGGCTCGACGCCGCCTGGTACGCCGTCGTCGTCTTCCTGGTGGTCGTTGCGTCGCGGTTCATCTGGGTCTATCCGGCGACCTTCCTGCCCCGGCTGCTCTCCGCGCGGGTGCGCAAACGCGAGGAGAACCCGACCTGGAAGGGGGCGTTCATCATCTCCTGGGCCGGGATGCGCGGGGTGGTCTCGCTGGCCATCGCCTTCTCCATCCCGGTCACCATGGACGACAGCGAGCCCTTCCCCGGCCGCAATCTGATCCTGTTCCTGACCTTCACCACCGTCATCGGCACCCTCGTCCTCCAGGGCCTGACCCTGCCGCCGCTGATCCGTGTCCTGCGGCTGCCCGGCAAGGACGTCCAGGCCGAGACCCTGGTCGAGGCCAACGCCCAGGCGCAGGCGTCCCGGGCCGCCGAGCGCCGGCTGGACGACCTCCTCACCGACGAGCGCAACGCCCTGCCCGGCCCCCTCGCCGACCGGCTGCGCACGGTCCTGGAACGCCGCCAGAACTCGGTGTGGGAGCGCCTCGGCCAGCCCAACCCGGTCACCGGGGAGACCGTCGACGACACCTACCGGCGGCTGTCCCGCGAGATGATCGGCGCCGAGCGCGAGGTCTTCGTCCGGCTGCGCGATCTGCGCTACATCGACGACGAGATGCTGCGCACCCTGCTGCGCCGGCTGGACCTGGAGGAGGCGGCGGCGTACCGGGAGTCGTCGGCGTGAGGGGTCCGGGGGGCGCGGCGCGGGGAGGGTCCGGGGCGCGGCGGGCCCTGCCGTGTCCCGGACGGCACCGGGGCCCGCCGTGTCCCGGACGGTGGACCCGGTCGTGCCCCGGATCAGACGGCCTCCCCGAGCGGTGACCCCGTGACGACGGCCGCCACCCGGGTCCCGCGCGGGAAGGTGCCCGCCTCGGCGAGGGCGACGAGGGCATAGAGCAACTTGGCGACATACAGACGTTCCACCGCGAACCCGTGGCGCTGTTCGATCCCGGAGGCGAACGCGTCGAGTTCCGCCGGCACGCGCGCGTAGCCGCCGAAATGGAAGCCGTCGGCCAGCGCCCAGGTGCCGCGTGCCCCGCCGAAGGCGGCGTCCTGGAGGGCGCGTACCCCGGCGGTGAGGAACCCGCCCTTGAGCACCGGCACCCCCAGGGCGCGCTGGCCGGGGCCCAGACCGGCGGCCAGCCCGGCCAGCGTGCCCCCGGTGCCGCAGGCCACGGCGACCACCTCGGCGGCGCCCCGCAGCTCCTCGCCGAGCGCCGCGCAGCCCCGTACCGCGAGGTCGTTGCTGCCGCCCTCGGGGATCACCAGGGCGTCCCCGGCGTCCGTCGCGGCGAGGAGCGCGGCGCGGGTCGCGGGCTCGGTCTTGCGGCGATAGGTCGATCTGTCGACGAAGTGCAGCCGCATGCCGTCGGCGGCGCAGCGGGCCAGGGAGGGGTTGAGCGGGGCACCGGCCAGTTCGTCGCCGCGCACCACGCCGACGGTCGGCAGCCCGAGCAGGCGGCCCGCGGCGGCGGTGGCCCGCAGATGGTTGGAGTAGGCGCCGCCGAAGGTCAGCACGGTACGGCCGGACGCGGCGGCCAGGTTCGGGGCCAGCTTGCGCCACTTGTTGCCGATCAGCTCCGGGTGGATCAGATCGTCCCGCTTGAGCAGCAGCCGGACGCCCCGGCGGGCGAAGCGGGGGTCGGTCACCTCCACCAGCGGCGAGGGGAGCCGGGGGCGCAGCGCGGCGGCGGGGTCGGGGCCGGTCATCGGCCCATTGTCGGCCACACCGCCGCGCACCCGCGGGTGCCCCCGGTACCGGCGCCGGGCACCCGCGGGTGCCCCATGGCCGGGGGGAAGGTTACTTCAGCCGTCCCTTGACGCGTTCGCGCATGCTGGCCATGGTGAAGCCCTTGGGGTCGATCTTCCCGGGCTGCCACTCCAGGTGCCCGATCACCGAGCGCTCGGTCCAGCCGTGGGTCCGGCAGACCGCTGCCGCCGCCTTGGCGATGGCGTCGAGCTGGGCGGTGGGCCAGGGGTCCTTGCCGTCGCCGAGGTTCTCGCACTCGAAGCCGTAGAAGTGGGTGTTGCCGTCGGTGTTCGCCTCGTTGTCCGGCGGGAGGCCCTTCTCGGCGATGACCGCGTTCAGTACGTCGCCGTCGCCGAGCCCGGCGTGGTTGGCGCGGCCGTAGCCGACGAGGTGGACGGTGCCGTCCTTGGTGATGACGCCGTGGCAGAGGGGGCCGGGCAGGGAGGCGTAGCCGTCACGGCAGATCTCCACGGTTCTCGCGCTGCCCTTGGTGACGGTGTGGTGGATCATCACGCCGTGCACCGGGCCCCACGGGCCCTTGCTGTTGCGGTTGTGGGTGCGCCAGTCGCCGACCTCGACGACCTTGAGCCCCTCCTCGCGGAGGGTATTCAGAAATGTGTTCGCGGACATGGGTGGGGCCATGGCCGTCTCTCCTTCGTGCACCTGAGCGCCGACCGCCGGGCGCGGCCGTCTCGTACCGCTGCTTGTACCGAACGGGCCGCCGCCGAACCCTCCATTCGCACAGCGTGCGAGCGGATTCGGACAGATCGATTCCGCTACGGGGCGGGGAGAAAGGGGGAGTGGAGGAGCGTATTCCGGAGCGGAACGGGGTGCCGGGTGACTCACATGTGCCCCGGCGCGCGGTGATCCATTCCCGCTCTTTCGGGTAATAGCATCGGCACACCGGGTGATGGAACGCTGTGCGGCGGAGTTCGGTGCCCGGCGGCGGAGTGCTGTCCGGGCATGACCGGGAGGGCAGTTCCATATGTCGGTAGGCGAAGAGGTCCGCACGGAGCAGGGCAAGCCGCAGCAGAGTCTCGGTACGGCAGCCGCGCGGAACCTGGCCACCACGACCAAGTCCGTGCCGCAGATGCAGGAGATCAGCTCGCGCTGGCTGCTGCGGACGCTGCCGTGGGTGGACGTGCAGGGCGGCACGTACCGGGTGAACCGGCGGTTGACCTACGCGGTCGGCGACGGGCGCATCACCTTTGTGAAGACCGGCGACCGCGTCGAGGTCATCCCCGCCGAGCTGGGCGAACTGCCCGCCCTGCGGTCGTACGAGGACGACGAGGTGCTGACCGAGCTGGCGCGCCGCTGCGCCCAGCGGGAGATCGCCGCGGGGGAGGTGATCGCCTCCTTCGGCAACCCGACCGACGAGGTGTATCTGCTGGCGCACGGCCGGGTGGAGAAGGTGGGCACCGGACCCTACGGCGACGACGCCGTGCTCGGGGTCCTCGCCGACGGCGCCTACTTCGGGGAGCAGGCGCTGCTGGACCCGGACGCGATCTGGGAGTTCACCGTCCGCGCGGACACCCCGTGCACGGTCCTGGTGCTCTCGCGCGACCACTTCCAGCAGGTCGCCGAGCGTGCGGAAACGTTGCGCGGGCACCTCGACGCGCTGCGCGCGATCCCCGCGCAGCGCACCAACAAGTACGGCGAGAAGGAGATCGACGTCGCGGCCGGCCACTCCGGCGAGCCCGACATCCCGCACACCTTCGTCGACTACGAGGGCAGCCCCCGCGAGTACGAGCTGAGCGTCGCCCAGACCGTGCTGCGGGTCCACTCCCGGGTGGCCGACCTCTACAACCAGCCCATGAACCAGACCGAGCAGCAGTTGCGGCTCACGGTCGAGGCGCTCAAGGAGCGCCAGGAGCACGAGCTGATCAACAACCGCGAGTTCGGCCTGCTCAACAACTGCGAGTACGACCAGCGCATCCAGCCGCACGACGGCGTACCCGGCCCCGACGACCTGGACGAACTGCTCAGCCGCCGCCGCGGCACCAAGCTCTTCCTCGCCCACCCGCGCGCCATCGCCGCGTTCGGCCGCGAGCTGAACCGGCGCGGACTGGTCCCGGAGAGCCTGGACGTCGGCGGCAACCGCATCCCGACCTGGCGCGGAGTGCCGATCTACCCCTGCAACAAGATCCCGGTCACCGAGGCCCGCACCACCTCCATCATCGCCATGCGTACCGGCGAGCAGGACCAGGGCGTCATCGGGCTGCGGCAGTCCGGGCTCCCGGACGAGATCGAGCCGAGCCTGTCGGTGCGGTTCATGGGCATCAACGAACAGGCCATCATCAAGTACCTCGTCACGGCCTACTACTCGGCGGCCGTGCTGGTCCCGGACGCGCTCGGCGTGCTGGAGAACGTCGAGATCGGCCGCTGGCAGTGACCCCTCCCGCAGCCGCTCCGTGTCCGCGGGCTTCCTGAGGGGGGATCCGATGCCCGAGTCCACAGCACCGGACACCGGACACCGCAGCGGTGGGGCAGGGGAGAGCGGGGTCGCCGTCGAGCCGGACGGCGACCCCGGTACGCGGGACGTCCCCCCGGAGGCGGCGCACATACTGGACCGTACGAGGGCGTCCGTCGACCCCGAACTGCGGTCCGCCTTCGCCTCGCTGCCCGCGCAGATGCGGCGCGTCGCCCGCTACCACTTCGGCTGGGAGAACCCGGACGGAACGCCGTCGCGGACCGGCGCGGGCAAGGCGATCCGCCCGGCGCTGGTGCTCACCGCCGCCGAGGCCCTGGGCGGCGCCCCCGCCCGGTCCTCGGCGGTACGGGCCGCGGCGGCGGTGGAACTGGTGCACAACTTCACGCTGCTGCACGACGATGTGATGGACCGGGACGTCACCCGTCGCCACCGGCCCACCGCCTGGACCGTGTTCGGCGACGCCGACGCGATCCTGACCGGGGACGCCCTCCAGGCGCTGGCCCTGCTGATGCTCGCGCGGGACCCGCATCCGGCGGCCCCGCGCGCGGCGGCCCGAGTCACCGCCTGCGTCATCGAGCTGTGCGAGGGACAGCACACCGACACCGCCATGGAGAGCCGGGCACCCGACGAGGTCACCCTCGCCGAGGTGCTCACCATGGCGGAGGCCAAGACGGGCGCCCTGATCGGGTGCGCGTGCGCGGTCGGCGCGCTGTACGCGGGGGCGGACGACGAGGTCGTCGACGCGCTGGACGCCTTCGGGCGGGCCGCCGGGCTCGCCTTCCAGCTCATCGACGACGTCATCGGCATCTGGGGCGACCCGGGCCGCACCGGCAAACCGGCCGGCGCGGATCTGGCCGCCCGCAAGAAGTCCCTGCCGGTGGTCGCGGCGCTCACCTCGGGCACCTCCGGGGCGGCCGAACTGGCCGCGCTGTACGGGCAGCCGTACGACCGGCGGGACCTGGAGCGCACGGTGCTCGCCATCGAGCGGGCGGGCGGCCGGGACTGGGCCCAGAGCCAGGCGGCCGACCGGATGGGCCGCGCGATGGACCAACTGGCCCGCGCGATCCCGGACCCTTCGGCCGCGGAGGGGCTGCTGTCCTTGGCGGAGTTCGTGACGCGCCGCAGCAACTGACGTCCCGTCTTTTCCCGGGTTGGGTGCCGGGTGCCGGGTGCCGGGTGCTGGCTGCCCTGTGCTGTGCCGGGCGCTGTCCCCTGGGCGGCCCTGTTCCGTGCCGGGGCGGGCCGCCGGGGCCGGGGTCGGGTCCTGGGTGCTTTGTCCCGTGCCGGGTCGTGGGCGCCCGGTCCCTTGCGGGGGGCTGGGTTTCTTGTCCCTTGCGGGGGTTGGGTGCCTTGCCCCTTGCCGGGGGGTGGGTGTCGGGGCCGGGTTCCTGGGGCCTGGGGCCTTGTCCCGGGCCGGGTTTGGAGGTGCCGGGGCGGGGTGGTGGCTGGGTCTCCGGGGCGGTTCAGGTGTCCCGGAGGCTCGGCCTGTCTGGGGGTTGGTGGTGCCGGGTTTCGGCGGTGAGGGGTTCCGCCTGTCTGGGGGTTTCGGCGGTGCGGGGTTCCGCTGCTTCGAGGGGTCCGGGCTCCGGTGGTGCGGGCCCTGCTGGTCCGAGGGTTCCGCCTGTGCGGGGGTTTCGGTGGTGCGGGGCTCGGCTGCTTTGAGGGGTTCGGGCTGCGGTGGTGTGGGGCTCTGCTGGTCCGAGGGTCCCGGCGGCGCGGGGGTTTTGGCAGTGCGGGGTTCCGCTGGTGCGAGGGCTTCGGCGGTCCGGGGTTCGGCGGTCCAAGGTTCCGGCGGTCCAAGGTTCCGGTGGTCCCGGGTTTCCAGCGGTCCGGTGGATCGGCGGCGCCCCTGCCCGGTCTCCGTGCTGCCGTTCCCGGAGGGCCCCCGGCGGTTCCCGCGCCACCCCACGATGTGCGGGGACCGCCCCCGTTCGCTCCCGTTACGCTTCAAACGCCAGAGTGGCGCAGCGGGTTGTAGGGAAGGGCGGGGACCATGGGTGTGGCGATCCGGACGGCGGGGGAGGGCGACCGGGAGCAGGTCGTCCGGCTGTTGGACTCGGCCTTCCGGGACGATCCGGTGAGCAACTGGATCTTCCCCGGGGAGGCGCTCCCGCGCGCCCATCACCGGCTGATGGGCGCGTTCACCGACATGGTGATGGCCGACGGCCGGATCGATCTGCTGGAGGACGGCACCGGGTGCGCCCTGTGGCTGCCCGTGCCGGGAAAGGGTCAGGAGGGGGGCCATGAGGAGGGACACGGGGAGGGGCCGGAGGAGGACGGCGGGGGCGATGACGCCGTGCGGCTGCGTGAAGCCGTCGATCCGGGGAATCCGCGGGTGGAGCAGATAGCCCGGCTGACCTCCGGGATCCATCCCGAGGACCGGGCGCACGAGTATCTGTGGATGATCGGGGTGGCCCCGGAGCGGCAGGGGGAGGGGCTCGGCGCGCTGCTGATCGGGGCCGTGCTGGACCGCTGCGACCGGGACGGGATGCCCGCCTATCTGGAGGCGAGCAGCGCGCGCAGCCGGGGGCTGTACGAGCGGCTGGGCTTCGAGGTGCTCGGCGCACCGCTGGAGCTGCCGGACGGCGGGCCGACGATGTGGCCGATGTGGCGGGAGCCGCACCCCTCCTGACCTGCGGAGATCAAGACCGGACCCATCTCGTGGCGCGCTGGGCCGCGAGATGGGTTCTTTAAAGGGCTTGCAACCACTACGGATGGAGTACTACAAATGGAGTCGTCAGCGCGGGCCGTGCACACGGCTCACGCACCAGCCGGACGAATGAGAAGAGATCGGTTTGCGCAAGCTCACGTATTTCATCGCCTGTTCCCTGGACGGCTTCATCGGTGATCCGCAGGGGGACGCCACGGAGATGGTCCGGTTCGTGGACGAGGAGTTCTTCGGCTTCCTCGCCGCGGAGTACCCGGAGACCCTGCCGACCATCGGCCGCCGGGCCACCGGCACCGACCATCTCGCCAACAAGCGGTTCGACACGATCATCCAGGGCCGGGCCAGCTACGACCTGGCCCTCAAGGAGGGCGTGACCAGCCCGTACGCCCATCTGCGGCAGTACGTCGCCTCCACCACGCTCGGCGAGTCCCCGGACCCGGATGTCGAGATCGTCGCCTCCGACGTCGTCGGGAAGGTGCGGGAACTGAAGGCGGAGGAGAGCGGGCTCGGGATCTATCTGTGCGGTGGCGCGCAGCTCGCCGGGGCGCTCTTCGACGAGGTCGACGAGATCGTCGTCAAGACCTACCCCCTCGTCTACGGTTCCGGGATGCCGATGTTCGCCAAGGGCTGCGACATCACGGAGTTCACCCTGGAGTCGCTGCGGACCTTCGGCAACGGGGTCTTCGTCCGGACGTACGGCAGGAAGCGGTGATGCGGGGGGCGGCGGGGAGCGGGGAGTGGTCCGCCGTCCTACGCTGAGGGCATGGACAGCGAAGGACATGCCTGTCCGGTCTGCGGACAGCCGGTGGAGACGGTGATACACCGCCACAAGACGCTGGGTACCTGGGTGCCGACCTGGGTCGGCGGGCCCTGCCGGAACGAGGAGTGCCCGGCGTACGCGGAGCCCGAGGGGAGTGAGCGGGCGCACCGCGCGCCGAACGCACGGGAGGACGCGCGGGCGGCGCGGCCGGGCACCGGCCGGGAGCGTGCTTCCGGGTCCGCCTGAGAGATCGGCTGGGGTGCGGGTTCGGTGCGGAGAATTTTCGCGCGCCCTGTCGAGAACGCTCGATCCGCTCCGACGTTCCGTGTGAGAGTCGCCCGGCAGGGGCGGCCGAGCCGAAGGAGCGGAACGATGAAGTACCTGGTCATGATTCAGGGCGCGCAGATCGACTACGACGCCATGGGCGGCAGGGCGTCGGCCTCCTCCCCGGCCTGGACCGAGCAGGATCTCCAGGCGATGTACGCCTTCATGGGCGCGGTCAACGACGACCTCTCCGAGAGCGGCGAGTTGATCGACGGCCAGGGCCTGGCCGCCCCGGAACAGATCCGGCACGTCACCCTCGGCGAGGACGGCAAGCCGGTCGTCACCGACGGCCCGTACGGCGAGACCAAGGAGATGCTGGCCGGTTACTGGGTGCTGGACTGCGCGAGCCTGGAGCGGGTCACGGAGATCGCCGCCCGGATCGCCGGGTGTCCACAGCCCGCCGGGGCGCCGGTCTACCCCGTGGAGATCCGGCAGATCCTGGACGGCGCCGGGGACCTCTGAGCGGCCGGGCATGAGGGACAGGGGCAGTGACAGGGGCAGGGGCAGTGACAGCGTCTCCGGTGCCCTGCGGGACGCGCGGGAGCTGATCCCTTCCGTCCTCGGGGCGCTGGTGCGCCGGTACGGGCACTTCGATGCCGCCGAGGACGCCGTGCAGGAGGCGTTGATCGCGGCGGCCGGGCAGTGGCCGGAGCGGGGGGTTCCGGAGAATCCCCGGGGCTGGCTGATCAAGGTGGCGGCGCGGCGGCTGACGGATGTGCTGCGCAGCGACGAGGCGCGGCGGCGCCGGGAGGAGCGGGTCGCCGCGCTGGCGCCCCGGGACGCCCTCACCGCGCCGGAGCCGGGCGCGGACCGGACTCCGCGCGAGGACGACACCCTCACCCTGCTGTTCCTGTGCTGCCACCCGGATCTCGGCCCGTCCGCCCAGCTCGCGCTCACCCTGCGCGCGGTCGGCGGACTGACCACGGCCGAGGTCGCCCGTGCCTGTCTGGTGCCCGAGGCGACCATGGCGCAGAGGATCAGCCGGGCCAAGCAGAAGGTGCGCGGGGTGAGCTTCGCCCGCCCCGATGCCTGGGCCGCCCGTCTCCCCGCCGTCCTGCACACCCTCTACCTGATCTTCAACGAGGGGTACACGGCGACCTCCGGGCCCCGGCTCCAGCGCCGGGAGCTGGCCGGGGAGGCGATCCGGCTGACCCGTACCGTGCACCGGCTGCTCCCGGACGACACCGAGGTGACCGGGCTGCTGGCGCTGATGCTGCTCACCGACGCCCGCCGCGAGGCGCGCACCGGGCCGGACGGCGATCTGGTGCCGCTGGACGAACAGGACCGGGGCCGCTGGGACAAGGTCGCGATCGACGAGGGCGTCGCCCTGATCACCGGGGCCCTGGAGCGGGGCCGTCCCGGCCCCTACCAGCTCCGGGCGGCCATCGCCGCCGTCCATGACGAGGCCCCGTCCGCCGCCGCCACCGACTGGCGGGAGATCCTCGGCCTCTACGACCTCCTCGTCCGGATGGTCCCCGGCCCCGTCGAGCGGCTCAACCGGGCGGTGGCGGTGGCGATGGTCCACGGCCCGCGGGCCGGGCTCGCCGCCGTGGATGCCCTAGGCCCCCAGTTGGGCCACCGGGTCGACGCGGTACGCGGCCATCTCCTGGAGCGCGCCGGGGCCTACGAGGAGGCGCGCGCCGCCTATGAGTCAGCGGCGGCACGGACACTGAGCCTGCCGGAGCAGCGGTATCTGAGGGGGAGGGCGGGGGCCCTGGGACGGCGGACTCCCTGACCGGACCGGAGAGCCGCCACGGTGGCTCAAGCGCTCTTCGGGCGCCCGCCCGTCTCCGGGTCGCGGCCGGTGAGGCAGTACGTGCCGCCCGCCGGGTCGCGCAGCACGGTCCAGAACGGGTGCCGCCGGACCACGGTCGCGCCGAGCCGCTCATGGGCGGCGGCGGTGGCGTCGAGGTCCGCGCAGGCGAGGTCGGGATGGGCGGCGGCGGGCTGCTCGGTGCCGAGCCGCTGGAGCAGCACCCGCACGGGCAGCCCGGCCGGCGGCACGATGGCCCGGAACTCCGGGAGCGGACTGCTGACGGACTCCCACCCCGACCCGTCGGCCCCGGTGAGGAGCCCGGTCCAGAAGGCGGCCTCGGCGTCGTACGCGGACGGCGGGGTGTCCAGGCAGACCTGGTCCAGCTGGCTGCCGCCGACGACCGGGGGCCGGACCGCCTCCCCGTGCCAGGGCACCGCGCAGAACGCGTGCCCCGCCGGGGAGCGCAGGACGGTCCATCCGTCGTGCGCGGCGGACGTCCGCGCCCCGAGCCGCAGGGCGCGGGCGGTGAAGGCGTCGACGTCGTCCACGGCGAAGTCGAGATGGGCGCCGCCGGGGCCGGAGGCCGTGCCCTGCGCCTTGAGACAGGCGTCGGCTCCGGTGCCCGGGTCCGGGAGCAGGGTGGTGAACTCACCCCGGTCGCCGCGCGGGCCGGAGGTCCGGGTGCCGGTGACGGCGGTCCAGAAGGCGAGCGCGGCGTCGAGGCGGTCGGCGGGCCGGTCGATGAAGGCGTGGGTCCAGCGGACGGTCATGGGGTGAGCGTAGGGGAGACCCGGACGGGACGGTGAGGCCGTGCGCGGCCTCCGGTACCGGCCCGCCCTTAGAGCGGCGGATCGTTCCGCTGGCGGTGTTCAGGAGGACCGGGACGCGCGAGGCGGCGGAGGCAGGGCGGCGGGCCGGTCGGGCGCGGAAGCTCCGCGAGGCGGAAATCGGCCGTGCTCGGCACACCTACGATCGCCGTGGGGAGGGGAGCTGAGGAGGGCTGATGCAGCACCGCACATGGAGGACCGGCCGGGACCGGCAGTTCGCCGGGGCGGAGGCGGAGTACGACCAGGAGTACATCGACGCGCGGCTGGCCGGGGACCTCGGGCAGGCGGTCCACGACCGGCGGGTCGAACTCGGTCTGTCCCAGAGCGAGCTGGCCGAGCTGGCCGGGATGACGCAGCCGCAGGTCTCCCGGATGGAGGGCGGCGACACCGTGCCCACGCTGCCGCTGCTGCGGCGCCTGGCGAAGGCCCTGGACGGTTCGCTGAGCGTGGCCGTCGACGAGGGCGACTCCCGTGTCACGTTCACCCCGCACGCGGCCTGAAAGGGCGGTCACCTCGCCACCCCGCACGCGGCCTGAGGGCGGTCATCTTGCCACCCCTCACGCGGCCTGAAGGCGGTCACCTTGCCACCCTTCACGCCGCCGCACGCCGCCTGAAAGGCAGTCCCCCCGGACCACCCCCACCCGGCCCCAAAAGGGACCGCACCCGGGTGCCGCGGGTGCCGGGGTGGCGGCCTGCGGGCCGGGTGCGGTCTGGTAGACCGTGCAAGTAGATAATAATTGCAGGTCAGGGGCTTGAGGTGGGATCAAGCCTTCTTCGTCTCCCAGAAGATCTTGTCGATCTGGGCGATGTAGTCCAGGGCCTTCTGGCCGGTCGCCGGGTCCGTGGAGGCCTTGGCGGCGGAGAGGGCCTTGAGGGTTTCGTTCACGAGCTGGTGCAGCTCGGGGTACTTCTCGAAGTGCGGGGGCTTGAAATAGTCGCTCCAGAGCACGGACACATGGTGCTTGGCCAGCTCCGCGCGCTGCTCCTTGATGACGGTGGCGCGGGCCTGGAAGTGCGGGTCGTCGTTGGCGGCCATCTTGTCCTGGACGGCCTTGACCGACTCCGCCTCGATACGGGCCTGGGCCGGGTCGTACACGCCGCAGGGCAGGTCGCAGTGGGCGCTGACCTTCACCTTGGGGGCAAACAGGCGGGAAAGCATGGAGCATTCCTTCCTCGTGATCGTCTTCTCAGGTGGGACATTACTCCCTGCGAGGCGGGTTTTCGCGGGTGCCCCCATGGGCTTAGGACAAAAGTCCGGGGTCAGACTGAGACTGGTGGGGAACGACCGGGGAGGTGCCGGGATGCCGGAACTGTCGCGGGAGAGCGAGCGCGGGGGCCCTGTGCTGCCCTTCGGGCTGGCCGAGGTGTCCGGGCCGTCGATGGTGCCCACACTGCGCCACGGGGACCGCCTGGTGGTGCACTACGGCACCCGGATCAGGCCCGGTGACGTGGTCGTGCTGCGCCATCCGTTCCAGCAGGACCTGCTGGTCGTCAAGCGGGCGGCGGGGCGGCGCGAGGGCGGCTGGTGGGTGCTCGGGGACAACGCGTACGCGGGCGGGGACAGCACGGACTACGGGGTGGTCCCCGAGGAGCTGGTGCTCGGGCGGGTGCGGCTGCGCTACCGGCCGCTGCCCGCGGGGCGGCGGTCGCCGGTCGCGGTGCTGCGCTGGGCGGTGTCGGCCGCGCGCCCGGTGCTCTCCGACCGGTCGGCCTCCAGACGCTTGCGGGCCCGGTAGGCGGCCACGTTGGCGCGGGTCGCGCAGCGGTCGGAGCAGTAGCGGCGGGAGCGGTTGGTGGAGGTGTCGAGGTAGGCGTTGCGGCACGGGGGCGCCTCGCACAGGCCCAGCCGGTCCACGCCGTACTCGGTGAGGTGGAAGGCCAGGCCCATCGCCGCGATGGCGGCATAGCCCGCGGTGGCGTTGGACGGGTGGTCGGCGAGGTGCATGTGCCACAGGGGGCGGCCGTCGTCGTCGCGGGTGTCGTGGCCGGAGATCTGGGGGCTGACCGGGAACTCCAGGAGCAGGGAGTTCAGCAGGTCGACCGCGAGGGTCTCGTCGCCCCCGTCGGCCGCCTCGAAGACCGACCGCAGCCGGGCGCGGACCGCGCGGAAGCGGGTGACGTCCGCCTCGGTGGCCCGGCGGCCCGCCGACTGGTTGGCGCCGAACAGCTCGCGCACCGCCTCCACCGTCGTCAGGGCGTCCGTGCCCCGGCCGGGTTCCTCGCTGTTCACCAGCCGCACGGCATAGTCCGAGTAATAGGTCAGTTCCACTTGTAGTCCTTACCGGGGAGCCTTATGGTCATGATGCGGTCGGGGTAACAGCCGATGCCGTATCCAGGGTATTACGCACGGTCTGTGACGGAGGGCACCCATGACGGACACCACGGCGGCCGGGACCGACTGGCAGGGGTGGCAGCGGAGCTGGGACCGGCAGCAGGAGTGGTACATGCCGGACCGCGAGGAGCGCTTCCGGGTGATGCTGGACATGGTCGAGGCGACCGTCGGCCGCACCCCGCGCGTCCTCGACCTCGCCTGCGGCACCGGCTCCATCACCGCCCGCCTCCTCGACCGTCTCCCCGGTGCCGTCAGCACCGGCGTCGACCTCGACCCCGCCCTCCTCGCCATCGCCGAGGGCACCTTCGCCGGTGACGACCGCGTCACCTTCGTCACCGCCGACCTCAAGGACCCGCACTGGCCCACCGCCCTGCCGTACGCGTCCTTCGACGCCGTTCTGACCGCCACCGCACTCCACTGGCTGCACGAGGGCCCGCTCGCCGCCCTCTACGGGCAGGTGGCGGGGCTGGTCCGGGACGGCGGGGTCTTCATGAACGCCGATCACATGATCGACGACACCACCCCCCGGATCAACGCGGCCGAACGCGCGCTGCGCCACGAGCGCATGGAACAGGCCAGGAACGACGGCGCCGTCGACTGGGCCGCCTGGTGGCAGCTCGCCGCCGCCGACCCCGTCCTGGCCATCCCCACGGCCCGCCGCTTCGCCATCTACGGCGGACACGCCGACGGCGACATGCCCCCGGTGTCCTGGCACGCCCGGACCCTGCGCGAGGCAGGCTTCGGCGAGGCCCGCCCGGTCTGGTGCTCCCCCTCGGACACCCTGCTGCTCGCCCTGAAGTAACCGGGGCCGAAGGAACGGCGAAGGGGCGGTACGGGGAGGAGATCCCCCCGTACCGCCCCTTCGGTCACCGGACCGCGGTGGTCACAGGACCTTGGACAGGAACGCCTTCGTGCGGTTGTGCTGGGGGTCGGTCAGGACGTCCCTCGGGTTGCCGGACTCGACGACCACACCGCCGTCCATGAAGACCAGGCTGTCGCCGACCTCGCGGGCGAAGCCCATCTCATGGGTGACGACGATCATGGTCATGCCGGACTCGGCGAGGTCGCGCATGACGTCGAGGACATCGCCGACCAGCTCCGGGTCCAGGGCGGAGGTGGGCTCGTCGAAGAGCATCAGCTTGGGGTCCATCGCCAGGGCGCGGGCGATGGCCACCCGCTGCTGCTGGCCGCCGGAGAGCTGGGAGGGGTAGTTCCGCGCCTTGTCGGCGAGGCCGACCCGCTCCAGGAGCTGCATCGCCCGCTCCTTGGCCTGGGCCTTGGGTACGCCCTTGACCTGCACCGGCGCCTCGATGATGTTCTCGGCGGCGGTCATGTGCGGGAACAGGTTGAAGCGCTGGAAGACCATGCCGATGTCCCGGCGCTTGACCGCGACCTCGCTGTCCTTCAGCTCGTAGAGCTTGTCGCCCTTCTGCCGGTAGCCGACCAGCTCGCCGTCGACGGACAGCCGGCCGGCGTTGATCTTCTCCAGGTGGTTGATGCAGCGCAGGAAGGTGGACTTGCCCGAGCCGGAGGGGCCGATCAGGCAGAACACCTCGCCGGTGCGGACCTCCAGGTCGATGCCCTTGAGCACCTCCACCGGGCCGAAGGACTTGTGCACGCCCTCGGACTTCACCATGGGGACGGCGGGGTCGTGGGTCATGCCGTGGCTCCCTTCGGGCGGCCGAGTGACAGCAGGTTCCGGCGGATCTTCTGCATCGGGGTCGGCGGGAGCTGCCGGGAGGAGCCGCGGGCGTAGTAGCGCTCCAGGTAGTACTGGCCGACGCTGAAGATCGAGGTCAGCAGCAGGTACCAGGCCGCGGCGAGGAACAGCATCTCGGCGGGGGCGCCGGAGGTCTGCCCGATGTCCTGGGCCACCCGGAACAGCTCCGAGTACTGGACGACCGACACCAGGGAGGTCGTCTTCAGCATATTGATGACCTCGTTGCCGGTCGGCGGCACGATCACCCGCATGGCCTGCGGGATCACGATCCGGCGCAGCGTCTTGGCCTGGCTCATGCCCAGCGCGTGCGACGCCTCCGTCTGGCCCTCGTCCACCGCCAGCAGACCGGCGCGGCAGATCTCCGCCATGTACGCGGCCTCGTTCAGCCCGAGGCCGAGCAGCGCGGTCAGGAACGGGGTCATGAAGTCCGACCACTCGTCCCGGTAGAACGGGCCGAGGTTGATGAACTCGAAGACCAGGCCCAGGTTGAACCAGACCACCAACTGCACCAGGACCGGCGTGCCCCGGAAGAACCAGATGTAGAACCAGGCGATGGACGAGGTCACCGGGTTCTTCGACAGCCGCATCACGGCCAGCAGGATGCCGCCGACGATGCCGATCGCCATGGCCAGCACGGTGATCAGCAGCGTCTTGCCGACCCCGCTGAGGACCCGGTCGTCGAAGAAGTAGTCCGGGATCGCGCCCCAGTTGATCCGGCCCTGGGAGAACGCGTAGACGATGGTGCCGAACAGGCCCAGGGCGAGTACGGCGGTGAGGTAGCGGCCGTAGTGGCGGACCGGGATGGCCTTGATGGCCTCCGGGCCGGCCGGCGGGGTGTCCGCCGGGCGGCCGTCGCCCGTCTTGGAGATGTCAGGAGTCACGCGTGTTGCCTTTCCGCGCCCGCGGTCGTGGGGGCCGGGTCACTTGCCGCCGTTGACGACGGCCTCCGTGACGGCGCCGTCGGTGACGCCCCACTTCTCCAGGATCTTCTGGTACTCACCGTCGGCGATCACCGCGTCCAGGGCCGCCTGGAGGGCGTCGCGGAGCTGGGTGTTGTCCTTGGCGACCGCGATCCCGTACGGCGCCGCCTCGACCTGCTCGCCGACCAGCTCGAAGTCATTGCCGCCGCCGGAGGTCTGGACGGCGTAGGCGGCGACCGGGAAGTCCGAGGAACCGGCGTCGGCGCCGCCGGCCCGCAGCCGGGTCTGGGCCTGCTGGTCGTTGTCGAACGCCTCGATGGTCAGCTTCTCGCCGGACGGGCACTTCTTGGCCTCGGCCTTGGCGAGGTCGTCGGAGACCGTGCCGCGCTGGACGACGAGCGTCTTGCCGCACAGGTCGGCCCAGGTGGTGATGCCTTGATCGTCGCCCTTCTTGGTGTAGATCGAGACACCCGCGGTGAAGTAGTCGACGAAGTCCACGCCCTCGCCGACCTTCTTGCCGGTGTCGGCGTCGATGCCCTCCTGGCGGTCCTTGGTGTCGGTCATCGCGGACATGGCGATGTCGTAGCGCTTGGAGCGCAGACCGGTGATCAGGGTGTCGAAGGTGCCGTTCTCGAACTCGAAGGTCACCCCGAGCTGCTTGCCCATGGCCGCCGCGATGTCGGGGTCTATGCCGACCGTCGCCCCGGCGTCGTCCTTGAACTCGACGGGCGCGTAGGCGATGTCCGAGCCGACCTTGATGACGCCCTTGTCGCGGATCTCCTGGGGCAGCTTGTCGGCCAGCGGGGCCGCCGCCGCCTCGGAGGAGGAGCCGGCGCTCTCCTTGCTCTCCGAACCGCCGCCCCCGGTCTGGTCACCGCAGCCGGTGAGCAGCAGGGCGCCCGCGACCGCGATCGAGCCGACCGCGGCCAGCCGGGAGCGGGCGGTCGTACGACGGATGGTGCTTGCGGTCATGGTGGATTCCTCCGGCGGATGGAGAGGGTTGCCGTGGGGCCGGGCCGACACACCTCTTCGAGTGTCGCGACCTCCTGTGATGACGGCATCTTGCCATTCGGACGGAGGCATTCAGGGGGGCAGGCATGTCAAAATCGGATAACGGGCCACCCCCGAACCGCACCACTCCGGTACATCACGGCCGGACCTTCTTCAGGAATCTCCGCTTCCGGCCGGAAGATCTTCGGTGACCGCTGCCGTTCGGGTGAGTGTCGAGGGCTCTTTGCCCATTCTTGGCCCACGCTCGGGATATTGACCGGCGCTTGTGACGATGGTCCCGTTATGCGCGGATGCTGCGGACCGCCATCCGGCCGGTGCCCGACCCCCGGCGCGGGGTGAGCTGTGATCTCCGCGTGATGCATGTGACCTTCACGTTATGGACTCGTCCACGGGACCGGTCGTCAGGTATGAAGGTTCTTTACACCCCTCATCCGGGGCTCAAGGGCGCGTGTGCGGCGTGCCCGTCGTGTACGCCCGTACGTATCCCTACGTATCGCTACGCACCACTTGGGTCGTACACGGTCCCGCCCGCCTCTTCGACCAGAGGCGGCCACCCTCAACCATGAACACCTAAGGGGTCAGACAACGTGGCAGCGGAGATCGTCAATCCTCGCAGCGCCGGAAACGTCGGAAACGCGGATCAGGAGAGCGGGGAGCCGCTCGGTTCCCTGGACTCCCTCGACTCGTTCGATCCGGCGTTCGCGCTGCACCGCGGCGGCAAGATGGCCGTGCAGGCCACCGTGCCGGTGCGCGACAAGGACGACCTGTCCCTCGCATACACGCCCGGCGTCGCGAAAGTGTGCAGCGCCATCGCCGAGCAGCCGGACCTGGTCAACGACTACACCTGGAAGTCCTCGGTCGTCGCCGTCGTCACCGACGGCACGGCCGTGCTCGGCCTCGGGGACATCGGGCCCGAGGCGTCCCTCCCCGTGATGGAGGGCAAGGCGATCCTGTTCAAGCAGTTCGGCGGGGTGGACGCGGTCCCGATCGCGCTGGCCTGCACGGGCGTGGACGAGATCGTGGAGACCGTGGTCCGGCTCGCGCCGTCCTTCGGCGGGGTCAACCTGGAGGACATCTCGGCGCCCCGGTGCTTCGAGATCGAGCGCAAGCTCCAGGAGCGGCTCGACATCCCCGTCTTCCACGACGACCAGCACGGCACCGCCGTCGTCACGCTCGCCGCGCTGCGCAACGCCGCCCGGCTGAGCGGGCGGGCCCTCGGTGAGCTGCGCGCGGTGATCTCGGGCGCCGGTGCGGCCGGGGTCGCCATCGCCCGGATCCTGATCGACGCCGGGATCGGCGACGTGGCGGTGACCGACCGCAAGGGTGTCGTCTCGGCCGACCGGGACGACCTCACGCCGGTCAAGCGCGAGGTGGCCTCCTTCACCAACAAGGCGGGCCTGAGCGGCTCGCTGGAGGGTGCCCTCGCGGGCGCGGACGTCTTCATCGGCGTCTCCGGCGGTACGGTGCCGGAGGCGGCGGTCGCCTCGATGGCGCCGGGCGCGTTCGTGTTCGCCATGGCCAACCCCGACCCCGAGGTGCACCCGGACGTGGCGCACAAGTACGCGGCGGTGGTGGCGACCGGGCGGTCGGACTTCCCCAACCAGATCAACAACGTGCTCGCCTTCCCCGGGATCTTCGCCGGGGCGCTCCAGGTGCGGGCGTCGCGGATCACGGAGGGCATGAAGCTGGCCGCGGCGGAGGCCCTCGCGGGCGTGGTGGGGGACGATCTCTCGGCGTCCTATGTCATCCCTTCTCCGTTCGACGAGCGGGTCGCCCCTGCGGTCACCGCGGCGGTGGCTGCGGCGGCTCGGGCCGATGGGGTGGCGCGGCGCTAGCTTGGGCGGTGTTTTGTGGGTCCCGTCCGTTTGGGCGGGGCCCGTTTTCTTTGCCCACCCGCCCACCCGTGCGGGTTGGATGGACGGGGAGCCGTCGCCCCGGGGGGTGGGGGGTGCGGGAGTGGTGGGGGTGGTGCGGGTGGGGGGTGGCTGGGCGCGCAGTTCCCCGCGCCCCTAAAAGCGGCGCGTGGTTCCTCGCGACCCTGAGAGCGGCGCGGAGTTCCCCGCGCCCCTGAGCTCCTGAAAGCGGCGCGGAGTTCCTCGCGCCCCTAGAAGCGCAAGACAGGGCGTTGCCCCACTGGCCCTTTGTTGGCAAGGGGGTGTGGGTCACAGAGTGGGGTGGTTCCTCGGGGGGAGAGGGCGACCTATCGTCGGCTGCATGTTCGCTGTCTACGCCGCCCGTACCGACCGTGACCGACCGCTCGACGGACTGGAACTGGGGGAGCGGCCCGCTCCCGGGGTTCCGCCGGGGTGGACCGTCGTCGACGTCAGGGCCGCCTCCCTCAACCATCACGACCTCTGGTCCCTGCGCGGCGTCGGTCTCCCGGAGGACCGGCTGCCGATGATCCTCGGCTGTGACGCCGCCGGGGTCGACCAGGACGGCAACGAGGTCGTCCTGCACTCCGTCATCGGGCAGACCGGGCACGGCGTCGGACCCCGGGAGCCGCGCTCCATCCTCACCGAGCGCTACCAGGGCACCTTCGCCGAGCAGGTCGCCGTACCCGTCTGGAACGTGCTGCCCAAGCCCCCGGAGCTGTCCTTCGAGGAGGCCGCCTGTCTGCCCACGGCCTGGCTGACCGCCTACCGGATGCTGTTCACCAACGCCGGGGTGCGGCCCGGGGACTCGATCCTCGTGCAGGGCGCAGGCGGCGGGGTCGCCACCGCCGCCATCGTCCTCGGTCGGGCCGCCGGGCTGCGGGTCTTCGCCACCAGCCGGGACGAGGCCAAGCGCAAGCGGGCCCTGGAGCTGGGGGCCGTCGAGGCGGTCGAGCCCGGTGCGCGGCTGCCGCAGCGGGTGGACGCGGTCATCGAGACCGTCGGGGCGGCGACCTGGTCGCACTCCGTCAAGTCGCTGCGGCCGGGCGGCACGATCGTCATCTCCGGCGCCACCAGCGGCGACCGCCCCTCGCACGCCGAACTGACCCGGGTCTTCTTCCTGGAGCTGCGGATCGTCGGCTCCACCATGGGCACCCGGGACGAGCTGGAGGACCTGCTCTCGTTCTGTGCCGCCACGGGGGTCCGGCCCGTCATCGATCAGGTGCTGCCCATGGACCGGGCCCGGGAGGGGTTCGAGCGGATGGAGTCGGGGGGGCTGTTCGGGAAGGTGGTGTTGCGGGGGTAGGGCCGGGGGTCGGTCGTTCCCCGGAGGGGCGGTGTGCATGGTCGTGCGGTGTCAACGTTGGTTGACGTGGTCTCGGGTGTCAATGTAGGTTGACGTCATGACCGAAGCAACGGATCTCGCGCAACGGGCCGGTGATCGTGACCCGCGGGTCGGGCTGAGGGCCGTCGCCGCGTTGCGCAGGCTGCTGGAGCAGTTGGAGGCGGTGCAGGTGCGCGGTGCGCGCCAGCAGGGGTGGTCGTGGCAGGAGATCGCCGCGGAACTCGGCGTCAGCCGGCAGGCCGTGCACAAGAAGTACGGGAGGCGATGATGTTCGAACGGTTCACCCGGGACGCCCGCGCGGTCGTCACCGGGGCGGTCGAGGAGAGTGAGCGGGCGGGGGCCGGGAGCGTCGGCACCGAGCATCTGCTGCTGGCCCTCGCCGAGCGGTCCGGCGGCAAGGGCTCCTTCGCGCTCGCCGCCCTCGGGGTCGGCGACCGGGGCGAGTCCCTGCGGGCGTCGCTGGCCGACGCGCGGCGCCTCGCCGGGCTCTCCAAGGCCGAGACGGACGCCCTCGCGGGGCTCGGCATCGATGTCGCCGAGATCGTCTCCCGCGTCGAGGAGGCGCACGGCGCCGGTGCGCTGACCGGCGACCGGCACGACGGGCGCTGGTGGCGGGGGCGCCGCTCCTTCAGCCGCCCCGCCAAGGACGTTCTCGAACAGTCCCTGCGGATCGCTCTCGCCCGGCACGAGCGGAGCATCGGCGACCATCACATCCTGCTCGCGCTCACCACGGGACGCGGGGTCGTCGCCGAGGTGCTCGCCGACCACGGGGTCACCTTCGAGTCGGTGACGCGGGTGCTGGGGGGTGGGGGAGGGGAGCGGGCGGTGGGGTGAGGGGGGAGGGGTGTGAAGGGGGGAGGGATGGGGGTGGGGTGGGGGTGGGGTTGTCGGGTGCCCCCACCCCTCGCTCGCGCCCTCGGGTCTACGTCCCCTGCCCCCTCAGCAGTGCCCCGATGTGTGCCGCCGCTGTCGACAGATGGCGGCGGCTGTCGCGGAGTTGGGCCGGGGTGACGCCGTGGTCGCGGGCCGCGTCGCGGATGTCGTCGCGGAAGCGGTCCAGCAGGCGGTCCAGGTCACGGGCCGGGTCGCCGGTCGGCGGCTCGTCGGCCCAGGCGGGGCGCTCGGTGCCGGGGGGGATGTCCCCGGGGGCGCGGGTGTCGTGCTGCTCGGGTGCCCCGTCCTCCGGTGCTGAGGCGGAGGAGGCTGCCGGGCCGGAGGGCGCTGTCGCGTCGGACGGGACGGTCGCGTCGGACGGCGTCCGCTTGTCCGAGGCGCGGCCGAAGCCGAAGTCGCGGCCGAAGTCGCGGCCGAAGTCCTTGCCGAACTCGCCGAACTCCTTCGCCAGTTCCGTCAGGCCCTCCCGCACTCCCGTCGGCCAGTCGCCGCGCGTGAAGTGGTCCTGGACCTGCTCCTGCACCCGGCGGACGATCCGCTGGACCTCCTCCTGCGCCTGCGCGCGCGCCCGGTCCTGCGCCTCCTTGGCCTGCCTCCTGGCCCGCTGCGCCTCCTCCCGTGCCCGTCGGCTCTCGTCCTTGGCCCGCCGCGCCTGTTCCTTCCACTCCTGCTTCACGCGCCGCATCTCCTCCTCCTTGGCGAGCCATGCCTCCTTCTCGGCGGAACTCGCCGGGCGCATGGAGTCCCCGTCGTGCCGGGTCCCGTGCGCCGCCGCCTGCATCTCGCGCCGCAGCTCACCCGCCGCCCCGCGCACATCCGCCCGGATCTCCGCGGCCAGCTCCGCCACCGACTCCCGGATCTCCAGCTCCAGATCGGCCAGTTCGCCGCTGCGGGCGGCCAGTTCGGCGCGGCCCGCGTCCGTGATGGCGTACACCTTCCGGCCGCCCTCGGTGGTGTGGGTGACCAGGCCCTCGGCCTCCAGCTTGGCCAGCCGGGGGTACACCGTGCCCGCCGAGGGCGCGTACAGCCCCTGGAAGCGCTCCTCCAGCAGGCGGATCACCTCGTAGCCGTGGCGCGGGGCCTCGTCGAGCAGCCTCAGCAGATAGAGCCGGAGCCGGCCGTGTGCGAAGACGGGGGGCATGTCAGAGCACCTTCTTGTCGGTCGTGCCGTCCGCCGGGCCGGTGTTGTCGCCGGTGTCCTGGCCGGAAGCGGCATTCTCCCTCGTGGTGGCCCCCGATGTGTCCTGCGGTGAGTCGTCCCGTGGTGAGTTATCGCGTGGTGAGTTGTCGCGTGGTGAGTTGTCGCGTCGTGACTCGTCTCGTGGTGACTCGTTCTGTGGTGGCTCGTTCTGCGGTTCCGCGGTGTCCTCCTCCGTCGGAGGGCGGCGCAGGAGGGCGATGGAGCCGGAGACCGTCGTCGCCTTCAGCCTGCCGTTGCCCGCGCCGAGGCGGCCGGTGATCCGCTTGGCGCCCCACTGGCCGCCCACCCGCAGATCCTCGAAGGCGTTGGAGACCTGCCCGCTCGCGGTGTTGGCCTCCACCTCGGCGTCGGCCGGGTGCGGCAGCCGGATGGCGATCTCGCCGGAGACGCTGGCCAGGCTGATGTCCGTCGGACGGCTCGTCGGGTCCAGGTCGACGATCATCGAACCACTCACCGAGTCCGCCTTCACCGAGGAACCCGCCTCCACGACCGTGAGGTCCCCGGAGACCGAGTTGAACCGCAGATCGCCGCTGAGCGCCTGCGCGTCCAGGCTCCCGGAGACCGTGTCGGCCCGGACCGGGCCGGTGAGCCCGACCAGCGTGGCGTCCCCGGAGACGCCCTTGACCTCGGCGCGGCCCTCGATCCCCGACACCACGGCGCTGGCGCTCACCACGCCCACCTCGACGCGCGTCCCGGCCGGCACCGCCAGTGAGACGACCGCGCTGCGCTGCCAGCCCTTGCGGTCGAGCCAGCGCAGGAAGCTCTTCCAGGGGAGGTCCTCGTAGGCCACCGTGAGGGTGCCGTTGTGCTCGGTGACGATGAGGGGCGGGCCGTCGATCCGGGAGATCTCCAGCCGCGTGGAACTCTCGTCGGTGCCCACGACGTTCACCGTTCCACTGACGATGCGTACCTGAAGCTTGCGGACGGGTGTGTCGAAGGTGAGCTTCCTCGGCTCACCGACGGACCACTCGGACATGGTGCAGACCTCCTCGACCGGGCCGGACCGCACGCGCGACCGGACGGGGCATGACCCTCGGACGCCGCCCCGGGACGGCATCCGACACGCCATATCGTGTCTCTCGTGCTATTCACGATATATCGCGGAAACGGAAAGTCAAGACAGTCGCGGATGTCCGGTACCGGGCGGACCGGCGCCCGCGGTACCGGATGCGCCTCGGGTCCGTGCCGGGGCCGCCCCGAGCGCGCCGAATGGGTCCGGAGTCCACCGAATGGGCCCTGAGTCCGCCGAATCGGACAAATTGCCCTAGCGTGAGCAACATGCCGTCGGAAGATCTCGCGCCGAGCGCCCGCCCCGGCCCCGCCGCCCCCGGCGCCGTGCTGCTCTGCCGCGCCCCCGCCGACTCCGTCGCCCTGGTGGCCGCGCTGCTGCCCGAGCCGCTGCTCCTCACCGCCGCCGGTGAGGGCTGGAGCGTGCTGGTGCCCGAGGGGCGTGCCTGGGCGGACGGCGCGGAACCCGTCGACCGGGTGGCCACCGGCTGGGCCACCGCGCTCGCCGTCGGCACCCCCTGGCCGGTCCTCGCGCTGTGGTGGGACCGGGACCGCGCCGGGTACACCCTGGCCGCCGGGTTCCGCCGCCCGGTCGGCTACGTCTGGCTCGCCGACGGCACCCCGGCCGGTGAGGACGAGGCCATGCGCACCTTCGCCGCCAAGCTGGGCCTGGATCCGGTACTGGATGTGCAGTCGCTGGACCGGCTGGCCGAGCCCGACCCGGCGTCCGACGCCCGCGCGCGGCTGCGCGGACTGCTCGCGGTGCTGTCCCGGGCCGGGGTCCGGCTCCCCGCCGGGCTCACTCCCGGCGCCCCCACCGCCGATCTGCGCACGGCCCTGCGCGACCGGCCCGGCGTCCGGCGGATCGACCGCGAGACGCTCCGCGAGAGCGCCCGCGAGGAACTCCACGCCCTCGGGGAGGGGCTCATCGGACCCCGGCTGCCGTCGCGGTGGCCCTCCTCCCCGTCCCCCTCCCCGCTCTCCTGCCTGCCTCCGTACCTGCCGTCGTCCGGGGGCCCCGCGGCACGGGCGCTCGCCCTCGCGCAGATCGCCCTCGGCCTCCCCCTCGCCGTCCGGGGCCTGCGCCGCCGCAGCCCCGGCTGGCTCACCGTGGGCGGGCTCCTCCTCGCCCACGGCACGCTCGCCCTCGCCTGCGAACTGACCCGCCCCCGCGACTAGGGGTTTCCGACTCCACAGGTCAGTTGCTCAGTCGTCCTCGTCCTCGTCGTCCAGGCGGGCCAGCCAGGTCGCCAGGCGCTCCACGGGGACCTCGAAGTCCGGGTTCAGATCCACGAACGTCCGCAACTGCTCGGCGAGCCATTCGAAGGTGAACTCCTCCTCGCCACGCCGCTTCTCCAGTTCCTCGATGCCTCGGTCGGTGAAATACATGCCTCCAGAATATGCGCCACCTGGCCGGTAAACGGTCTCCCTGTGCCACCGCGCGAAGGGCTGGCCTCGTCGCGGTGCACCAGCCCGCCGAGCCGTACCGGGCGGGCACGGGTCGGGGGAATCATGGAAGAGACGCTGCGCGAGATCACGCTGCCCCGGGAGCACATGTGCTGCTCGGCCGGATCGGCGCGGGGCGGGGACGAGTTCCGGGTGCGCGGCCCGGGGCTGCACCCGTACCGCGCTCCCTGCACACCACCGTCCGCGACGCCGTGCCGCCCACCGGGCTCGGGTCCTCCGGGCGGGCCGGTGCCGTCACCCCGTACCCGGAGCATCCGGTCGTGCTGCTGGGGCTGGAGCCGCTGGACGACGACGCCTCCCGGGTCTACTGGACGCTGCGCGTGGACGACGGCGGCGAGGACAGCGACGTACCCCGGGACGGGGACACCACCGGGCCCGGGGTGGAGCCGGCGAGGGGGCCGTGAGGCCGGTGAGGGCGGTGAGATCTGTGGGGTCTCCCTCGCCCCGCACCGGTCGGTCCTGGAGGCATGGAGCGCCCTCAGCGGCGGACGCGACCCGGCGACGCTCGAAGCCGCCCTCGGTACTGCCTGGACCCTGCGCCTGGTCGGCCGGTACGGCGAGGCCCTCGACATCCAGGAGCCGAACTTCCGCCGCTGGGTCGAGGAGTACGGCCGCAACCACGGCCAGACCCTCAGCCTCGCCGCCGGACTCGCCCAGGATCTCGACGCCGCCGGACGCCCGGCGGAGGCGGTGGCGGTCCGCGAGGGCGCGGTGTCGGGACTGACCGACACCTACTCCGCCGTGCACAGTCAGGTACTGCACGTGCTCGCCGGGCGGCGTCCCTACTGGGACTCCGAATCGGAGGTGATCTGCCCCCCGGCACCGGACAAGGGCACGGGAAAGGGCCCGGCCCCCGGAGTTCCCCGGGGGCCGGGCCCTTCAGCACGGCACCGCGCTCAGCGGCTAGCTCACGCCACTTCCGCAGGGCACGCCGTGCACGCCGCTCACGCCTCGAACACCTCGCGTACGAGCTGCTCCTGCTCCGCCTGGTGGCGCTTGGCGGAACCGACCGCCGGGGACGAGCCGTGCGGGCGGGAGATCCGCCGCAGCCGCTCGCCGTGCGGGACGTCCGCGCCGACCGCGAGATCCAGGTGGTCGATCAGGTTGAGGGCGATGAACGGCCAGAAGCCCTGGTTCGCCGGCTCCTCCTGCACCCACAGATACTTCTCGGCGCCCGCGTACTTCTTGATCTCCGCCTGGAGTTCGGCACCCGCCAGCGGGTACAGCCGCTCGATCCGGATGATCGCGGTGTCGGTGACGCCCCGCTTCCTGCGCTCCGCCTCCAGGTCGTAGTAGACCTTGCCGGCGCAGAAGACGACCTTGCGCACGGCCGCCGGGTCGACGGAGTCGTCGCCGATGACCGGGCGGAAGTGGCCCGTGGTGAACTCCTCCGCCTTGGACGCCGCCGCCTTCAGCCGCAGCATCGACTTCGGGGTGAAGACCACCAGCGGCTTGTGGTGCGGGTTGTGCGACTGCCAGCGCAGCAGGTGGAAGTAGTTCGACGGCAGCGTCGGCATGGCGACCGTCATGTTGTTCTGCGCGCAGAGCTGGAGGAACCGCTCGGGGCGGGCCGAGGAGTGGTCCGGGCCCTGGCCCTCGTAGCCGTGCGGCAGCAGCAGCACGACGCCGGAGGTCTGCGCCCACTTCTGCTCGGCCGACGAGATGAACTCGTCCACCACCGTCTGGGCGCCGTTGACGAAGTCGCCGAACTGCGCCTCCCACATCACCAGCGCGTCCGGGCGGGCCAGCGAGTAGCCGTACTCGAAGCCCATGGCCGCGTACTCGGAGAGCAGCGAGTTGTAGACGTTCAGCCGGGCCTGGTCCTCGGCGAGGTACTGGAGCGGGGTGTACTCCTCGCCGGTCTCGCGGT
Organism: Streptomyces sp. NPDC093252; assembly: GCF_040683675.1. Taxonomy (NCBI): domain Bacteria; kingdom Bacillati; phylum Actinomycetota; class Actinomycetes; order Kitasatosporales; family Streptomycetaceae; genus Streptomyces; species Streptomyces sp. NPDC093252. The sequence goes on along the minus strand of NZ_JBFBEM010000016.1, from coordinate 225,865 downwards.
CGATGATCACCGCGTGGCGCTGGCCGAAGGTGCCGCGCTGGGAGTCCTGCCCGGACAGCCGCACCGGCACGTTCTCCAGGAGCAGCGAGCCGATGGCGAGGGTCTCGCCCATGCCCCAGTCGATGGTGCCGTCCTCGACCATCGCCGCCCGGCGCTGGAGCTGCGGCAGCAGCCGCGGGTGGACGGTGATGTGCTCGGGGATGTTGACCTGGGACTCGGCGATCCGCTTGACCACCTCGGAGGTGATCGCGGTGTTCACCTGGACCGGGAACTCGGCCTGCGGGTCGGGCGTCTCGACCGCGGCGGGCTGCGAGGTGGCCTCGCGGACCTCGGTGAAGACCTTCTCCAACTGGCCCTGGTAGTCCTGGAGGGCCTGCTCGGCCTCTTCCAGGGTGATGTCACCGCGGCCGATCAGGGACTCGGTGTAGAGCTTGCGCACCGAGCGCTTCTTGTCGATCAGGTCGTACATCAGCGGCTGGGTGAAGGCCGGGTTGTCCGACTCGTTGTGCCCGCGGCGGCGGTAGCAGATGAGGTCGATCACCACGTCCTTGTTGAACGCCTGACGGAACTCGAAGGCGAGGCGCGCGACACGCACCACGGCCTCCGGGTCGTCGCCGTTCACATGGAAGATCGGGGCCTCGATCATCCGGGCCACGTCCGTCGCGTACATCGAGGAGCGCGAGGACTCGGGGGCGGCGGTGAAGCCGACCTGGTTGTTGATGACGATGTGGACCGTGCCGCCGGTGCGGTAGCCGCGGAGCTGCGACATGTTGAGGGTCTCGGCCACCACGCCCTGGCCCGCGAAGGCCGCGTCGCCGTGGATTGCCACCGGCAGCACCGTGAAGTCCGTGCCGCCCTTGTTGATGATGTCCTGCTTGGCGCGGGCGACGCCCTCCAGGACCGGGTCGACCGCCTCCAGGTGCGAGGGGTTGGCGACCAGCGAGACCTTGATCTGCTCGCCGTCCAGCCCGGTGAAGGTGCCCTCGGCGCCCAGGTGGTACTTCACATCGCCCGAGCCGTGCATCGACTTCGGGTCGAGGTTGCCCTCGAACTCCCGGAAGATCTGCGCGTACGACTTGCCGACGATGTTGGCCAGCACGTTCAGCCGGCCGCGGTGGGCCATGCCGATGACGACCTCGTCCAGGCGCGACTCGGCGGCCGAGTCGAGGACCGCGTCGAGCAGCGGGATGACGGACTCGCCGCCCTCCAGGGAGAACCGCTTCTGCCCGACGTACTTGGTCTGGAGGAAGGTCTCGAACGCCTCCGCCGCGTTCAGCCGGCGCAGGATGCGGAGCTGCTCCTCGCGCTCCGGCTTGGTGTGGCCGCGCTCCACCCGGTCCTGGATCCACTTGCGCTGCTTGGGGTCCTGGATGTGCATGAACTCGATGCCGGTGGTGCGGCAGTACGAGTCGCGGAGCACGCCGAGGATGTCCCGGAGCTTCATCAGGGCCTTGCCCGCGAAGCCGCCGACGGCGAACTCCCGCTCCAGGTCCCACAGCGTCAGCCCGTGCTCGTTGACATCGAGGTCGGGGTGCTTGCGCTGGCGGTACTCCAGGGGGTCGGTGTCGGCCATGACATGGCCGCGCACCCGGTAGGAGTGGATCAGCTCGAAGACCCGGGCGGCCTTGGTGACGTCGTCGTCGTGGCTGGCGTCGATGTCCTTGAGCCAGCGGACCGGCTCGTAGGGGATGCGCAGCGACTCGAAGATGGCGTCGTAGAAGTCGTTCTCGCCGAGCAGCAGGTTGGCGACCTGGCGCAGGAACTCGCCGGACGCAGCGCCCTGGATCACCCGGTGGTCGTAGGTCGACGTGAGCGTCATGACCTTGGAGATGCCGAGCTTGTTCAGGGTGTCCTGGGAGGTGCCCTGGAACTCCGCCGGGTAGTCCATGGCGCCGACGCCCATGATCACCGACTGGCCGGGCATCAGGCGGGGCACCGAGTGGACCGTGCCGAGGCCGCCGGGGTTGGTCAGGGAGACCGTGACCCCGGTGAAGTCGTCCATCGTCAGCTTGTTGTCCCGGGCGCGGCGGACGATGTCCTCGTACGCCTGCCAGAACTCGAAGAAGTTGAGCGTCTCGGCCTTCTTGATCGCCGCGACCACGAGCTGGCGGTCGCCGTTGGGCTTGACCAGGTCGATGGCGAGGCCGAGGTTGATGTGCTCCGGCTTGACCAGGGTGGGCTTGCCGTCCTTGGTCTGGAACGACCAGTTCATGGCCGGCATGGCCTTGATGGCCTGCACCATCGCGAACCCGATGAGGTGGGTGAAGGAGATCTTCCCGCCCCGGGCGCGCTTGAGGTGGTTGTTGATCACGATGCGGTTGTCGAACAGCAGCTTCACCGGGACCGCGCGCACCGAGGTGGCGGTCGGCATCTCCAGCGAGGCGTCCATGTTCTTCGCCACGGCGGCGGCCGGGCCGCGCAGCGTCACCAGCTCGGGACCGGCGGGCGCGGCGGCGGCGGGAGCGGCCGGAGCCGCCTTGGCCGCCGGAGCCGCCGGGGCGGCCTTGGCGGGGGCCGGGGCGGCGGCGGGCGGCTGCGCGGCGGGCGCGGCCGGGGCCGCGGGCCGGGCGGGCGCCGGGGCCTGCGCGGGGGCGGTCGCGGTCGCGGCGGGCTGCGGGGCGGCCGGTGCCGGGGCGGCAGGGGTCGCCTGCGCAGCCGGTGCCGGGGCCTGAGCCTGCGCGGGGGCCGCCGGGGCGGTGGTGGTGGTCTCCGCTGTCCCGGCCGCGGGAGCGCCCGGCTTGTAATCGGCGAAGAAGTCCCACCAGGCGCGGTCTACCGAATTCGGGTCCTGGAGGTACTGCTGATAGATCTCGTCGACGAGCCACTCGTTCGGCCCGAACGCGGCGGCGGGGTTCTTGCCCGCTTGACCGGCGTCGGTCGAGACACTCGATGCGTTACTGGGGGACTGTGGCGACACGGCGGCAACCGCCCTCTTCCGCTTCACAAGGTGATGGGACAGCGGGAATAAAGGCTACGCCCCCGCGACCGCGAAGGTCAGGTCGGGCCGGTTCATCGTCGCGTAAGTCACATCGCGGGGCGAGTTTCACGGCTGTAAATGGCGGGAAACAAGCGTGGTTCCGCTGTTGGAGAAATGCGTCGGCCCAGGTCCGGCGCGTGTCGCGCCCGTGACCTGCGGTCCGCACGTGCCTGATCACACGTGTCGAGTGACGCCCGCCGGGCTGTCGGCCGGACGTCTCTCGGCAAACTTTACGTCAACTCGGTAGCGCCGGGTCTCCCGGAAGGGTGACAAGGATCCGGCAGCCCCGCTCCGATTCGGCCACGCCGATCCGGCCGCCGTGCAGATCGACCGCCCAGCGCGCGATGGCCAGCCCGAGCCCCGTCCCGCCGTCGCTGCCCGGACCGTGCGGCCGGTTCACCGCACCCCGGTTGAACCGCTCGAACACCTTGTGCCACTCCGAGCGCGGAATGCCGGGACCCTCGTCCAGCACCTCCAGCTCCAGCGACTCCGGGCGGACGCCGCGCCGGGCCCGCAGGGTGACCCGGCCGTGCGGCGGGCTGTGCTTGACCGCGTTGTCGATCAGATTGGCCACCACCTGGTGGATCCGCTCCGGATCGGCGTGCGCGGTCAGCTCCGGCGGGGTCACGTCCAGATGCAGATGGACATCCGTACGGGTGTGGCTGCCGGAGCCGGAGGCCATGCCCGCGCGGGCCGAGGCGACCATGTTGGCCTCCTTCAGCACCCCCGACAGATACGGCCACACCTCGAACCGCCGCTGCTTCAGCGGGACCACCCCGTTGTCCAGCCGGGACAGGTCCAGCAGCGTCTCCACCAGCCGCCCCAGCCGCTCGGTCTGCTTCAGGGCGGTGCGCATGGTCTCCTGGTCGGGCTCGGTGACCCCGTCCACGATGTTCTCCAGCACCGCCCGCAGCCCCGCGATCGGGGTGCGCAGCTCGTGCGAGACGTTGGCCACCAGCTCCTTGCGCTGATGGTCCTGCGCCTCCAGCTCGTCCGCCATCAGATTGATGGTGACGGCCAGATCGCCCAGCTCGTCCCGGCGGTTCTCGCGCACCCGGCGGGTGTAGTCGCCGTGCGAGATCGCCCGCGCCACGGTGTTCATGTCGTCCAGCGGCGCGGTCAGCGAGTGCGCCACGAACTGGGTGATCAGCAGCGTGGCGATCATCGAGAAGACGGTGATGAACCGCAGCTCGGTCTGGGTCCGCACGGCGATCATCGACAGACCGGTGGTGATCAGTACCGAGGTGACCACCAGCGCGCCCAGCTTGGTCTTGATCGAGAACGGCCGTACCCCGCCCCAGGGCTCCTCGCCGGGCCTTCGCTCCCCGGGGCTCCTTCTCGCGGCCGGCCGCCCCCCGCTCATGGCGTCGGGGTCTCCAGCGCGTATCCGACGCCGTGCACCGTGCGGATCCGCTCCGCGCCGATCTTGCGGCGCAGCGCCTTGATGTGGCTGTCGACGGTCCGGGTGCCGGAGGCGTCCGCCCAGTCCCACACCTCGGCGAGCAACTGCTCCCGGGAGAGCACCGCGCGCGGGGTGTTCGCCAGACAGACCAGCAGATCGAACTCGGTGGGCGTCAGATGCACGTCCTCGCTGCGCACCCGCACCCGGCGCTGGGCGTGGTCGATCTCCAGTTCGCCCAGGCGCAGGATGCCGCTCCGCGGCGTGGACGCCGCGAGGGCCGCCCGCTCCACCCGGCGCAGCAGGACATGCACCCGCGCCGCCAGTTCCCGCATCGAGAACGGCTTGGTCATGTAGTCGTCGGCGCCCACGCCGAGGCCGACCAGCATGTCCGTCTCGTCGTCACGCGCCGTGAGCATCAGCACCGGCACCGGGCGCTGGGCCTGCACCCGGCGGCAGACCTCCAGACCGTCGAAGCCGGGCAGCATGATGTCCAGGATCAGCAGATCGGGCTGCCATGCCTCGGCCGTGTCGACGGCCGCCGGACCGTCTCCTGCGGTCTGCACGAGGAATCCCTCGGCGCGCAGCCGGGCCGCGATGGCGTCCACGATGGTCGGATCGTCCTCGACCACCAGGACTCGCCGCTGCGCGCCCGGGGTGGCCGTCGCCGCCGCGCTGCTCTGGGAGGTGTGTGTCTGCTCCATCGCCCGCCCCTGAAGTGTGCTTTTCGGAATCCGTGGGGTGATCCCTCGACTGCGATCGACGCTTGAATGATCCGCGTCAGGTAGGCAGCGTACGGGCAGTCACCGCGGCTTTGCTATCCAGGCAGGACGCCGATGTGCACGACGTCCGGAACTCCCCGGGCAACCGGGACCTCTTCGGTACGCACACGTTGGAATCCGGCATTCCTCAAGGTTCCTTCAAATTCCGGAGAGGGTTTCGCGGACCATACGGCGAGTACCCCCGAGGGGTTCAACACCCTTGCGCAGCTTGCGATTCCGGCCTCCGAATAGAGGCTGTCATTGCCCTCGGTCACGGTCCAGCCGGGCCCGTTGTCGATGTCGAGGCAGAGCGCGTCATAAGTGGCGCACGTCTCATTGACGTAGTCGATCAGATCGGCCCGCACCACCTCGGTGCGCGGGTCGGCGAGGGCCTCGCGGGAGAACTCGGAAAGGGGACCCGTCAGATGCCAGTCGATGACGGCCGGTTCGCGCTCCACCACCGTGATCCGGCCCCATCGGGGATCGGCGGCGGCGTGTGCGAGCGAGAACCCGACGCCCAGTCCGCCGATCAGCACGGCGGGCCGGGGGCGGTCGCCGAGAGCGCCCAGCGCCGCGTCCACCAGCAGCCGTTCGGAACGGCCGTCCGAGGTGTCCATCAGGAAGCAGCCGTTGGCGATGATCTGGAGCAACTCCCCGTGCCGGCGCAGCACGACCTCGCCGTGGGGCCCGTCCCGCCGGTCCAGCACGACCGGGACGTCATCGGTGCCGGGAGGGGACGACGGGGGCGGTGAGGAGAGAGGCATCCGCCCATCCTGTCAGCTTCCTGACGCCTTGCTGACGGAATTTCGCACATGACATTGACGGAGCGTGAACGAACGGGGCCCTCCGGGCGGTCACGGGGGTCTTCGGGTGGGTGACGGGGTTCTGCGGATGGGCGGCGAGGCTTCGGGCGGATGGCGGGGCTCTCCGGGTGGGCAGTGGGGTGCTCCGGGTGGGCGCCGACCCGGGGCGTCGCGGTCCGGTCGGTGTCCCGGCCCTCACCTCCCCTTCCCTCACCCCCGTCCCCTCACCCGATCCACATCACCACCCCCTGCCGGTAGCGGGCGGCGATGCGGAAGAAGCGGGTCAGGTCCTGGTACTCGGAGAGCACCCACTCCAACTCCCCGCCGTCCCGGTCCCAGATGCCCTGGGGGTAGATCTCGGCCGCCGCGAGGTCGGATCCCGCGACGCCCTCCGCCAGCGCTTCGACGGTCAGGTCCGCGAGCGCCCGCGCGGCGGCGCCGACCCGGTCCGGGGTGAGGTAGCGGGGCGGGCCGTGCCCCCAGTCGGAGGCCCCGGGGATGTCCTCCTCGCCGAACACGATGTCCACCGGGAACGCCCTGCGGCGCAGCAGGAAGTCCAGCGCCTGCCAGGTCTTGTCGGTGCTGTGCAGGCGAGGTTCGGGCAGCGGGGACTCCGCCTCGCCCTCCGCCTCGGCCAGTTCGCCGACCCGCTGCTGTGCCCAGTCGGCGTCACCGAGCGCCCGATCGAGATCGGCGGCGCTCAGCCGTACGTACTCTCCGGTCATTCCCATGCGCGGAGATTAGAGGGCGGCACTGACATCGCCCCCGCTCCCGGTGTACCTCGCGCTGGTCAGCGGGGCCACCACGCGCCAGCCCAGCGACTCGTACAGGGCCCGGCCCTCGGAGGTGCCGCCGAGGACGGCGGTGTGGGCGCCGCGCTCGGCGGCGGTGCGGTGCAGGGTGTGCATCACGGCGGTGCCCAGGCCCAGGCGGCGGTGGGCGGGGGCGGTCGCTATCCGGTCGACCACGGCGATGGTGCCGACGGTGGCGATCTGGCCCCGGGCGGCGAAGGAGCCGTCGGCGGCGGCGATCATCATCCGGGTCACCCCGTCCCGCGTCCAGACGCGTGTCCGGTAGCCGTCGGGCAGCGGGCGTCCGGTGTCCGGGCGGCCGGTCAGCCGTACGGACATCAGACAACTGGGATCGGGGTCGATCCACCAGTCGTCGCCCAGCCAGGGGGCGACCCGCGCGGGGTCGGCGAAGATCTTCAGCCAGACGCCCTCGCCCAGCACCGGCCCGGCGACCTTGCGGACCGTCTCCTCGTCCACGGCGTCGCCGATCGTGCCGAGGACATGCCGGGTGGCCTGCTCCGGCAGGCCCACGTCGACGGTCCAGCCCCAGGGCTCGGCCAGGGGCTCCGCCGCCCCGCGCGACACGACCCATCCGGTCACCCAGGCCCGTACGGTCTCGTTCATTCCCTGCCCCCTGTAGTGGTCCCCTGCAATGGTCACTCTTGTAATGGTCACTCTTGAGAAGTGATCATTACTCTAGCGGGGATTCCCGGTGGCCGGAATCCCCCCCCGTGGCCGTCGGTGTTCTGGCACGTCACGGAGGGCGTTCCGGGCGATCGCTCAGAGCGAACATCCGGTGGGGAACAATACAAGGCTCATGAGCATTGAGTCGGCATAGCTCAACTTGACTGCCGAAGGGGAGATCATGGCTGCTGAGTCCGCTGACTACGGGGCGTTCACACCGCTCACCCTGCCCGTGCTGCCGCTCGACGACGAGGTCGTGCTGCCCGGGATGGTGGTCCCGCTGGACCTCAATGACACCGATGTACGTGCCGCGGTGGAGGCCGCGCAGGTCGCCGCGCGGTCGGAGCCGGGCAAGCCCAGGGTGCTGCTCGTCCCGAGGATCGACGGGGTCTACGCCACGACGGGCGTGCTCGGCACGGTCGAGCAGGTCGGCCGGCTGGCCGACGGCGACCCGGGCGCGCTGATCCGGGGGCGGGGCCGCGTACGGATCGGGGCCGGGACGACCGGGCCCGGAGCGGCGCTGTGGGTCGAGGGCACCCGGATCGACGAGAGCGTGCCCGACCCGCTGCCGGGCAGCGTCGCCGACCTGGTGAAGGAGTACAAGGCACTCGCCACGACCTGGCTCCGCAAGCGCGGCGCCTGGCAGGTGGTGGACCGGGTGCAGGCCATCGAGGGCGTGTCCGCGCTGGCCGACAACTCCGGATACTCGCCGTACCTGACCACCGAACAGAAGATCGAACTGCTGGAGACCGGCGACCCGGTCGCCCGGCTGAAGCTGGCCACCCAGCAACTGCGCGACCACCTCGCCGAGCAGGATGTCGCCGAGACCATCGCCAAGGACGTCCAGGAGGGCGTCGACAAGCAGCAGCGGGAGTTCCTGCTGCGCCGCCAGCTCGAAGCGGTCCGCAAGGAACTGCGCGAGCTGAACGGAGACAAGGGCAAGGAGGGCGAGGAGTCCGACGACTACCGCTCCCGCGTCGAGGCCGCCGACCTGCCGGAGAACGTCCGGGAGGCCGCTCTCAAGGAGGTCGACAAGCTGGAGCGGTCCAGCGACCAGTCCCCCGAGGGCTCCTGGATCCGCACCTGGCTGGACACCGTCCTCGAACTGCCGTGGAACGAACGGACCGAGGACGCCTACGACATCCAGGGCGCCAAGGACGTCCTGGACGCCGAGCACGCGGGCCTGGAGGACGTGAAGGAGCGGATCACCGAGTACCTGGCCGTGCGCAAGCGGCGTGGCGAGCGGGGCCTCGGGGTCGTCGGCGGGCGGCGCGGCGGTGCCGTGCTGGCGCTCGTCGGCCCGCCCGGCGTCGGCAAGACCTCGCTCGGTGAGTCGGTGGCCCACGCCATGGGCCGCAAGTTCGTCCGGGTCGCCCTCGGCGGGGTCCGGGACGAGGCCGAGATCCGCGGCCACCGGCGCACCTACGTCGGCGCGCTGCCGGGCCGGATCGTCCGGGCGGTCAAGGAGGCCGGGTCGATGAACCCGGTGGTGCTGCTGGACGAGATCGACAAGGTGGGGTCCGACTTCCGGGGCGACCCGGCCGCCGCCCTGCTGGAGGTCCTGGACCCGGCCCAGAACCACACCTTCCGGGACCACTACCTGGAGGTCGAGCTGGACCTGTCCGACGTCGTCTTCCTCGCCACCGCCAATGTCCTCGAAGCCATCCCGGAGGCCCTGCTCGACCGGATGGAGCTGGTCCGCCTCGACGGCTACACCGAGGACGAGAAGGTCGTCATCGCCCGCGACCACCTGCTGCCGCGCCAACTGGAGCGGGCGGGCCTGGACAAGGACGAGGTGATCATCGACGAGAGCGCCCTGCGCAAGCTGGCCGGCGAGTACACCCGCGAGGCCGGGGTGCGCACGCTGGAGCGGTCGGTCGCCCGGCTGCTGCGCAAGATCGCGGCCCAGCACGAACTGGGGGAGCGGAAGCTGCCCTTCACCGTGACGGACGCGGAACTGCGCGGTCTGATCGGACGGCCGCACCACGTACCCGAGTCCGCCCAGGACCCGGCCGAGCGCCGTACGGCGGTGCCCGGTGTGGCCACCGGTCTCGCGGTCACCGGCGCGGGCGGGGACGTCCTCTTCGTGGAGGCGTCGCTGGCCGACCCGGAGACGGGCGCGGCGGGCCTGACCCTGACCGGTCAGCTCGGCGATGTGATGAAGGAGAGCGCGCAGATCGCCCTGTCCTTCCTCCGCTCGCACGGCGCGGAGCTGGAACTGCCGGTGGGCGACCTCAAGTCCCGGGGTGTGCACATCCACTTCCCGGCGGGCGCGGTCCCCAAGGACGGCCCGAGCGCGGGCGTCACCATGACGACCGCCCTGGCCTCGCTGCTCTCCGGCCGGCTGGTCCGGACGGATGTGGCGATGACCGGTGAGGTGTCGCTGACCGGGCGGGTGCTGCCGATCGGCGGCGTGAAGCAGAAGCTGCTCGCCGCGCACCGCGCCGGGGTGACGACCGTCGTCATCCCCAAGCGCAACGAAGCCGACCTGGACGATGTCCCGGCCGAGGTGCTGGACAAGCTGGACGTCCACGCCGTGACCGATGTCCGCCAGGTCCTGGAACTGGCGCTCGCGCCCGCCACCCACGGGGCGGCGACGCCGGAGGTTCCGGTCGCGGCGTGACGGACGCGACCGGTGCAGGGCAGGGCCCGGGGTCCCGTGAGGGAGGCCCCGGGCCCTCGCCCGTTCCGGACCCCTGTTCCGGGCCCCTGTTCCGGGCCCCTGTTCCGGGTCCCCGTTCCGTTCCGGTCCGGCCCGTTCTGGTCCGTTCTGGTCCGTTCCGGCCCGTTGCGGTCCGGGGCGGAGCCACCCGAGGGTCCCGGCATCCCGATACCCCGACACGCCGGGTACGTCCCATGCCGTGGGCAGGGCCCCGGCGGGGCGGTAGAACGCTACGCACGTAGAACGCCGGAAGGTCAAGGGGAGCCGGTCGCTGCCGTTGGTCTATGCCTGCGAAATACTGACGGAGCCGCGGAGGTGACGGCTCCTGGCGGAACTTCTCATGAACCGGAAACCGGGCAGGGGTACTGACGACGTGCACGAGGACCAGAACGCGGGCGGACAGCGGGGCCAGGCGGGCCCGGCGCCCGATGGCGCGCGCGAGGGCGCGCCCGGTGCTGCGGACCGCGAGTTCCTCGCCCTGGAGCGGGAGCTGACCGTCTTCATGCGCCGGACGCGGGCCAACCAGGGCGAGATGGCCCGGGAGGTCCACCCCGACCTGGAGTCCTCGGCCTATGGACTGCTGGTGCGGCTCGACGAGTACGGGCGGCAGCGGGCCACCGACCTCGCCGCGTACATCGGGGTCGGCAAGGCCACCATGTCCCGTCAGTTGCGCGCCCTGGAGGAACTGGGCCTGGTGGCCCGCGAGCCCGATCCGGCGGACGGCCGGGCCTGGCTGGTCCATCTCACCCAGGAGGGCCGTACCCGGGTCGGCCGGGTCCGCGAGGCCCGCCGCGCCCGGTACGTCAGCAAGCTCGCCCACTGGGACCGCCGCGAGGTGGCGGAACTGGCCCGGCTGCTCCAGCGACTGAACCAGGGGATGGAGAAGTAGGGCCGCTCCTCCTCCCTTTTCTCCCTTCTCTCCTCTCTCTCGTCCCTTCTCTTCTCTCTCCTCACAGCTCCACGAAGACCACCGTCGCGTCGTCGTGCGTCTTGCTCCGCCGCAGCCGCACCCGCTCCTCGGCGTCCGCCCGCTCCAGCGCGCGTACCTGGTCGATCAGGGACCGCGGCCCGTTCTTGCGGACGTTCAGGAACAGATCGGTCCAGTCGCCCTCGTGGAAGGTCTCGGTCCAGCGGGTCGCCCCGTCGGTGAGCGCGGCCAGCGCGCGGACCTCGGCGCGCGGCAGGGTCCCGGTCACCGCCCGTGCGGCCACCGAGGGGTCGGCGGCGGCGGTGAAGAAGCCGCCCTCCTGGTTGCGCAGGGTGGCGTCGGTGAGCGCGGCCGAGGTCAGGGTGGCCCGGGGGACCCGGTCGAGCCGGTCGTCGAGCACCGGGGTGACGCCGCCGTCCGGGGACTCCACCAGCAGGGCCGAGTCGGAGAGAACCAGGTATTCGATCTTCGAATCGGTCCAGCGGGCGGTGACCACGGTTGCCTGCGGAGTGCGGGGGTGAGAAAGGTCACAGGTTTCCCTGTGTGCGGAAGCGGTACGCGCGATGGCGAGCGACAGGGCTTCCGTGAGGGGGACATCCGGTAGTGAAACGGTCAGTTCGGTCAGGGCCCCGCCCAGGCGCGCGGTGTACCACGGGACGGAATGCGCGCAGCCCGTCCCGTCCGGCGGCGGCGTCACCCCGTCGAGCACCACGAGTGAACCGCCCTGTCCGCACGCGGGTAGTCCGACGCTCGCGAAGTCCTCGTTGGGCCGAGCCCGGTCGCCGGGCTCCGATACCAGTTCCGTACGCATTCCGTCAGTCTGCACCACCCCTTCACAAGCTGCGCGAAGGGGCGACAACCTCTGCCCGCGCGGCACGGCCCCGCAGGTCGGGCGCCGGTTTTGGTGGGTAATGCAATGGTCTGGAAACCGGTGACGGCGAATCCTGTCAAAGTGCGTCCCCGACGTCCAACTGGCGCGCGTGAGCCACCCGTCCGCACACGCCGGAGGAACTTGCCCGCCAACTCCCCTCCGATGTTCACTCCTTCGGGTGGCGGGTCCGATGATGCGCGACCACCACCCAGCGGCACTGGGAGGGTCGGTCACCGAAACCGGGTGAGGTCGCACCAGTTGCACCGAAATGACGGACGATTGACGGAACGTCACCCGGCCCCTTGGGTACAGCGAGTCAGGAATGCGAGCACCGGTGCAGAAGAAGCGGCTTCGGCGCGCAGGCAAGCGGACGGCCCCCACGGGAGGCCCGCACCACACGCCCGGCACCACCGCCGGGGCACCGACGGGCCCCTCCGGCCTCTCCGGCCCCTCTGGTCCGGCCACCGCCCCGGCGGCCACCCCGCCCGGGGGCCCCTCCGCCGCCCCCTCGATAGTCCCCTCCGCCCTTCCCCCCGCCGCCCCGCCCGTGGGACGCGGGCGCCCCACCCATGTCCGCAACCGGCTGATCATCGCGGTGACCGTGGTCGCCGCGGCCATCGCCGCCGCGGGCACCCCCGCGGTGCTCGCCGCCTCCGGTCAGCTCAGTGACACCCAGGACCTGGTGGTCCTGGCCGGGCAGGCGCAGAGCGCCCTCACCCTCGCCCACTCGCTCGCCGACGAACGCGACGAGGTCACCTCCTTCGTCGCGGCCGGGCGCCCCGAGTCCAAGGCCCCGAACGAGCAGCACAGCGTCCGGGTCGACCGCCAGGTCTCCGAACTGCGCGCCGACCCCGACATCCCGGCCGGTCTGCGCGCCGACCTCGACGCCGTCGCCACCGTCCGCCGCTCCGCCCTCACCGGCAAGAGCGGCGCCCTCGAAGCCCACCAGGCGTACTCCCACGCCATCGCCGAACTCCACCGCCTCGCCGAGGACCTCGCCGAACAACAGCCCCCCCGGGCCGGTTCCGGCGCCCACGCCCTCGCCGACCTGGACACCGCCGTCCAGCAGGCCGCCGCCACCCGGGGCCTGCTGCTGGCCGCGCTCAGCGTGCCGACCACCACCGAGACCACCTACGACCCGATCACCGGGCTGGCCACCGAGACCACCGTCTCCTCCGAGGCCGACACCAAGGTCCGCGACGCGCTCACCGCCGCCGCCCAGCAGGCCCGGCTGCGCTCCGACGCCGCCCTCGCCGGCTTTCGCGAGACCGCCCCGGACAGCGCCAAGTCCTCCTACGACTCCACCCTCACCGGCACCGAGGTCAACGACGCCGACCAGTACCTCGCCGACCTCACCGGCAGTTCCTCCTTCGGCGACGCCGAACTCGGCACCGACCCCCAGGAACTGGACGCCGCCCTCTCCGCCCGGATCGAGCTGATGCGCGGCGTCGAATCCGCCCTCTACGAACGCCGCACCACCGCGCTGGAGACCCTCCGCGACGACGATGTCACCGCGCTGGAGATCCGCGTCGCCCTGCTCGGCGCGCTGATGCTGCTCGCCGTCGGTATCGCCACCGCCATGGCCCGCACCCTCACCCGCCCGCTCGCCGTGCTGCGCCTCGGTTCCGCCCGGCTCGCCGAGGCCGAGGACCCGCGGGCCGCCGAGGCCGTGAAGTTCACCGGCCGCAACGACGAGTTCGCCCGGGTCGTCCGGTCCGTCAACGCCCTGCACGCCCAGGCCGTCGCCCTGCACGAGCGGATCGCCACCCTGGAGTCCGACCGCAAGCACCTGGTCGCCCAGCGCCAGCGGATGGCCGACGCCCGCGAACAGCTCCGCGGCGAACTCGACGAGTCCTTGGCCGCGCTGGAGCGGCTGCGCGGCAGCATCGGCGGCACCTTCGTCAACCTCTCCCTGCGCACCCTCGGCCTGGTGGAGCGTCAGCTCGCCGTCATCGAGGCACTGGAGGAGCGCGAGGACGACCCCGACCGGCTCGCCACCCTCTTCAAGCTCGACCACTTCGCCACCGTCATGCGCCGGCACAGCGAGAACCTCCTCGTCCTCGCCGGTACCGAGCACGTCCAGCACACCGCGGGACCGGTCCCGCTGGTCGATGTCGTCCGCGCCGCCGTCAGCGAGATCGAGCGCTACGAGCGCATCCGCATCGCCGCGCTGCCGCCGCACGCCCAGCTCGCCGGGTTCGCCGCCGACGACCTCTCCCATCTGCTGGCCGAACTCATGGAGAACGCCACCACGGTCTCCCCGCCCGAGATCCCCGTCGAGGTCTCCGGCTGGCTGCTGGAGAACGGCGAGGTGATGCTCTCCGTGCAGGACGAGGGCATCGGCATGACCGAGGAGCGGATGACCCGGCTCAACGCCCGGCTCGGCGCGTTCGACCCCGAGTCGCCCTATGAGCGCGAGGGCGACGACGGCCTCGGGCTCGGGCTGTACGTGGTGGCCCGGCTCGCCCAGCGCCACCAGGTGCGGGTGCAGTTGCGCGACCAGAAGCAGGGCGGGATCGCCGCGGTCGTCGTCCTGCCCAAGTCGCTGCTGGTGACCGGTGGCCCGGCCGCCGTACCGGCCCCCGCGCCCGCCGTCGACGCCACCGGCACCTTCACCCTGCCCGGCGCCGACGCCGAGGCCAACTCCAACAGGCTGCACGGCCGCTCCGGCGCCCAGGACCCGCTGGTCGCCCTCGCCGAGAAGGCGGTGGCGGCGGCCCACCCGGAGGAGGTGCGGGCACCGGAACCGGAACCGGAGCCGGTACAGGGATCGGTACCGGAACCGGGTGTTCCCGCCGACCCCGAGCCCGGCTCCGACCCCGAGCCCGCACCCGAGCGCCATGCGGAGCCCGCACCCGAGCCCCTGCCCGTCCGCAAGGTCGCCCGGCAGCCCAGCCCCGCCGAGACCACGATGGAGCTGCTGGCCCCGGAACCCCTGGACGACCCCTCGGAACCGGAGCCGGAACCGGAGCCCTTCGAGCCGGTATCGGTACCGGCCCAGGGAGCTGTCGCCCCAGGAGCCGTCGCCCCAGGAGCCGTCGCCCCAGTAGCTGTCGCCCCAGTGGCCGTCGCCGCCCCGGACCCCTACGCCATAGGCCCCGACACCCATGAGCGCGCCCCCGACGAGCGCCCTCACGCCGAGCCGGAGGAGGCCGTCACCGAGAAGGGGCTGCCCAAGCGCACCCCCCGCATCAGCGCGCCCCAGGCCGCGCCGCGCCCCCGCGTCTCCTCCGTGGACGCCGAGGCACTGCGCCGCAGGCTGGGCGGCTTCCGCCGGGGCGCCGAGGCCGGACTGCGGGACGTCCGGGCGGAGATCGCCGAGGAGACGGCCCGGACCAGGGCCGCGCACGCCGTACCCACCGCACACGCGGAAGCCGAAGAATCCACGGGGGGAACTGTCGAGGAGGCAAGCAGTTGACCGCGCCCAGTACGTTCGGACTGAGCAGTGAGGCCCGCAATCTGCACTGGCTGCTGACCAACCTCGTCGAGGAGGTGCCCGGCATCCTCTCCGTCGCGGTGGTCTCCTCGGACGGGTTGCTGCTGCTCTCCTCCGACCCCGGGAGAATCGCGGCGGCCCGCGAGACGCGCGAGGAGCGGCCCACCGGGCCGCGCGGCTCCTCCGCCGACCTCGCCACCATCGTCTCCGGTATCGGCAGCCTCACCCTCGGGGCGGCCAAGGTGCTGGACTACGGCGGGGTCAAGCACACGATGATCGCGATGGAGGAGGGCAGCCTCTTCGTGATGTCGATCAGTGACGGCTCGCTGCTCGGCGTCCATGGCTCCGCCGCCTGCGACATGAGCGTCGTCGCCTACCACATGGCGCTCTTCGTGGGCCGCGCCGGACATGTGCTGACCCCGGAACTCCGCACCGAGCTGCGCAAGTCCCTGGAGCCGGACTCGGAGCCGGAGAAGGAGCCCGCCGGGGTGTCCCGGGCGGCCGGACCGGCGGAGGGTGAGCGATGAGCGACGGCGGACCCCAGAAACTCCCGGTGCGCGGCGGGGACCGCAAACCCGCCCGGGTCCGGCCCTACTCGCTCACCGGCGGCCGGACCCGCTTCGGCCATGTCCTCCTGGTCGAGACCTTCGTGGCGACCACGGCCGCCCTGGAGGCCCCCGAGGAGCGCAAGGAACTGACCAACGGCTCGATGGCCCGGGTCATGCCGGAGATGCGGGCCATCGTCGAACTGTGCCGCAGGATGCGCACGGTGGCCGAGATCGCCGCACTGCTGAAGATGCCCCTGGGCGTGGTCCGGGTGCTCCTCAGCGACCTCGCGGACCAGGGAAAGATCCATGTGTACGGGACCGGGACCGGCCATGGCACGGGCCGCCCCGAGCGCGCGCTGCTGGAAAGGGTGCTGAGTGGACTCCGTCGTCTCTGACGCCGCCGCCTCGGGCGTCATCCCGCTCGTCGACGACGACGACAACCTCCGGTCCTGGCAGACGGACCACAGCCGGGCCCCCATCGCCACCAAGATCGTGGTGGCCGGGGGGTTCGGGGTCGGCAAGACCACCCTGGTCACCGCGGTCTCGGAGATCCCTCCGCTGATGACCGAGGCGCTGATGACCGAGGCCAGCGAGGAGACCGACGACCTCTCGGCCACCCCCGGCAAGCTCACCACCACCGTCGCCATGGACTACGGCCGGATCACGCTGGACGACGATCTGGTGCTGTACCTCTTCGGCACCCCGGGCCAGCAGCGCTTCTGGTTCATGTGGGACGACCTGGTGCGCGGCGCGGTCGGTGCCGTCGTGCTGGCCGACACCCGGCGGCTGAAGGACTGCTTCCCGGCCCTCGACTACTTCGAGAGCTGCGGACTGCCGTATGTCGTCGCGGTCAACCACTTCGACGCCAGTGAGATGTTCGCACCGGAGGATGTGCGGGAAGCGTTGACGATCCCGTCCCACATCCCTGTAATGATCATGGATGCGCGGCGCCGGATCTCAGTGATCGAGACCCTTCTGGCTCTCGTCGGCCACGCGCTGGACGAAACACCCGAGTAGACCGGCCTGCCACCCCTCAGGCCCGACCCAGGGAGCCAGCACCCCTATGCGGAAGATACTCGTCGTCGGAGCCGGCCAGTCCGGACTCCAGCTCGCCCTCGGCCTCCAGTCGCACGGGTACGAGGTGACACTGATGTCCAACCGGACCGCCGACGAGATCCGCGCCGGCCGGGTCATGTCGACACAGTGCATGTTCCACACCGCGCTCCAGCACGAGCGCGATCTCCAGCTCAACTTCTGGGAGTCCCAGGCCCCCCGTATCGAGGGCCTCGGGGTCTCCGTCGCCGCCCCCGGCTCGCACGACCCCGGCCCCACCCAGCGGATCATCGACTGGCTCGGCAGGCTCGACGGCCACGCCCAGTCCGTCGACCAGCGGGTCAAGATGGCCGGCTGGATGGAGACCTTCGCCCAGCGCGGCGGCCAGCTCGTCATCCACGGCGCGGCCGTCGGCGACCTCGACTACTTCTCCCGCGCCTACGACCTGGTGCTGGTCTCGGCCGGCAAGGGCGAACTGGTCCAGATGTTCGGCCGGGACGCCGCCCGCTCCCCCTACCGCGAGCCGCAGCGCGCGCTGGCCGTCACCTACGTCCACGGCCTGGGCCCCCGCCCCGAGCACCCCGACACCGAAGCGGTCCGCTGCAACCTCGTCCCCGGCGTCGGCGAACTCTTCGTCATGCCGACCTTCACCACCTCCGGCCGCGCCGACATCCTCTTCTGGGAGGGCATACCCGGCGGCCCCCTGGACGCCTTCCAGGGCATCAAGGACCCCGCCGAACATCTCTCCCTCACCCTGGAGCTGATGGAGCGGTTCACGCCGTGGGAGTACGCGCGGGCCACCAAGGCCGAGCTGACGGACGCGGGCGGCACGCTCTCCGGGCGCTACGCCCCGACGGTCCGCAACCCCGTCGGGCAGCTTCCCGGCGGCGGGTTCGTCCTCGGGGTCGCCGATGTCGTCGTCGCCAACGACCCGATCACCGGGCAGGGCTCCAACTCCGCCGCCAAGTGCGCGGCCTCCTATCTCGCGTCCATCCTGGAACGCGGGGAGAAGGAGTTCGACGAGGCGTGGATGCGGGCGACGTTCGAGCGGTACTGGGAGACCGCGCGGCATGTCACCAAGTGGACCAACGCGATGCTGGCGCCGCCGCCGGAGCATGTGCTGAACCTGATCGGGGCGGCGGGGGGGATTCCGGCGGTGGGGGATCGCTTCGCGAATGGCTTTGATGACCCCTCGGACTTTGAGAACTTCTTCTATGAGCCGGAGAAGACTGAGGCGTATCTGGCTTCGCTGAGTGGGTGAGTGCGGGTTCGTCGTGGCTGGTCGCGCAGTTCCCCGCGCCCCTAGACGTTGTTGTAGCCCTCGTCCGAGCCATCCTCGGCGTTGTCGGGGAGGGTCGGTGGAGTGTACGTAGGCATCGGCGGTGCCCCCGGGTCCGGGCGGACCGCGCCCAGGATGGGGTTCGCGGCGATGGGGGAGACCTTGATCGTCGCGCCGGGGCGGGGGGCCTGGACGACCTTGCCGTCGCCCAGGTAGAGCGCCACATGCGTGGCCTCGGGGAAGTAGACCACCAGGTCGCCGGGGCGCAGGTGGTCCAGCGGGACGCGGTCCAACCGGGCCCACTGCTCCTGGCTGGTCCGGGGGATCGTGGTCCCGGCGTCCGCCCACGCCTCGGAGGTCAGCCCGGAGCAGTCGTAGCTGTCCGGGCCCTCCGCCCCCCACTCGTACGGCTTGCCCACCTGCTCCACCGCGTAGCGCAGGGCCCGTTCGCCCTGGGCGGTCGGGTTCTTCGCCGTGCTGCTCAGGGCGCCCGACGCCATGAACGTGTCCTGGGACTTCCGGGCGTCCTCCGCTTCGAGGGCGGTCAGGGCGGTGAGCTGTTCCGCGGTGAGGGACGCGAGGAGCTTCTCCACCGCGTCCAGCCTGCCGGTGACCTCGTCGCGCTGCTTCTGCTGCTTGTGCGCGAGGGCGCGCTGTGTGTCCAGGGCGGTGCGGGCGCGGCGGGCCAGGGCGTCCGCCTTGCGCTCGCCGCCGGTCAGCCGGTTCACCGTCGCGGCCCGCTCCCGCGCCACCTGGCCGATGACATGCCCCTGGTCCACCGCCCGCCAGGGGTCCCGGGCCAGCAGTAGATGGAGGTAGGGGGAGAGGTCCGTCGTGGACTGGTACTGCTGGCGGGCCAGTCGGCCGGCCGCGGTGCGGCTGTCGTGCAGGGAGGCGCGGGCGCGGGCGAGGGCGGTGTCCAGACGGCCGGCCTCGGCGCGCTGCTTCGTGAGCTGCTCCTCGGTGGCGTTGTAGGTCTCGGTGGCCTTCTCGGCCTCCCGGTAGAGGCGCTGAAGGTCCGTCAGGAGGGCGGCGACGGTGGGGGTGCCGTCGGTACCGTCGTCGGTGCCGGCGTCCGGTGGGGTGGTCGCGGCGAGGGTGGAGAGGGCGCAGACCGCCGTACAGGCCAGTCGCAGAAGCCTTCCTGACATGTCATCACCTCCGGTGCGGGGAGGTGTCTCCGCCCCGCATCGCGAGGATGCGGCGGGGTGGTGGGGTGCGCGCGCGGGGTGGGCGGGATGGCGTAACGGGGTCACCCGGGGTGGGGACGCGTGGGAGGGGGGCACCGGGTCACCCGGGGCCGGGGCCGGTTCCGTTCGGTCGGTCCGGCTTGGTCCATGGCCACTTCGGGCGGGACGCCGGCCTCCCCTCGGGGGCGTACACGTACTTCCAGCGGTCGCGCATCCCGACCTTGCCGCTGGGGGAGCGGGGGGTACGCAGGTACACGAGGACGGTCGGCTCGCCCCCGGCGGGGTCGGGGACCGGGACGCGGTACGTCTTCGGCGGGTGCCCGGTGATCCCGAGCAGCACCGGCAGCACCCGGCCGTCCAGGGGGCCGCCCTCGAATGGGGTGTCTTCGCTCTTCACGGCACCAGTGTTCCGCCTTTCTCGGCGCCGGTGTCATCATCCGCCCCGGCGGCGAGCGCGCCGAGCAGGTCCGCCGTCTGCGGGTCGCGTCCGGCGGTGACGCCGAGCATCGCCACGAACTGTTCCACCAGCCAGTCCCGCAGCTCGGTCACCGGCGGCTGCTTCCCCTCGTCCAGCCAGATCAGGGAGGCCGCCTCCACGGCCGTGATCCACATCCGGACGGTCATCCGCAGTCGGGGGCCCGGGTCCGGGGCGGCGAGGTGGTCGAGGATGTGCCGGGCGGCGGCCCGGCGTACGCCGTCCACGATGGCCGTCGTCCGGGAGGTCTCCACCACGCTGCCGCCCTGGAGGAGGGCGCTGAAGCCGGTGTCGTGGCCGTCGACGAAGGCGAGGTAGCGGTCCAGGGCGCGGGCGAGGCGGGCGAGGAGGGGGCCGACCCGGGGTTCGTCGAAGCACTGCTCCAGCTCGTCGGCGGCGGAGCGGAGGGCGGCCTCGTAGAGCTGCTGCTTGCCGCCGGGGAAGTAGCGGTGGACCAGGGGGCGGGAGACACCGGCCGCCTCGGCGACATCGTCGAGGGAGACGTCCTCGGGGGCGCGGAGGGCGAAGAGGGTGAGGGCGGCGGTGAGGAGTTGGGCTCTGCGGGCCTCTACGCTCAGTCGTTTGTAGGCGGGGGCGGTGGGGGGCATGGGTCGAGGGTAGTCGGGTGGGTGCGGGGGTGGATGTGGCTGGTCGCGCAGTTCCGCGGGCCCCTGGGGTGCCTTGGGCCCCCGGCGGCTACGAGGTGCCGTTGCCTGCCCTCACCAAGCCCGACTCGTACGCCACGATCACCGCCTGGGCGCGGTCGCGGACGCCGAGCTTGGCGAAGACGTTGGTGACATGGTTCTTGACGGTCTGGACGCCGATGGCCAGGGTCGTCGCGATCTCGGTGTTGTCCAGGCCCGAGGCGATCAGGCGCAGGATCTCCGTCTCGCGGGCGGTGAGGCCGGTCAGGTCGGCGGTGAGCTGGGGGGCGCTGACGAAGGTGGCGATCAGCCGGGTCAGCAGGCGGGGGGCGACCACGGCCTCGCCGGAGCGGACCGTGCGCAGGGCTGCCGCCAGTTCCTCGGGGGAGACGTCCTTGGGCAGGAAGCCGGACGCGCCCGCGCGCAGGGCGCGGATCACATACTCGTCCATGTCGAAGGTGCTCAGGGCGAGGACATGGATGCCGGGCAGCTCGGCGACCAGGCGTTCGGTGGCGCTGACGCCGTCCAGGACCGGCATCCGGATGTCCATCAGCACGACGGCGGGGCGCAGCTTGTGGGCGGCCTCGACGGCCTCCTCTCCGTTGCCCGCCTCGCCGACCACCTCGATGTCGGGGGCCGCCCGCAGGATGAGGGAGAGGCCGGTGCGGACGAGGGGCTGGTCGTCGGCGATCAGTACGGTCAGGGGGTCGGTCACCGGGTGCGTCACGAGGCGGGGTCTCTCTCGGCGGCTCGGGGGTACGGGGGTGACAGCGGCAGGGTCGCCGTCACCAGGAACCCGCCCTCCGCGCGGGGGCCGGCCTCCAGTGAGCCCCCGTGGACCGCGACGCGTTCCCTCATTCCCAGCAGACCATACCCGCCCCCGACCAGCGACGATGCACGGCGGGGGTGGGGGTGGGGGTGGCCGTCGTCGGTGATGGTCACGGTGAGGTGGTCGGGGCCGTAGTCGAGGTGGACCTCGGCGGTGGCGTCCCCGGCGTGCTTGCGGGTGTTGGTCAGGGCCTCCTGGACGATCCGGTAGACGGTGAGGCCGCTGGTGGCGGGCAGCGGGGCCGCGGGCGGGGTGCCGGTGGTGCGGAGCTTGGTGGGCAGACCGGCGGCGGTGACGCTGTCGACCAGGTGGCGCAGGTCGGTGATGCCGGGCTGGGGCTCGTTGGGCGCTTCGGGGGCGTCGTCGCCGCGCAGCACGCCCAGTAGGGTGCGCATCTCGCCGAGCGCCTCCCGGGCGGAGGACTCCAGGGTGACCAGGGCCTCGCGGGAGGCGTCCGGGTCGTGGTCCAGCACGGTGCGGGCGCCGCCGGACATCAGATACATGGTGGTGATGTGGTGGGCCACCACATCGTGGAGTTCGCGGGCGATGCGGCGGCGCTCGTCGGTGACCGCGCGCTCGGCGAGCAGCCGCCGGGTCAGCGCGGTCTGGCGGCGCCACTGGTTCACCCACAGCGCGGCCAGCACGACCACCATCAGCCCGAAGGCGTCGCCGAGGACCTCCAGCAGCGGGGCACCACCGGCGAGCGCCCGCACCGCGGCCGAGGCCAGCGCCAGGGCCACGCACCAGGCGACCGTGGCCCTGGGCGCCGTACGGACGACTCCGTAGAGGGCGAGGAAGACGGCGAACCCGAGGCCCTGGACCATCGGCACGAACAGCCCGGCCGCGGTCTGCACGGCGAGCAGCGCCAGCAGGGTCCGGACCGGATGGTCACGCCGGGTGAGCAGGAGCAGCGGGGCGAGGGCGACCACGACGACACCGGCCGCCGTCACCTCGTTCCGCTCGATGCTGGTGGCGATGTAGTCGAGGAGTTCGAAGGCGATGACGAAGAGGATCAGGAGGTCGTTGCGGAGCCAGCCGAGCGCGGGGGAGGCGAGGCCGCGCTGCCCGGCGTCGGCGGTGTACCAGCGCCAGGCGCGGACGTGGTGCTTCATGGGGGTTTCTCCGGGCGGGCGCGGTGGTGGCGGTGACTACGGTGACGGGCATGGGGCTGCCCCCTCCCATACGACCACGAGCCGGGCGTCAGCCCCTCCTCACCCCGCAGGATCACCGCCCAGTACCCGGGTCCTGGGTACCGGGCGGGCATGACCGGGGTCCGGGTCCGGGTTCGGTCCCGTGCAGGACGTCCGGGGGGTCCTGGGGCTGATGAGCTGGAGACATCCCCCGACCCCGTCTCCGGAAGAGGCCCTGACCACCATGATCCGCAGTCTGACCTCGTTCGCCGCGCGCCGCCGCTGGCTGACGATCGCCGTCTGGGCGGTGCTGGGCATCGCCCTGTCGCTGCTCGGCCAGTCGTTGATGTTCAAGGCCACCGACTCCCAGCCGGGGGACTTCCTCCCCAAGGGGTACGACTCCGCCGCCGCGCTGAGCATCGCCGAGGACGAGTTCGGCGAGAAGCCGGACGCCAACGCCGCGACCGTGCTGGTGGCGCGGGCCGACGGCGGGAAGCTGACCGGCGCCGACCGGGAGCGGATCGCCGCGATCACCGCCGAGCTGCGGGAGCGGCGGATCGAGGCGCCGAAGCCGGAGATGCCGCTGATGGAGGACCACTCGCAGCGGCCGGACTTCGGCCCGGGGGCGACGGCGCCCGACGGCACCTTCCAGCTCCTGACCGTCTCCCTCACCGGGAACATGAACGACCCGGCGCTCCAGGAGGTGTACCGGGACGTCCGGGACACCGCGGTGGACGAGTTCGGGCAGGCCGGGCTGCGGGCCGGGTTCACCGGCGGGATCGCGTCGACGGCCGACACCGTCGAGGCGGGTGAGCACCGCGAGGCGCTGATCGCCGGGCTGACCATGGGCCTGATCGTGCTGCTGAACGTCCTGGTGTTCCGCAGTGTGCTGGCCGCGCTGCTGCCGCTGATCGCCTGCACGCTGATCGGCGGGGTGGCGATGGGCGCGGTGGCGGGGACGGCGGTCCTCTTCGACATCCCCCTCGACGCGTCCGTCCCCTCCCTGATCAGCGTCATCCTCCTCGGCATAGGCATCGACTACTTCCTCTTCCTCCTGTTCCGCTTCCGCGAGGAACTGCGGGCCCACCCGGAGCGGAGCGCGCGGGAGGCGGCGGCGGTGACCGCCGGGAAGGTGGGCGGCGCGATCACGTCCGCCGGGCTGACGATCGTCGCGGCGTTCGCCACCCTCGGGGTCGCGAGCTTCGGCCAGTTCCGGGTGCTGGGCCCGTCCATCGCGGTCTCGGTGCTGGTGATGCTGCTGGCCAGCCTGACCCTGATGCCGGCGCTGCTGGCGGTCACCGGGCAGCGGATGTTCTGGCCGTCGAAGGCGTGGCGGGTGGAGCGGAGCGGCGGCGTCGCGGCCCGGCTCGGCGACTCGGTCACCCGGCACCCCGTCCGCTACATCCTCGCGAGCCTGGCCCTGCTGGGCGCGCTGACGGCGGGCGCGGCGGGCGTCCGGATGAGCTACGACATGCCGGAGCAGGACCGCACGGACGCGGTACGGGTGTCCGAGGAGATCGGCCGGGCGATGCCCGCCGGGGCGACGGACCCGCACACGGTGTACGTGAAGGGGGACGGCCCCCTGGAGAAGGGCGCGGTCGACGCGCTCGCGGGCGCGCTGGGCAAGACGGAGGGCGTCGGCCAGGTGCTGCCCGCCGCCTACGACGAGGACGGCTCGGCGGCGCGTATCGGCGTCGTACTGAAGGTCGCGTCGGACACGTCCGAGGCGCGGGACCTGGTGTCCGGCCCGGTGCGGGCGGCTGTCGCCGAGCACGAGCCGAACGGCGCGGAGGCCCACATCACGGGTACGGCGGCGGTCTACGCGGACATCTCCGAGGCCGTGGACAAGGATCTGCGCCTGGTGTTCCCGATCGCGGCGGCGCTGATCGCCCTGATCCTGTTCCTGCTCCTGCGTTCCGTGGTGGCGCCGCTGGTGCTGCTGGTGGCGGTGGGCCTCGGCTTCGCGGCGACGCTGGGGGCGGCGACGTTGGTCTTCCAGCACGGCCTGGACCGCGCGGGCGTCACCTTCACGCTCCCTCTCGTCCTCTTCCTCTTCGTGGTCGCCCTCGGCACGGACTACAACATCCTGATCAGTGACCGCATCCGTGAGGAGATGGCGGCGGGCCGCCGGGTCACGGTCCGGGCGGCGGTAGCGAAGGCCGTCCGGCACACGGCACCGGCGATCACGACGGCGGGCGTGGTGCTGGCGGGTTCGTTCGCGAGCCTGATCGCCAACCCGGCCAACCAGGAGGTCGGCTTCTCGACGGCGCTGGGCATCCTGCTGTCGGCGCTGGTGCTGTCGCTGGTGCTGGTGCCGGCGCTGGCGGTGGTGTTCGGCCGGGGCATGTGGTGGCCGAGCAAGCGCCGTCCGGCGGAGGTTGTGGAGACCGAGCGGGTGCCGGTGGGGGTGGGTGCGGGGAGGTAGGGGGTAGTGGGGGCGCGGGGTGGGTGCGGCTGGGTGGTGGCTGGTCGCGCCCACGCGGCGGAGCCGCATATCGACACGGCCCCGCGCCCCTTGTGGGCGTCCCCACCTACCCCACCAACCCCGAAGCCCGCCACAGCCTCCGCCCCACCCCCCGCAGCACCCCGATCTCGTCCAGGAACTCCGTCAAGCGGCGTGCCCCCGTCTGCATCACCTCGCGGCGGTGGCCGCTGGCCCGTACCTGGGCGACCGCCTCCCTCCGGTCCAGGCCGACGTTCGGGTAGACCTCCGGATTCACGAACGCCACTGAGAAGACGCGGGCGAACTCGCCGGACGTGACCCGGGTGAACTCCTGCGACCAGCGCGGAGCCGTCACCATCTGGCGCCGCAACTCCTCCCGCGCGTACCGCACATGCCGGGCCTCCTCCACCACATGGATCCGGGTCACCCCGCGCACCAGGGGCTGGACCCGCTCGTCGGGGAAGGTCAGCCGCTGCATCCAGTCCAGGACCTCCTCGCCCAGCAGGGTCGCCGTGAAGGAGCCGGGCGTGGTGGAGACGGTCTTGAAGAGGCGGCCCAGGTTCTGGTGGGTGCGGCTCACCGGGTACCAGGGGGTGTCACCCCGGGCGATCAGCCGGGCGAACATCTTCGAGTGCCGGCACTCGTCCTCGATCTCGGTCAGCGCGTACCGCACATGCGCGCTCGTCGCCGCCTTGTCGTAGATGTGCCGCACCAGCAGTTGCATCAGGATGATCTCGAACCAGATCCCCAGCGACGCCAGCGCCGCCGCCTCGTGCCGGGAGAGCAGGATGCGCTGCTCCTCGCTCATCCGGTGCCACATCGGCGTCCCGTACAGGGACACCAGCTCCGGGGGCCAGAACCACTTCCCGTCCTCTAAGGGGGCGTCCCAGTCGAGTTCCGTGTCCGGGTCGAAGGAGTGCTTCGCGGCGGAGGCCAGCAGCCGTTCCGCCACCTGCTCGCGGTCCTTGAGCAGGCCCAGCGCGTCCCGCAGCCCGTCGACCGCGCCGGAGGCGTCCGCGTCCGCACGGGCAGGGGCATGGGGATCGGGGTCGGTGGGGGGTGTCATCTTCGGTGTCCCGCCTCGTCGTCAGCAGACATGTGTTACCCGGGGTCACCTCTTATGAGACTGTGCGTCAGCAAGGGCGTCAAGAGCCCGGACCGCGGTGGTTGTCACACCACCCGCGTCACCTGCCTCACTTGTTCCCGGGCGCTCTTGTTGCCGCCTCGGCGGCCATGTGAATCTGCGGAGTATGTCGACCTTCGACCTGTATGCCACCGCCCCCGACGACCCCCACTGGCAGATCCCCGCCACCGGCACCGCCCGCTTCTCCTGGGAGTACGACGCCGGCCGCGAACGCCTCCTCGCCCTCTACCAGAAGGGCAAGGACAAACAGTGGGACGGCAACCGGCGGATCGACTGGACCGCCGAGGTCGACCCCTACGATCCCCTCGGCACCCCGGACGAGGCCATCGCCGCGTACGGATCCCCGTACTGGACGAAAATGAGCGAGCGTGAGCGCGGCGAACTGCGGCGGCACTACGCCTCCTGGCAGCTCAGCCAGTTCCTCCACGGTGAGCAGGGGGCGATGGTGTGCGCGTCGCGCATCGTGGAGTCCGTGCCCGATCTCGACGCCAAGTTCTACTCCGCGACCCAGGCCATGGACGAGGCCCGGCACGCCGAGATCTACGGCCGCTTCCTGCACGAGAAGGTCGGGCTCCTCTACCCCGTCAACCCCCATCTCCAGGCCCTCCTCGGCGACACCCTGCGCGACCGGCGCTGGGACATGCCCTACCTCGGGATGCAGGTGCTCATCGAGGGCCTCGCCCTCGCCGCGTTCGGCATGATCCGCGACACCACCAACCAGCCCCTCCCGAAACAGATCCTCGCCTATGTCATGCAGGACGAGGCCCGCCATGTGGCCTTCGGCCGGATGGCCCTGCGCGACTACTACCGCCAGCTCACCGACGCCGAACTGCGCGAGCGCGAGGAGTTCGTGATCGAGGGGTGCTATCTGATGCGGGACCGGCTGAGCGGGGTCGAGGTGCTGGAGAACTTCGGCATCCCGCGCGCCGACGCCCAGGCCCTCAGCGAACGCTCCGAGTATCTCGCCCTGTTCCGCACCCTGCTCTTCAGCCGGATCGTCCCCTGCGTCAAGGACATCGGCCTGTGGGGCCCCCGCCTCCAGCAGGCGTACGTCGACATGGGCGTCCTGGAGCTGGGCGACGCCGACCTCGACGCCCTGATGCGCCAGGACGAGGAGATCGCCGAACAACTGGACGAGGAACGGTTCGCGGCGGAGGAGCGGGAGCGGGTGGGGGAGGTCGCGGAGGCCATTGAGGTGGGGGAGGCCGTGGAGCGGGGGGAGGTCGGGGAGGGGGACGAGGTCATCGGGGCCGGGGAGGCCGACGCCGCCTGACCGGTGCCGGTGCCCGTACGGGTGCCGGTACCCGCGGAGCGCCCCCCTCCGCTCCCGACCGCCGCTGGCCCCCGTATCCGTGCAGTACCTTTCCGCTGTGTCCATACCACCGCAGAACCCTTACGGCCAGCAGCCGACACCTGACAATCCCTACGGTCAGCCCCCGCCGCCCGGCAGCCCCTACGGCCAGCAGCCCCCAGTTGGTGATCCGTACGGCCAGCAGCCGCCGTCCGACAATCCGTACGGCCAGCCCCCGTCGCCGGGCCACGCCTACGGCCAGCCCCCGCCCCAGCCCCCCGGCGCCTACCCGCAGCCCCCGGCCTACGGGGACCAGCCCTACGGCCAGCCGACCCCACCCCCGCCCCCGCAAGGCGGCTACGGCCAACCGCAGCAGCCCTGGGGCGCTCCCCCGATGGGCCCGCCCGCCCCGCCGCCCAGGAAGAAGCGGACCGCGCTGATCCTCGGGATCGTCGGCGGGGTCGTGGCGCTGGTCGTGGTCGTCGTGGCCGGGCTCGCGCTGATCGGCAACGAGGTGGTCGAGGACGCCTTCCCCGAGGCCGAGTACCAACTCACCCTGCCGCAGACCCTCCTGGACGACACCTACGAACTGTCCGAGGACATGTCCGACACCCAGGGCCGGGCCATCGAGGACGAGGCCGAGGGCGCCTGGGATGCCAAGGACGCCACCGCCGTCGTCGCCACCTACAGCCTCGGCGGCGACGAGGCCGCCGGCACCCTGATCGTCTCCGGGATGTACGGGCGCTTCCTGAGCGTCGACGCGAACCGCGACAACATGATGGACGGCGCCGCCGCGGCCGACGGCATGGAGGTCGCCGTACCGCCCCAGGACTTCACCCCGGGCGACTCCGGCATCACGATCACCTGCGAGGTCCTCACCCAGACCTCGATGGGCACCGAGATGTCCATCCCCACCTGCGGCTGGATGGACGGCAACACCGGCGCCACGGTCGCCGAGGTGACCCCCGAACTCATCGCCACGGCCCCCGAGGACGTGGACCTGGAGGCGGCTGCGGCCTCCGCCCTCAAGATCCGCGAGGAGATGCGCCGGCCGATCGGCTGACGCCCCGGAGTACCAAGACCCTCACCCGGGGGGTACCAAGACCCTCACCGGGGGAGTACCGAACCCCTCACCCGGCCTCGCCTCACCCCCCGAAGTCCTCCATCAGCGTGGCGATCAGGGCGAGCAGTGTCTCCGCCCGCCGCCGGTCCTCCGACCTCGCGCGCAGTGTCTCGTGGGCACCGCGCAGTTGGGCCAGGGCGGCGGGCTCCCGGTCCTCCACCGCGTACAGCAGGGGCGCGGTGGTCAGGTCCAGGCACTCGGTGAGCAGCGCGCGGGTGGCCGGGGCCGGCGGGGCCGGATCGTCGGCCAGCCAGCGGGCCGGGTCGGTGAGGGTCCACCCCGCGAACGCACCGCCCCGGACGAGCAGCGCCACCCCGGGGGCGATCCCCACCCGGGCGTCGAGCGGCCCGGCCAGGACCTCCCGGTCGCGCACCCCGGCCAGCACCGCGTCCCCCGGAGCACGGCACAGCAGCGTCGCCGGTTCCAGCCGGAAGTCCCGCTCGTCGTCCGCCCGCAGCCCGCCCGGCACGGCCGCCGCCGCCCCGGCCGGATCCCAGCCCCCCTCGGACTCCTCCGGCACCGCGAACGCGGCCCCGGCCAGCCCGCGGTCCCCCCGCCGGAAGCGCAGTACGTCCGGGGTGTCCCAGAGCACGTCCTGACTCCCGAAGGTGCCCGCGAGGAACCGCTCCCGCTCCCCGGGACCGTCGTAGGGCGCGACGACCAGTTCCGTGCCGGTGAAACGCGGGGTGAGGGGGAGGGGGCGGTCGGTCAGGGTGGCCTGGTGGCCGGGGGCGAGCGTCACTCTCATGGCGGTCAGGTTGCCTCGATCCATCCATTGGTCGATCGGTCGATCAGGTTGATCAGGTTGATCGGTGGGGTCGGTGGGGTCGGTGGGGCCGGGGGTTGCTTGATCCATCGGCTGATCGGTGGGTCGGTGGGCCGGGGGCTATTTGATCTGTACCGCAGGCGGAATGAACCCGTCCCTGCTCGGGATTCTGCCGTTCACGATGTCCTCGTGGGTGACCGGCCCGCCCGGGTCGGTCGGTTTCCCGCCGAGGGCGGCGGCGCCGGAGTCGCCGCGGAAGCCGGACGGCCCGTACGCCGTGATGGCCTGACCGGCCTGGGAGCCGGGGCCGTGCGTCACCACGATGTCCTCGCCCTGCCGGAAGACCAGGTTTCCGGAGGTGCCCGTGGACTGGTAGACGGCGTCCGGGGTGCGGAGGATCTCCAGGACGCGTTCGTCGCTGAAGCCGTGCCGGGTGTCGCCGTGGTAGTCGGGGTGCTTGCGGAAGGTGCCGTCCTGCGCCCGGTCGATGACCCCGTCCGCCGCCTTGGTGCTGCGCTGAAGGGCCCGCTCCTCCTTGGTGTACTTGGGCATCAGGCCCAGGGGGTCGGATCCGGCGAGCGGGTTGGGCACATAGCCGAGCGGGTCGGGCGCGGGGGCCAGGCCCAGCGGGTCGGGGGAGGTGTAGCGGCCGGTCGCGGGGTCGTAGTAGCGGAACCCGTTGTGGTGCAGGCCGGTCTCGGGGTCGTAGTACTGGCCGGGGAAGCGCAGCGGGGTGTAGGTGCTGCTGTCCCGGCTCCAGGCGGTGGTGCCCCACAGGGTGGTGCGGGTGCGCCAGGCGATGTCGCCGGACTCGTCGACGAGTTCGGTGGGGGTGCCGACCAGGTCGGTGGCGATGGCGAAGAAGCGGCGGTCGATCTCCTCCTGGCGGCCGTCCGCGCTGAGCAGGCGCTCGGTCTGGGCGAGGGGGACGACATCGCGGTGGTCCCAGGTGAGGGCGACGGTGTGCGGGGTGCCGGGCCGCCGCGCGGTCTCCTCGCAGAGGGTGAGGCCGTCCCAGGTGAACAGCGTCTCGTCGGCCACGGAACCGTCGTCGGCGAGGCGCTGCTTGGCGGTGCGTCGGCCGAGCGGGTCGTAGCGGTAGCGCCAGCGGGTGCCGTCCGGGGTGGTGACCGAGGTGAGGCGGTTCTCGCTGTCCCAGGTGTAGTGCCAGGAGTCGGGTCTGCGGGAGAGGCGGGTTCGCCGGCGGAGGGTGACACGGCCGAGGGCGTCGTACGCGAGGCGGAGGTCCCCGGCGCGGGTGACGGCGGTGCCGCGGTAGGTGCGCGGGCCTCTCGCCGCGCCGTCCGGGTGCCGGTCGGGCCAGTCGGCGTCGGTGGGGCGGCCGGTGTCGTCGTAGGCGTAGCGCTCGCTCCAGTGGGGGGCGTGCACGGCGGTGACCCGGCCGAGCGGGTCGAGGTCGAAGGTGCGGGTGGCGCCGGAGACCTGGTCGGTGACGGAGCGCAGATGGCCGTCCGCGCGGTAGGTGTAGGCGCGGCCGGTGATCTCCCGGGCTCCGTCGGCCCGTAGCTGCCGGGCGGCGAGGCGGCCGGCCGCGTCCCAGATGGAGGTCAGGGTGAGCGAGTCGCCGAGGACGCGGGTGAGTTCGCGGCCGGTGGCGTCATGGGTGAAGTCGATGGTCCGGCCGCCGCTGGTGAGCCGGGAGCGGTGACCGTCGCTGTCGTAGGCGTAGGTGGTGACATGGCCGGTCGGGGTGGTGCGGCGGACGCGGCGGCCGAGGGCGTCGTAGGCGTAGGAGATCGCCCGGCCGTCGACCAGCTCGGTCTTGACCAGGCCCCGGCGGTCGTACTGGTAGCGCAGCTCGCTCTCGGGCCCCACGGCCTCCAGGAGGCGGCCGGCCGGGTCGTGGGCGTAGCGGGTGACCCGGTCGCCGTCGACCGTCTTGGCGGTGACCTGGCCCAGCCGGTCCCGGGTGAAGGCGACCGTCCCGCCGAGGGCGTCGGTGCGCTCCAGCAGTCGGCCGGCGGCGTCGAGCCGGTAGGTGAGGGTACGGCCGTCGAAGTCGGTCTCGGCGACGGTCCCGCCCACCGCGTCGTAGGCGTAGCTCCAGGTCAGGCCGCGTGGATCGGTGACCCGGGTGAGCCGCAGATCCTGGTCGTGCTCGAAGGCGTACCGGCCGCCGTCCGGGCGGGTGGTGGTCAGCGGGAGGTCGAAGTGGGTGTAGGTGTGACGGGTCACCCCGCCCGCCGGGTCGGTGTGGGTCAGGCAGTTGCCCTCGCCGTCGTACGTCCATGACTCGCTCGCGCCGCCGGGGGCGGTGCGGCGGGCGAGGTTGCCGTCCGGGTCCCAGGCGAGTTGGGTGACCGCGCCGGTGGGGTCGGTGACCCGGACCGGGCGGCCGAGCGGGTCCCGCTCGGTGCGGGTGACCGCGCCGGACGGGTCGGTGACCGCCACCGTCCGTCCGGCCGCGTCGCACTCCACCCGGGTGACGAGCCCGAGGGCGTCGGTGACCGAGGTGAGCCTGCCGCCGTCGTCGTGGGTGGTGCGGGTGGTGTGGCCGAGCGGATCGGTGACGGCCGTACGGTTGCCCCGCTCGTCGTAGGTGTAGGCGGTGGCGGCGCCGTCCGGGCCGACGATCCGCGTCGGCAGCCCGAACGGGCCGCGCGTCACCGTCAGCCGGGTGCCGTCGGGGCGGGTCGCGGTGAGGAGCCTGCCCTCGTCGTCGTGGGTGAAGGCGGTGGTGGCGCCCAGGGGGTCGGTGCGTGCGAGCAGCCGCCCGGCCCGGTCGTGGCGGAAGCGGGTGGTGCGGCCGAGGGCGTCGGTGGTGGCGAGGATGTGGCAGCCGGGGCCGACGAGATGGCGGGTGGCGCGTCCGTCGGCGGTGGTCAGGACGGTGGTGCGGTGGCCGGTCTCCGGGTCGGGCTCGGTGTAGTCGAGGGTGATCGCCACATGCCCGGCCTCGCCGCCCTCGGCGACGACCCGGTCCCGGTCGTCGTAGGCGTAGTCGTAGCGGTGGCCGTTGGAGTCGGTCCAGGAGGTGACGCGGTGGTGGTGGTCGTAGCGGAAGAGGGTGGTGGCGCCGGAGGGGCGGGTGACGGTGACGAGGTCGCCGTCCCTGTCCCCGTCCCCGTTCCCGTCCCCGGAAGCGTCCCTGTCCCCGTCCCCGGAGGCGTCGCCGTCCCCGTTGCCGTAGCCGTAGGCGATCAGGGGCTGTTCGGTGCCGTCGGGGGCGGTCGCGGTGAGGGCGGTCACCCGGCCCCCGGCGGTGGTGAGGCGGATGGCGTGGCCCGCCGAGTGGACGAGTGCGAGCGGCAGCCCGTCCTCGGCGCGGTCGAGGGTGACGCTGTGGCCGCCGCGCGCGGTGAGGGCGGTGAGCCAGGCGGTGCCGTCGCCGCCGGGTTCGGCCCCGGCCGGGGCGGTGAAGTGCCGGACCAGGCCGGTGTCCGGGTCGGTGAGGGTGTACTGGCCGTCGGCGTCACGGGCGAGGAGGGGACGGGTGCCGGGTGACCAGGAGCGGGTGGGGGCGCCGGGCGCGGGGTGCGGGTACGGCAGCAGCAGCCCGTCCGCCGTGCTGTGCAGGACGCCGACCGCGTCGACCGTCAGCCGCTCGTCCACCGTGGACGACCAGGCCGGGCCGAGGAAACGGCCGGTGGCGAGGCCGGACTCGGTGCGGCGGGTGAAGACCAGCGGCAGGATGCCCGGGATGTCCACATCGGTCTGCGGCAGATACATCCGGCCGGTGGCCAGGTCCACGGGGTCGGAACCGTCGCTGGTGCGGCGGTGGTCCGGGCGGTCGGCGGCACCCTCGGGACTCTCGTCCAGCAGCCGCCGCAGCCGGGCCGCGTCCGCCGCCTCCTCGGCGATGCGCACCCCGCGCACGGCCGCCCCGCCGCCCCCGGTGGCGAGGGTCAGGGCCACATCGGGAATCAGCCGCCCGACGCCCTCCGCGGGGTCCTTCATGAAGGTGTTCAGCATCTGGCCGCCGGTGCCGATGGGATCGTTGACGGCCACCAGCAGCCCCGCGGCGAGGCTGTTGAGGCTGGTGGCGTACTCGGCGGGGTGGGTGAGGTTGTACGGGTCGAGCGGGTTGACGGCGCGGACGAAGTTCACGATGCCGGCGGCGCCCTTGAGGATGCCCGCGCCGAAGTGGTCGCCCATGATGCGCATTTCGCCGAGCCCGTCGAGCGCCTGCTGCGCGTAGGACGGTTTCTCGGGGGCCAGGTCACGGGCGGCGCGGAGGGCCTCCCGCGCGGTCTCGGCGGCGGCGTTGCGCTGGCGGCGGGCCTCGGCGAGGAGGTCCTGCGCCTGCTGCATCAGGCGCCGGCCGGGGTCGTCGAAGGTGTCGGCGGGGCGCGGCGGGAGACAGGCCGGGTCGCGGCGGTCGGCGGGCTGCGCGTTGTAGCGGTCGACGGCGCTGTTGAAGGCGTCGACCTTGCGGCGGTGGGCGTCGGCCGCCGCCTCGGACGCCCTGACCCCCTCCTTCCAGGTGTCGATGGCCGTCTGCGCCTGCCCCTGCGCCCAGGTGACCGTGCCCGCGAAGGAGTCGAGCGCGCCGACGGCCTCGGAGCAGGCGTCCGCCGCCTTCCACCACCGGGGCGGCTGGGTGCGCAGGGCGGTGCGCAGCGCGTCGGCGGCCTCGCCCGTGAGCCGGGAGGAGTCGAGGCCCCGCAGCCCGTCCCCGGCGCTGTCGAAGGCGGCCCGGAACGCGCTGAGCTGATCGGCGACGGAGGTGATCCTGCCGGTGCTGCCGTGGATCAGCCGGGTCTTGTCCTCGGTCTGCCCCAGGTCCAGCTCGTCGACCTCGGCGCCCATCCGGTTGGCCAGGGAGCGGGACTGCTCGCGCACCCAGTCGGCGCCGGACTCCCAGCCGGCGTCCCGGAGCCGGTCGGCGGTCCAGTTCCCCGCGTCCTCCACGCGGTTGCCGGCCCACTCGACACCGTCCTCGACCGCGTCCTCGACGACGTCCGGGGTGATGTCGCTGATGAAGTCCCCGATACCCACCGCTCAGCTCCCTCCGCCCTGGCGCCCGGCCCGTGGCACCCGGGAGGAGGACGCGACACAAGGGGCCCGGGTTCCCCGGGAACCGGGCACCCCGGCCCCCGGGGACTCGCCCGGCCTCAGCAGCCCAGCTCCTCCGGCACCGCGAACGGCACCGGCTCCGCCCCCTGCGGCGGGTACGAGGTGCGCAGGGTGAAGGCGTACGGCGTGGGGCCGTTGGTACGCAGATGCAGCAGCCGGGACTCCGCCTCGGCCACCGTCGGCCGGTGCCCGGCCGGCACCCACCACAGCGCGGTGGCCGCCTCCTGAAGCTTCTCGAACCACTCCCTGCGCCGGGCCAGCATCTCCCGGTGCCGTCCCTGGTACATGTACGCGGTCAGGGCGTCGGTGTCCCGCCAGACGGTCAGGTTGACGATCAGCCAGTCGTCGCCGAAGACGGGTACGTCGGTGGCGTCGCCGCTGTCGTCCTTCAGGCGCCAGACGAAACCGTCCGCGGCCTCCGCGTCCGCGTTCACCGGGTCGAGGGCGTCGACGAAGTCCTTGAGCTGCGGGGAGTCCAGCGGGGCCTTGAGACGCGCGATGTTGACCTGGGCGAGCTGGAGGGGGGCCTGGAGGGGGGCGGGTGCGGGGGAGCCGGTGGTGTCGGGTGCGGGGGAGTCAGTCATGTACCGAACGGTAGGTCGGGCGAGTGGGCGAGTACACCCCCGTCTCACGACCTGGGCCTCTCATCACCTGGGCCTCCCGGCGACCCGTCCCCTCTCGTCACCTGGGCCTCCGCGTACCCCACCCCTCCCGTCACCCGGGCTTCCCCGCGCCCCGCCCCCGGTGCTGGTCGCCCAGCACCGCCTCCATCACCCCCCGGGCGATCGGCGCCGCCACCCCGTTGCCGCTGACCCGGCCCCGCTCACCGGCCGCGTCCTCGACCACCACCGCCACCGCCACCGTCGGTTCGTAGTCGCCCTTGCCCTGGGCCCAGGAGACGAACCAGGCGTAGGGCGTGCCGGTGTTGTCCACGCCGTGCTGCGCGGTGCCGGTCTTGCCGCCGACGACCGCGCCCCGGATCGCCGCGTTGGAACCGGTGCCCTCCTCCACCACGTCCCGCATCAGCTCCCGCATCCGCAGCGCGGTCAGCGGGCGCATCGCCTGCCGGGACGGCCGGACGCCCGCCCCGCCCGTGCCGCCCGTGCCGAGGAGCCCGCCGTCGCCGGTCGTCGTGCGCTCCACCAGGTAGGGGGTGCGGAGTTGCCCGTTGTTCGCGACCGCCGCCGAGACCATCGCCATCTGGAGGGGGGTGGCGCGGGTGTTGTACTGCCCGATGGAGGACAGCGCGAGCTGCGCCCGGTCGACGGTGGTGTCGAAGGTGGAGGGGGCCACCGAGAAGGGGATCCGCACTCCCGGGTCGTTGAAGCCGAACGCCTCCGCCGTCGCTGTCATGGCCGTCACCCCGGTGTCCGCGCCGAGCTTGGCGAACACCGTGTTGCAGGACCACTCGAACGCCTCCCGCAGCGAGGCGTCCGCGCAGCCCTCGGACTCGTTGGTGAGGGTCGTGGTGGTGCCGGGGAGGGTGTAGGGGGCGGGGGAGTCGGTCGGTGCGTCCAGGTCCGTGATCGCCCCGGCGTCCAGCGCCGCCGCCGCGGTCACCACCTTGAACGTCGACCCCGGCGGATACGTCTGCCGTACCGCCCGGTTGAGCATCGGCTTCTCCCGGTCCCCGTTCAGCCGCTCCCACGCCCGGGTGACCTCCGGCCCGTTCCCGGACAGCACGGCCGGGTCGTACGACGGCGTCGACACCAGCGCCAGGATCCGCCCGGTGGCCGGTTCCACCGCCGCGACCGCGCCCTTGCGGGCACCCAGCCCCTCGTACGCGGCCCGTTGCGCGGCCGGGTCGAGGGTGGTGACGACGTCCCCGCCCGCGGCGCGGCTGCGCGCGAGGTCGTTCCAGAGCGGGAACGGGGTGAGCATCGGATCGGTGCCGGAGAGCACCCCGTCCTCGGCGTGCTCCAGCAGGGTGGTGCCGTACTCCTGGGAGGCGAAGCCGGTGACGGGGGCGTAGAGCGGGCCGTGGGTGTACGTCCGCTCGTAGCGGAGCTGCTCGCGGGTGTCCGCCGAGCCGGTGACGGGCCTGCCGCCGACCAGGATGTCACCGCGCGGCTGGCCGTAACGGGCGATGACCCCGCGCCGGTTGGCCGGGTTGCCGTCGTAGGAGCGGGACTCGACGACCTGGACGCGGGCGGCGTTGACCAGCAGGGCGAGCAGCAGCAGGCCGCAGAAGACGGCCGCGTGCCGTACGTGCCGGGTCATCGGACGGGCTCCCGCTCGGGCAGCAGGACACCGGAGTCCCCGTCCCCTTCCTCATACGGTCTGCGGGCCGAGTCGCTGAGCCGGATCAGCAGGGCCACCACCGCCCAGTTGGCGACCACCGACGAACCGCCCTGCGCCAGGAACGGCATCGCCATGCCGGTGAGCGGGATCAGCCCGGTCACCCCGCCCGCGATCACGAACACCTGGAGCGCGATCAGCGACGCCAGCCCCACCGCCAGCAGCCGCCCGAACGGGTCGTGCAGCGCGAGCCCGGCCCGGAAGCCCCGCTCCACCAGCAGCGCGTACAGCAGAAAGACGGCGGAGAGACCGACGAGCCCCAGTTCCTCACCGGCGGTGGCGAGCACGAAGTCCGACTTCACGGCGAAGCCGATGAGCGGGGAGTGGCCGAGTCCGAGCCCGGCGCCGAGCAGCCCGCCGGCCGCGAACGCGAACAGCGACTGGGCGAGCTGGTTCGGCCCCTGCCCGGCCTCGATCGACGCGAACGGATGCAGCCAGTCCTGGATCCGGGCGGCCACATGCGGCTCCATCCGCCCGACCGCGACCGCCCCGAACGCGGCCAGCGTCAGCCCGACGGCGATCCAGCCGATCCGTCCGGTGGCGGCGTACAGCATGACGACGAAGAGCCCGAAGAACAGCAGCGAGGTCCCGAGGTCCCGCTCCAGCACCAGCACGCCGACGCTCAGCAGCCAGATCGCCAGCACCGGCCCGAGCACCCGCCCGGTCGGCAGTTGCAGCCGCCGGAACCGCCAGATCTGCCGTCCGGCATGGGCCAGCGCGGCCCGGTTGGCGGCGAGATAGGCCGCGAAGAACACGGCCAGCAGCACCTTGGCGAACTCGCCGGGCTGGATGGAGAACCCGGCGATCCGGATCCAGATCCGGGCCCCGTTCACGGCGGGGAACAGGATCGGCAGGATCAGCAGCCCGAGCGCGGCGGCGACACAGACGTACGCGTACCGCTGGAGCACCCGGTGATCGCGCAGCGCCACCACGACGACGATGAACAGCCCCACCCCGAGCGTGGACCACACCAACTGGGCGGGCGCGGCCCGGTCGCCCGGGGTGTCGAGGTCGAGCCGGTAGATGAGGACCAGCCCCAGCCCGTTGAGCAGCACCCCGATCGGCAGCGGCAGCGGATCCGCGTACGGTGCCCGCCGCCGGACGGCGAGGTGCGCCAGCAGCGCGAGCGCGCCCAGCCCGGCACCGTAGCCCGCGGCGCCGGGTGGCACGGACCCGGTCCGGGCGAGGCCGACCGCGCAGTACCCGAACACCGACAGCAGCACCGCGAGCACGATCAGCGCCAGCTCGACCCCGACCGTCCCCACAGAACCCCCGACCGCCTTACTCATGCCGAGAATCTACCGAAAAGGTACGAACCGTCCATCTCTGACGCACAGTAGGGCAACGCCCTGCTTTTTAGGGGCGCGGGGAACTGCGCGACCAACCACGACGGCGGATGAGCCAAAACCCAACCGCCCCCACCCCCGCCCGGCAGGGCTAACACCACCGAGGCGCAGCCCCGATGTTGGAGATGTACCGGGCCGACCCCCAGGCCCATGTCCCGTCCGTCAGCAGATACCACAGCGGATTCCCGTCGATCCGCTGCCCGGACGTCTTGCAGTAGATGGACACGATCTCCCCCCGGTGCACCGAGCGGATCACCCGGCTGCCCCGGTTGGGCGCGCTGCGCAGCAGCAGCCGGTCGGCGGTGACCCGCCCCCGGTAGTGCCCGCGCGACTCGTGCTCGCGCCCTTCGTCGTACCGGCTGTCCCCCTGGCCGTCCTCGTACCGGCTGTGGCTGCTGCCGCTGCCACCGCCGTCGTCGTACTCATCCGCGACGGCCGGTACCGCGGCCACCGTTCCGGCGAGCAGCGCACCGGCGGCGGTGGCTATGGCGAGACGGGTGAGCGGGGAGCGGGGGCGCAGGGACATGAGGACCTCCGTGAACTGGGGTGACGTGGCGGACAGCCACCTACGGCCACGCTAGGTTCACCCCCGCTGCACCGCCCGTCACATACCCCCATCGGAGCGACGCCCGGCCCCCCCTCACCCCTGCGGGCACCTCACGCCAGAGTCTGCGGCAGCGTCAGCCGGGCCACCGCCCCGCCGTCCGCCGCGTTGGCGAACTCCAGCTTCGCCCCCAGCACCTCGGACTGGCCGAGCGCGATGGTCAGCCCGAGCCCGTGCCCGGTGGCCCCGCCCTCGGTCCGGAACCGCTGCGGCCCGTGCGCGACCAGGTAGTCCGGATACCCGTCCCCGTGGTCCCGTACGGTCACCACCGGACCGTCCACCGTCAGCACCACGGGCGGACGCGCGTGCCGGTGGGCGTTGGCGACGAGATTGCCGAGCACCCGCTCCAGCCGCCGCCGGTCCGTCCGCACCACCGTGTCCCGCACCACCGCGATCTCGGTGCCGCCGCCCGCCGCCCGTGCCACCCGCCCGGCCAGCGCGCCCAGCTCCTCCGTCGTGAGATCGAGCCGCTCGCGCCCGGTGTCCAGCCGGGAGATCTCCAGCAGATCCTCGGTCAGGGTGCGCAGCGCCCGCACCCGGTCGCGCACCAGCTCCGTCGGCCGCCCCGGCGGCAGCAGCTCGGCCGCCGCGTGCAGCCCGGTGAGCGGGGTGCGCAGTTCGTGGGCGACGTCCGCGGTGAACCGCTGCTCGCTCTGGAGCTTGCTCTGGAGCGAGCCCGCCATGGAGTCCAGGGCGGCGGCCACCGTCGCCACCTCGTCCCGGGGCCGGGACGGGTCCTGGGTGCGCGGGTCGTTCACCCGGGCGTCCAGATCGCCCGCGCTGATCCGCCGGGCCACCCGCGCGGTGGTGTGCAGCCGCCGGGTCACCCGGGTCACCGCGAACGCCCCGACCAGCAGCGTCGCCCCGATCGCCAGCGCCGAGGACCAGACGATCGCCTGGTCGAGGGCGTCGATGGTGCGGGCCTGCTGGGCGTAGTCGACGCGGACGGCCAGCGCCCGCCCGCCCTCCGCCGGGCCCGCCGCCCACATCGTGGGGTGGCCGCGGAGGTCGGCGACCATCGTGCCGCGCTTCCCGGACGCGGCCAGCGCGCGCAGCGGGTCCGGCAGTCCCTCCGGGTCGATGGCCGCGCCGGGCAGCGGGGTGCCGCCGGCCTCGTAGGTGCGGGTCGAGTCGGCGAGCCGGGCCAGCGCCAGCTCACGGGCCTGGCCGACGGTCTGATGGGTCACCGAGACATGCACCAGGATCCCCAGCAGCGCGGCCAGCGCACAGCACATCACCGTGATGAACAGCGCCGCCTTCGCCCCGAGCGTGCCGGCCCACCGCGGCAGCCGGATCACCGCGGGCTCGCGGACGACGAAGGCGTGGGACTGACCCCGGTGCGGACCATCTCGTCATGGGTGAGCAGCATCGTCCGCTCCTGCGCGTCCCAGGTCCACTGGAGCCGGTAGTCGTAGCCGGGCACGTCCGACGGCAGCCGCATGATCAGCGCCCGCTCGGCCAGCTCCGCCGAGCTGAAGGCGTCGTCCCAGGACATCACCTGGACCACCCGGTGGTCCTCGACGGTGTAGATCCGTACGGCGGTCAGCCCGCCCGGCAGCAACCGGAATCCGAGCGTCAGCTCCGCGTGGCCGTCGCCGGTGAGATCCCGGTAGTAGGCGCTGAGCACCGGACACCGGCCCGCGTCACCGCCGTCCTCGTCCCGCCCGCACGCGTCCATCCGCTCGGCGGTCTGCCGGTACGGCGCCCGCGGGGCGGTGTAGTCGTCGGGGTGCGCGGCGATCTCCGCGTCCACCAGGGCGGCGGGGTCGACCTCGCGCAGATCGTCGCCGGGTGCCGTCACACCCCGGACGACCTCCCGCTCCGCCTCCTCCAGGGGGAACGCCGGGGAGGTGGCCGGGGCCAGCTCGGGCCAGAGCCGCTCCGGGCTGGCGGCGGTCGGCGCGGTCCCGGCGGCCCGCAGCTCCCCCGCGTCACCGCAGGCGGTCGCCCCGGCGAGCAGCAGCAGGGCGGCGGCGAGAAGTCCGGGGGCACGACGGAGGGACACGGCACTCCTGGGCGGGTGGGGGGTGGGTGTGCGGGGGGTGGGGGTGATCGAACGGGACGGGCCGAACGGAACGGATCGAATGGGACGGATCGATGAACAGTTGCCCGGTACACCCTATTCGCCTACTCGGCCCCCTCTACCTCCTCGGCCCCCTCTACCTCCTCCGCCTACTCGGCCAGCTCCTCCAGGAGCCGTACCGTCGTCAGCCCCGTCCGCATGTACTCCACGAACAGATCGTTGTGCAGCGCCCAGGGTGAGCGCCGGGCCCGGATCAGCCGGATGGCCCGGTCGGGGGAGTGCCCCTGATGGGTCAGGGCCTGGGCGACGACCAGCCCCGAACGGT
Organism: Streptomyces sp. NPDC093252; assembly: GCF_040683675.1. Classification (NCBI taxonomy): domain Bacteria; kingdom Bacillati; phylum Actinomycetota; class Actinomycetes; order Kitasatosporales; family Streptomycetaceae; genus Streptomyces; species Streptomyces sp. NPDC093252. The sequence goes on along the minus strand of NZ_JBFBEM010000016.1, from coordinate 185,005 downwards.
TGTAACCGTGGAAGCAGCGCACCAGCACCGTGCGGCCCGCCTCCAGCGCGTCGGCGGTGGCCCGCGCCATCCGGATGACCCCGGCGAGCTGGGTGCCGTCCAGCGGCCCGTCCGGGATGGGCCACACCTGGTGCTCCACCCCGGGATCGGGCCCGTGCCCCGGCAGCCGCAGCAGCGTCTGGACGAGATCGAACTCACCGCGCACCACCGCGGCCCCGATATGCCCCGTACGCCCCCGGAACTCGTGCCCGCCCATCCACAGCCCCGGCACGATCTCGCTCCACGGGGTCTCGGGTGTGGGTACGTCGGTGTCCCGCCCGCCGCTGCGCACCGGAGCCTCCCCGCCAAGTCGTCCCCGCTCCTCTCCAAAGTAGCCGGGTTCTTGCCCGTGCAGCACCCCGCCTGGTCCCATGGTCGGGGGGTGACGGCACATGAGACGACTGCGTGTCATACCGGCGGCGCACCACGGGCAGGAACGGCTGTATGTCTGCCTCCCGGACGGCCGGAAGGTGGCCTGGTACGACCGTGAGTCGGCCCGGGTCAATCTGTTGAGCGAGGACGAGTCGGAGGCGGTCCTCTCCGCACTGGCCCCGTACCTCACCGGCCGGATCACCGTGGGCCCGCCCCCGGTGCCGAACCCCGCCGAACTGGCCCGGCTCGCCCTCCACCCCGACGACGACCTCGCCCCCAACCGCCCCGGCGAGGCCCTGCTCATCGCCCTGGACCGCGACCCGGTCCCGCCCGCCCGGCGGCTGCGCGCCGACCCGCGCCGCGCCGCCCTGGAGGCGGAGCGGACGGTCGGCGATTGCCTGGACCGGCTGGAGGCGGCGGGCTGGTACACCCTGCACTCCGTCCCGCTCCCCGGCGGCGACCGCCTGCACCATCTGACGATCGGCCCGGCGGGCCTGTTCGCCGTGCACACCCTGCCCGCCCGCAGACAGCGCGTCCGGATCGCGGACCCCCTGATCACCCGGGGCCGCCGGGACCCCGTCCCCCTCCTCCACCGGGTCCGCGCGGACGCGTCCCGCGCCTCCCACGCCCTGACGGCGGAGGTGCGGGCGGTGCTGGTGGTGGTGGACCCGGCGCGGCTGACCGTCACCGCGCCCCCGAGGGGCGTCCGCGTCCTCACCGACCTGGACCTGGACCACCTGGCCCGCCAGGGCGGCACCCTGAAACCGGCGGACGTGGAGGCCCTGCACGCGATGGCGAGAGACCGGAGGACGTGGGCGAGGGTATGACCCGTCCGGGCGGGACACGACCCCGGGATCGGGCACGACCCCGGACCCTGGCGTGCACACACGGCACGACGCGCCCCCTCAGGGCACAACCACCCCGCCCCCCTCCCCTCCCCCCTCCACCCCCACCACCCCCGCCATCAAATCCCCGTACGCCGCCACCCGCCGCACCACATCCCCCGCCCGGAACACCAGCCCCTCCGCCCTCTCACACCCCTCCACCTCCTCCCACCGCACCGGCGTGGACACGGTCTCCGAGGCCCGTGCCCGCAGGGTGTAGGGCGTGGCGGTGGTCTTGCGGGCGGCGTTCTGGCTCCAGTCGACGAAGACCTTCCCCGGCCGCAGGCTCCGGGTCATCCGGTGCACCACCAGCCTCGGGAGCGCCCGTTCGGCCTCGACGGCGACCGCCTTCGCATAGGCGGAGACCTCCCCGGAATCCCCCCTGACGGCCGCCACCAGATGCAGCCCCTTCGCCCCGGAGGTCTTGGCGTACGCCTCGATCCCGTCCGCCGCGAGCCGCTCGCGCAGCCAGAGCGCGACCTCGCAGCACTCCACCACACTCGCCGGCGCGCCCGGATCGAGGTCGAACACCAGCCGGTCGGCGACCCCGGGCGTCCCGATCACCCACTGCGGCGTATGGAACTCGGTGACGAGATTGGCGGCCCACATCAGGGACGGCAGATCCTGCACCAGCACCATCCGCGCGGGCCCCTCGGACCGGGGCACCTCGGCCGTGGCGACCCATTCGGGCGTACCCGGCGGAACGTTCTTGGTGAAGAAGACCTGGCCGTCCGGCCCGTCCGGATAGCGCAGGAAGGACACCGGCCGGTCGCGCAGATGCGGCAGCAGGGCATCGGCGACGGTGGCGTAGTAGTGCAGCAGCTCGCCCTTGGTGAACCCGGTGGCCGGGTACAGCACCTTCTCCAGATTGCTGAGCGAGAGCCGCCGCCCGGCCACCTCGGTGATCGGCGTCATACCATGAGAATCACACAAATCACCCACAACGCGACAATCCTCCGGCCGGGAAGGGTACTGACCGTGCGATCCATATGGAACGGAGCGATCTCCTTCGGCCTGGTCAGCATTCCGATCAAGCTGGTGAACGCGACCGAGAGCCACTCGATCTCCTTCCGCCAGATCCACACCGAGGACGGCGGCCGGATCCGCTACCGCAAGTTCTGCGAACTGGAGGACCGCGAGGTCAGCCAGGCCGAGATCGGCAAGGGCTACGAGGACGCGGACGGCACCGTCATCCCGATCACGGACGAGGACCTCGCCCAGCTCCCCATCCCCACCGCCAGGACGATCGAGATCGTGGCCTTCGTCCCCGCCGACCGCATCGACCCCCTCCAGATGGGCTCCGCCTACTACCTCGCCGCGAGCGGCACCCCGGCGGCGAAGCCGTACACCCTGCTGCGCGAGGCCCTCAAACGCAGCAACAAGGTCGCCATCGCCAAATTCGCCCTGCGCGGCCGGGAGCGGCTCGGCATGCTCCGGGTGATCGACGACGTCATCGCCATGCACGGCCTGCTCTGGCCGGACGAGGTCCGCGCCCCGGAAGGCGTGGCCCCCGATGCCTCCGTCACCGTCCGCGACCAGGAACTGGACCTCGCGGACGCCCTGATGGACACCCTCGGCGAGGTCGACCTGGCCGACCTCCACGACGAGTACCGCGAGGCCGTCGAGGAGGTCATCGCCGCGAAGGCGTCCGGCGAGGCCCCACCGTCCCTCCCCGAGCCCGCCCCCGGCGGCAAGGTCCTCGACCTGATGGCGGCCCTGGAGAGCAGCGTCCGCGCGGCGAAGCAGTCCCGGGGAGAGGAGGCCGAGGTCCACCCCCTGCCCCGCCGCAAGCCCACCCCCAAGGACTCCGGCACGAAGAAGCCGACGGCGACGAAGAAGACCGCGAAGACCGCAAAGACGGCGGGGGCGGCGGGGACGGCGGGGACGGCGGGGACGGCGAAGAAGACGACGAAGGCGACGAAATCGACCGCCAAATCGACCACCAAGAAGTCCACGGCGAAACAGGCCACCGAGAAACAGACCCCGGCGAAGAAGGCCGCACCGCGCAAGCGGACCGCCTGACCCACCCCGCCATCCGTACTCGGCGCGAACGGTCCGTCAGACCGTCGGGATGTCCGGCTTCGCCGCGATCAGCATGCTCCTCGGGATGACGACCAGCCGTTCGTCCGCCCCGACGGAGACCCCGGGCGGCAGTCTGTCGCCCAGGGAGGCGGTGAGATCCCGGCCCACGACGGCGATGTCCCCGTTCTCCAGCTCCCAGATGTCGGGGCAGTCGGAGTTGTCGGTGGTGACCCCCAGGTCCTGCGGCGATTTCCCCAGTCGTCGCTTGAACGCGGTGGCCGGATCGGCTTCCCATGGCCTGGTCATGAGCACTCGCTCCCTCGGTCGGGTCGAAAAGTGATCACGCTCGGTCGAAAGGCACCAAGCTAACATCGCGCCGCCCGGCCACCGCCAGACGATTTCCGGGCTGGTTCCCCCCGTTCCCCGTCTGTTCCCTCGTCCCCCTCGTCCCCCTCGTCCCCCTCGTCCCCTTCATCTCCCTCGTCCCCTCTCTCGCCCCGAACCCGACCCCCCCAAGGAAAAAGCGTCGCGGGGCGATATGCCCGGCGACGCTCTTCCCCATCTGTACAGCGGTACTTCTCTCAAGCGTTGTCTCATCGTTCCCCCGCGACGTTGTGCCCGGTCAGGTCACCCCCGGCCCGGCGGTCAGCATCGACGTCAGCAAATGCGCGTCCAGCAGTGCGGGATCGGCCGTCCGGTCCGCCCGTGCGTACCCCGTCAGCATGCGTTTGGTCAGCACGAGTGCTTCGGGGGAGCGGCGGAGCAGGGGGCGGGTCCAGGCGGCGATCGTGTCGTCCAGGGAGGGGAGGGGGGCCACTTTGTGGAGCAGGCCCAGGTGGTGGGCCGTGGTGGCGTCGAACGGTTCGCTGGTGAGCATCAGTTCCCGGATCCGGGCGGCGCCCATCTCCGAGATCAGCCGGCCCATCGCACCGCCCCAGGCAGGCGGCAGGCCGATGCCGACCTCCGGCATCCGGAAGCGGGTGGTGTCGGCCCCGGCGCGGAGGTCGCAGTAGGAGGCGAGGGCGAGGCCCGCGCCGACCACCTTGCCGTGCAGCCGGGCGATGGTCACCGCGTGGGTGTTCTCCAGGGCCTGGCACAACCGGTGCGCCTTGTCGGCGACCCGGCGCAGCGTCGCCCCGGAGGGGTCGGCGGTGAGGGCGTCGCGGTACTCGTGGCGGTCGGCGCCCAGGCAGAAGTCCGTGCCCCGGGAGGACAGGACCAGGATCCGGATGTCGGGGCGGTCGTGGAGGGTGTCGAGGACGGAGGTCAGGGCGTCGATCGCGGTGGTGTCGAGGGAGTCGTCGGGGGTGGCGGCGGGGTTGAGGTGGAGGTGGAGGACGGAGCCGTCCTGGGTGACGCCCACCGGGGGAGCGGAGAGTGTTGGTGTTGGGTTCATGCCAGGGCAACATCCAGGTTCATCAGCCGCCTGAACACCACCCGGCGCGATGCCATCGTGGGGCGGCGCACCAGGGTCAGGCGGGGCAGGCGGGTGACCAGTCGGCGGAGCAGGGTCTCGGCCTCCAGGCGGGCGAGCGGTGCCCCGAGGCAGTAGTGGATCCCGGCGCTGAAGGCGAGATGCGCGGGCTTGCGGTGGATGTCGAACCGCTCGGGGTCCGGGTGCCGTTCGGCGTCCCGGTGCGCGGCGCCCACCATCAGATGGACCATCTGGTCCTGGGCCACCTCCGTGCCGTGCAGCGTCTGGTCACGGGCGGCGACCCGGCTGATGACATGGGTGGGAGGGTCGTAGCGCAGGCTCTCCTCGATGAAGGCCGGGGCGAGGTCGGGGCGGTCGGCGAGCTGCTCCCAGCGCTCCGGGGCCTCGACCAGGCGCAGGATCACGGTGGACAGCAGGGTGGCGGTGGTCTCCAGGGCGGCCAGCAGCATGAACAGGGCCAGGAAGTAGACCCCTTCGTCCGCCTTGTGTTGGTTGTCCGGTTCCAGGGTGTCCCAGGTGCGGATCCAGCGGGAGACCGGGTCCTCGCCGAGCCGGCCCCGCCGTTCGCGCACCAGGTCCAGGAAATACGCGCGTAGCCCGGCCATCGCCGCGTCCGAGCGGGCCAGTTGACTGGCCGTGGGCAGGAGTTCCTGCGTATGGACCTGGTCATGGGTCAGCTCGCGCAGCCTGGGCCAGTCGGCCTCGGGCAGCGCGAGCCAGTTCCCGATCGTCGCGACGGGGAGTTCCTCCCCCACGAGGGCGGCGAAGTCGGCCTCGCCGCCGTCGCGTATTCGTTCCGCCAGGGTGTCCAGGAGCCGGTCGGTCACCTCGGTGACCATCGGGCCCAGCCCCTGGATCGTGCCCCGGTCGAAGGTGCCGGCCGCCTGCCGGACCCGGGTGTGGTCCGGCGGGTTGAGGGCGGGCAGCGTACTGCTGATCTCACGCGCCGACGGCGCGCTCCAGCGGGTGCGCGGCCCCTGCTTCTCCCGCCAGCGCTTGTCGGGCTCCAGCCAGGCGGGGCTGCGCAGTATGCGGTCACACAAGTCGAAGCTGGTCACCAGGAGTCCACCCCAGGGTGCGGGGGAGACGGAGCCCAGTGAGCGGAGTTCGGCGTACAGGGGGAAGGGGTCTTCCTGGCCCTGGGCTGAGCGGAGTCGGTTGAAGAGGGAGAGGGTGGCTCTGCGGTCGGACGGAGTCGCGACGGTCCTCATGATGACGGCCCCTTTCTGAGCACAGCCGTCATGCATACCCGGGTGGTGTTTGAAGCATCCAATAACACGGTGCTCTTATTCGGTTACCTGGATCACTCTCCCCTGGTCCATGCCAGGAACCGGCTGAACAGGCCCTGCTTGCCCGCCGCCGGTGCCGCCGGACGGGGGCTCGACCCCGCCGGACGGGGCGCCGCAGCACCCTCCGCCGACTGGGCGCGCGCGGTCGTCTGCGCCGCCGAGCGCAGGGTCCGCGGGCCGAACCGCACCGGCAGCGTCACCAGCGAACGGCTCCACGGCGCCGGCACCCACGCCAGCTCCTTGAACGCCACCCGCATCTCGATGTCCGGCAGCCGGTTGGAGAGCGTCTCCACCGCCTTCACCGCGATCATGAAGGCCGGGTCCTTCGCCGGGCAGGCGTGCGGCCCGGCGCCGAACGCCAGATGCGCCTTGGCGCTGAGCTGCTCGCGGTGCTCGCTCAGCTTGGGGTCGGTGTTGGCCGCCGCGAAGGAGACCAGCACCGGGTCGTTCTCGCGCAGGATCCGCCCGCCCAGATCGACGTCCTGGACCGGGTAGTGCGCCGCGTAGTTGGCGATCGGCGCGTAGTTCCACAGGGTCTTGGCGACCGCGTCCTCCACCGGCAGGCCGACCTGCCAGTCCTCGCTGAGATACAGCGCGGTGCTGGTGCCGATGGTCGCGGCGGTGGGGGTGGTGCCGCCGGAGAGCAGGGTCACGAGCTGGTGGAGCACCTCCTCGTCCGTCAGGCCCGCCGGGTGCAGCATCAGACGGGTGGTCAGGTCCGGGCCGGGGGTGCTGCGCTTCAGGGCGATCAGCTCGGCGAGCGCCCCGCCCAGCACCTCGTCGGCGCCCGGGGTGCCCTCGAAGATGCCGGTGGTGCCGACGATCACCCGGTCACCGATCTCCCGGGTACAGCCGAACAGATCGCTGAACACCAGCAGCGGCAGCGGCCCCGCGTAGTCCGCCATCAGCTCCGCCTGACCACGCGTGCTGAACACGCTGATCAGATAGTCGGCGGACTGCTGCACCTGCCGGGCGAGCTGGAGTTCGTTGACCGTGGCCAGCGAGTCCGTGACCGCCTGCCGCAGCCGGGCGTGCGCCGCCCCGTCCGCGAACAGCGCGTTGGGCCGGTAGCCCATCATCGGCAGCGCCGGGCTGTCCTGCGGCACCCGGCCCTCCCGCAGCGCGTTCCAGCGCCGCGAGTCCCGGACGAACAGCTCCGGGTGCTGGAGGAGGGACAGCGCGTCGTCGTACCCGGTGACCAGCTCGACCTGGACGTCCGGGGCGATGTCGACGGTCGCGCTGGGACCGAGGGAGCGCAGATGGGCGTAGTGGCCCTCGGGGTCCGCGCCGAACTCCGGGCCGTACAGCCGGTGGGTCGCGTGCGCGGGGCAACCGGGCGGTATGTCGTGGTGGTGGTGCTGCATGCCTGGCTCCTAGCCGAGGATGGACATGAGGTGTTTCACCAGCGCGATGAGCGCCTGTGCCGACGACTGCTCGTCGCGCACGTCGCAGTGCACGATCGGGGTCTCACGGGAGAGGTTCAGCGCCTCGCGGACTTCCTCGTACGGATAGTCCGGCGTGCCGTCGAACCGGTTGACGCCGATCGCGTACGTCAGACCGAACTGCTCGACCAGGTCCAGCACCGCGAAGCTCTCGTGCAGCCGCTCCGGGTCGACCAGCACCAGGGCGCCCAGCGCGCCCCGCGACAGCTCCTCCCACATCTCCTTGAAACGCTCTTGTCCCGGCGTACCGAAGAGATAGAGGACGAGCTGATCGCTCAGGGTCAGGCGGCCGAAGTCCATGGCCACGGTGGTGGTCTTCTTGTCCGGCGTGCCCGAGAGATCGTCGACGCCGACACTGGCCTCGGTGATCTCCTCCTCGGTCTGCAACGGCGGAATCTCGGAGATGGAGCCGATACAGGTGGTCTTGCCCACGCCGAAATGACCCACGATGAGGATCTTCACCGCGTGGGAGACATTGGGTTCCAGGTACACGGACAAGGGTCAGGCTCCGAATTTCGTCTGCAGGCCACTGATGACGGCGCTGAGCAGTTCGCGGTCGGGTCGCTCGGCCCGCGGTATGGGCGGCCGGACGAGAATCAGCCCCGCGTCGTCCATCTGCGCCAGCAGGATCCGTACGATGCCCACCGGCAGCCGGGTGTGCGCCGCCACCTCGGCGACGGACAGGAACCCGTTGGCGACCAGGTCCATGACCTGACGCGCCTCCGGCGACAGGGTGCGGGCCGCGGCCGGCGCCCCCTCCTTCGCGGTGACGAGCGTGGTGTGCCCGTACTCGTGCTCCGGAGGCAGCGAACGCCCCTTGGTGATCACGAACAGAGGAACTAAATCGGAGGTCAGCTCGATCTCCAGATCCGGATCGTCATGCATGTCCGACCGTCCCTCCCCGCGATGCCCCGGTCAGGGCGGGCACCACGTCCTGTAGACGAGTAGTGAACTCCTCGATGTCACAGTCGTGCCGGGCGGACGCCGCCAGATAGGCGCCGTCGCCCGCGGCGATCAGAAAGACCCAGCCGTGCTGGAACTCGATCACCGTCTGCCGCCACCGCGGGTCGTCGAGACCCCCGGTGAACGGCGAGGTGGCCCGGCTGTAGGCGTGCAGGCCCATCATGGCCGCCGCGATCCGGTCGGCCAGGTCCTGGCCCATCCCCGAGGACGCGCCCCGGGGCAGCCCGTTGACCCCCAGCAGCACGGCGTGCAGCGCGCCCGGCACCTCCCCGATCACCTTGTCCAGCTCCGGGATCACGAACGCCGGGCCGCCCGTGCCGTCGTGCAGCCCCCGCTCGCCGTCCTCGCGCAGCAGATCCCCGGGGTTCACCCGGGGCGCCGAGGTCAGACTGTCCCCGAGCCGCGCCACCAGCCGGTTCATCCGGTACGAGATCTGCTCGATGTCGACATCGGGATCCGCGGCGGCGGCCAGATAGGCCCCGTCCCCGGCCGCGATCAGAAAGATCCAGCCGTGCGCGAACTCCACGATGGTCTGGTTCCAGCGCACCACGTCCGCGGGACCGGCGAACCCGGCCGCCGCCCGGCTGAGCGACTGCATCCCGGCCATGGCCGCGGACACCGCCCGCACATCGCGCTCGGTCAGCCCGTCGGTGGCCCCGCGTGGCAGACCGTCGGCCGAGAGCACCACGGCGTGCCGCGCCCGCGGCACGTTGTCCACGATGTCCTTGACCATCCACGACAGGTCAGCAGTGGTCATACGTCTTCGGACCCTTCGGGCGACGGAGCGGAGAGGTCGCGGCCGGACATCGAACCGCGCTGGAACGCGCCCAGCCCCCGGCCGCCGGACAGCCCGCGCCGCGGCGCGGACGCCTCACCGCCACTGCCATTGGCATCGCCGAACCCGGCCAGCGGCGCCTTGCGCGCCCCGCGCTTGGGCAGCCCGTGGGCGGTACGGCCACCGATCCGCGGGACCTCGGTGTGCGGCCGGATGCTGCTGACCGGCGCCTCGTTGCTGTGGTTCTCGGGGCCGGCCGGCGGGACTGTCTCCTCCATGGTCCACAGCTCCTCGGGCAGTCGGACGACGGCGCGGACACCGCCGTACCGGGAGACACCGGTGACATCGACATTGAATCCGTGCTGACGGGCGAGCAGACCGATGACGGGGAAGCCGAACTTGGGCTGGTTGCCGAGCTGCGAGAGCCGGGGCAGATCGTCCCCGGCGAGCAGCAGGGTGGCGGACTGCCGGTCCTCGTCGTTCATACCGACACCGGCGTCGTCGATCACGATGCAGACGCTGTTCTGGACCCGCTGGAAGGTGACCTCGATCGGGGCGTCCTGCTGGGAGAAGCTGGCCGCGTTGTCGAGCAGTTCGGCGACGGTCAGCGCGACCGGGGCGACCGCGGCGGCCTTCAGCGCGATCCCGCTGTGCTGCATGATCTCGACCCGCTGGAAGTTGCGGATCTGCCCCTGGGCGCTGCGCACCACGTCGTACACGCTCGCGGGCCGCGGCCGGCGCCCGATCGGCGCCCCGCACATCACCGCGATGCCCTGCGCCTTGCGCGCCATCTGCGCGTTGGCGTGGTGGACGTCGAGCAGATCGGTGAGCACCGAGTGCCCGCCGTACTTGCGCTGGATGTCGTCGAGCACGGTCGTCTGCTCGGCGGCGAGGCTCTGGAGGAACCGCGCCGCGCCCTTCAGCACCGCCTTGGTGCGGTCCTCGGCCGAGCGCTCGGCCTCGCTGATGACGTCGTCCTGCTCCTGGCGGAGCTTGAAGACCTCGCTCCGCAGCCGCTGGATCTCGTTCTCCGAGTCGCCGTGCAACTGGGTCAGCGCGGCTTCGAGCTGCCCCCGCTTCACCCCCACGGCCCTGTTCCGTACATACAGCACGACGGCCGCGGCGACGGCTATGGCCGCGAGGGCAGCCAGGCACCATATGAGCACGTCTCGAATCATGGAAACCTTTCCCGGCGCGTGGCAGCAGACACCGGCCCGACTCACCTCGCGATGATCCGCAGCCATCCCCCAGGAACTGCGTGGCACTGCCGCGTGGCACCGCATGGCACCGCGTGACCGCTGTGCACGGCGAGCCGGCCGACTTCGAAATGGCGCCCGACCCGAGTGGATCAAGGTCGCGAACGCCGGAATGCTACCACCGCACATGTGCTCCCAAGAGCCCCTGTTCGGGGTCTAAACGCATGTTCAACACACCCCTTACACAGCCCTTTTGACAGATCGTCGCTTGCCGTTCGCCGCACCGGGCGCCCGCCGGCCCGAACCCCGGCACCCGCCCGCCCCGACCCGCCCGCCCGCGCTGACCTGCTGGAGCGAGGGAAGCGAGAGGCGGGTGTGGCGAGAGGGGCGGAGGGGTGCGGAGGGGACGGCCGGGACGCAGAGGGCGGTATGGCGGGAAGGTGGCGGCTGGAAGGTGACGCATATCACTGTGGGGATGGAGGGCACGGCGGCGCGCCGCCTGGGCGGCCCGATGGCACGGGTGGGGCGGGCCCCGAGGAGGGGACCATGTCTCCACCTCTCCCCAGAGCATTACTGAGAGACGCGCCAGTAGGCCGTTGATTCACCCCTGTGAGGGAAGCGATGCACTCGTATGGGTGAAGGCAAGGGCGTGAAACCCATGAGTGGAGTGGTAAAGGGGCGCGAACGGCGGCGCGCGCCGGTCGTTTGACGCAAGAGGCGGGTTTGCGCACCCCGCGCGCGATGCGCCCTCTTTCGCGCCTTACCCGATGATCGTCCGACCTGTTTGGCTGTCTGTGCGGAGCGCGCACCACCGGCTCACTCCTCCCCCCTTCCTTTCACCCCCCGCGCGCCACCACCGCCCCGTCCCTGCCCCTTGTCTTTTCTCCCCTTCTTCTCTTCTCCCCTTCTCCTCTTCTCCGCCTCGCTGGAGGGCATGTGTCCACACCGGGCAGCAGCACCGGTTCCGTCGTCGAAGAGCCCGTCCCCGCCCCCGACGGGCAGCCGACCAGTCTGAGCACCCAGGCGGCGCGCCAACTCACCACCACCACCAAGTCCCAGCCCCAGATGCAGGCCATCACCTCACGATGGCTGCTGAAGTCGCTGCCCTGGGTGGATGTGAAGGGCGGCACCTACCGGGTCAACCGCCGGCTCCAGCTCCGCACCGGCCGCGGCCGGGTCCTCTTCGAGCACAACGGCGCCGACGACATCCGGGTCGTCCCCGAGACCCTCACCGAACTGCCCGTCCTGCGCGGCTACGAGGACGCCGCCGTCCTGCGCGAACTGGCGGCGGGCTTCCGCCCCCGGGAGGTGCGCGCCGGGGAGGTGCTCTTCGAGGCCGGGCGGCCCGTGGCGGAGACGTACCTCATCGTCCACGGCCGCTTCACCCGCTTCACCAGCGGCCGGTACGGCGAGGAGGAGATCCTCGGCACCGTCACCGCCGGGGGCCAGCTCGGCGACGAGGTGGCCGGCCGCACCGACCCCCTGTGGCCCAGCTCGGTACGGGCCGACACCGCGGGCGTCGTCCTCGCCCTGCCCTGGAGCGCGTTCCGCTCCCTCACCGAGCGCGCCCCGTCCCTCGCCGCGCATCTGGAGGCGTACACCGAGCGGCAGAGCAGGCCCGCCAACCGCAAGGGCGAGGCCGAGGTCCCCGTCCAGGCCGGCCATGTCGGCGAACCGACCATCCAGGGCGGCTTCGTCGACTACGAACTCAACCCCCGCGAGTACGAGCTGTCCCTCACCCAGACCGTCCTGCGCGTCCACAGCCGCGTCGCCGACCTCTACAACGACCCCATGGACCAGACCCAGCAGCAGCTCCGCCTCACGGTCGAGGAGATCCGCGAGCGCCAGGAGTGGGAGCTGGTCAACAACCGCGAGTTCGGCCTGCTGCACAACATCGACTACGGCCAGCGCATCAGCACCTTCACCGGCCCGCCCACCCCGGACGACATGGACGAACTGCTCTCCATGCGCCGCAAGACCAAGGTCTTCCTCGCCCACCCGAAGGCCATCGCCGCGTTCTTCCGCCAGTGCAACCGGCGCGGCCTGGTCCCCGGCACCGCGACCCTCGACGGCCACGAGGTCCCGGCCTGGCGCGGCGTCCCGGTCCTGCCCTGCGGCAAGATCCCGATCGGCGACGATCACACCACCAGCATCATCGCGCTGCGCACCGGCGAGGCCGACCAGGGTGTGGTCGGCCTGTACCCGACGGGTATCCCGGAGGAGTTCCAGCCCGGCCTGAACGTCCGCTTCATGGGCGTCAACGAACAGGCGGTCATCAACTACCTGGTCACGGCGTACTACTCGCTCGCCATCCTGGTCCCCGACGCGGCGGGGGTCCTGGAACACGTCCAGCTCGGCCGGACCGCCGACTGAGCGGGGAGCGGAAGCAGCCGATGGAATCCCCTGTACCTGCCGTATCCCCCGCATCCCCCGTATCCCCTGTGCCCCCGGTGCTCCCCGTATCCCCGGTGCTCCCCGTATCCCCTGTGCCGCCGGTGCTCCCCGTATCCGAATCCCTTGCGCCTTCCCCTGATTCCGCCCCTGACTCCGCCCCTGACTCCACCCCTGACTCCACCCCTGACTCCACCCCCGCCTACACCCTCCCCGGCCCGCCGAGCATCGCCGCGCGGCTGCGTCCGGCGCCCCGCCGTACCGGTGTGGTGCCGGGGCTGCGGCACCGTCAGGTCGCGCCCGCCGATCCGGAGAAGGCGGCGGAGATCGACCGCAGGCTGGAGACCTGGGCGCGGAGCCTGGATCTCTTCCCGCCCCACTGGACGGGCGACTTCGCGGACTTCCAGTTCGGCCGGGCCGTGGTCCTCCAGCACCCGGGCGCCCTCGACCTGGACCGGCTCACCGCCGCGGGCCAACTGCTGCTCGCCGAGAACCTGGTGGACTCCTGCTACTGCGAGGAGGACGAGGGGCGCGGCGGCTCCCGCCGGGGGCTGGGCGGCCCGCTGATCATCGCCCAGTCCGCGCTCGACCCGTACCACGGTGTCCCGGAACTCCAGGCCGAGTGGCGGGCGGGCCTCGACGCCGACGGCCCGCTGCGCTCGTACCACCACGCCCTCGCGGAATACGCCGCGTTCGCCACGCCGGGCCAGACGAATCGCTTCGTCCACGACATGGCCCGCCTCCACATGGGCTATCTCGCCGAGGCCGCCTGGATGGAGACCCGGTACATGCCGCGGATCTGGGAGTACGTGGTGATGCGGCAGTTCAACAACTTCCGCCCCTGTCTGTCCCTGGTGGACGCCGTGGACGGCTACGAACTGCCCGAACCGGTCTACGCCCGCCCCGAGATCCAGCGGATCACGGCGCTGGCCAGCAACGCCACCACCTTGATGAACGACCTCTACTCCTTCACCAAGGAACTGGCGAGCGACCCGGACCACCTCAATCTGCCGCAGGTGGTCGCGGCGAACGACGGCCGCGGACTGAAGAACGCGTATCTGAGGTCCGTCGAGATCCACAACCAGATCATGGACGCCTTCGAGGAGGAGTCGGCGGTGCTGGCCGCCACGTCCCCCGTCGTCGCGCGCTATGCCGAGGGCCTGGCGGCCTGGGTGGCCGGCAACCACGAGTGGCACGCCACCAACACCGCCCGCTACCACCTGCCCGACTACTGGTAGCCACACCCCGGCGACCCGACCAGAACCACACCGAAACACCATCACCCGTGGCCCCCCTGCGCCCGAGCGCGCCAGGGGTGCCCGGAATGTCCAGAGGAGTCATCGTTGACCACTGCCCGTGAAGCGACCGCCGCCTCGATCCAGATCCCGACCCAGACCGTCTACCAGACGCGGGTCGCGGACTACTGGAACGCCGAGGAGAACCCGGTCAATCTCGACCTCGGCAAGATCGATGACCTGTACCACCATCACTACGGCATCGGCGCCGCGGACCGCTCGGTGCTGGACGAGCCCGACCCGGCCCTGCGGAAGGAACGAATCACCACCGAGCTGCACCGCCTGGAGCACGCCCAGGCCGAACTGCTCGCCTCCCACCTCGGCCCGCTGACCCCCGCCGACCGCGTCTTCGACGCCGGCTGCGGTCGCGGCGGCGGCTCGATCGTCGCCAACCTCCGCTACGGCTGCCACACCGACGGCGTCACCATCTCCACCAAGCAGTACGAGTTCGCCAACGAGATGGCCCGCAAGCGGGGCGTCGACGGCAAGGTCCGCTACCACCACCGCAACATGCTGGACACCGGCTTCGAGACCGGCGCGTACGCGGCGTCCTGGAACAACGAGTCCACGATGTACGTCGAACTCGAACTCCTCTTCGCCGAACACGCCCGTCTGCTCCGCCGCGGCGGCCGGTACGTCACGATCACCGGCTGCTACAACGACACCTACGGACGCGCCTCCCGCGAGGTGTCCCAGATCAACGCGCACTACATCTGCGACATCCACCCCAGGTCGGAGTACTTCCGCGCGATGTCCCACAACCGCCTGGTCCCGGTCCACGTAGAGGACCTCACCGCGGCGACGATCCCGTACTGGGAGCTGCGCAAGGAGGCGGAGCATCTGGTGACGGGGATCGAGGACGCGTTCCTGGACGCCTATAAGAACGGGAGTTTCCAGTATCTGCTGATCGTGGCGGACCGGGTCTGATGCGAGGTCCGGCCGGCCAACGGCGATGAGGACGGGGTGGGAGTCGCTATTGCCGACTCCCACCCCTGTTTTTCGAGGCTCGTGAGCGCCGAGACGTCGAAATCATTGGCCTATGCTTGCGCAAGTAATCTTGTATGATTTTTTGCGTGACACACGAGTCTTTTGTTCTGGTGCATGTCGGTCAAAGTGACCGCTCTCAACGCAATCTGGAGTTCGGGATCGAAAGCCGGTCCTGGGGGTTTCCGGAGTGGAGGCCCGAGTACGAGTCGGCGCGACCGCGTTTCGCCGTGCTGGCCACGGGAGTTGGTCCCCGGGTCCAACTGGACGAGTGGCTCACCCACCGGATCACGCTGGTCCTCTGCGAGGTTCGCGGGGGCTTCCACGAGGGTCGGGCGCCGCACTGGCCCGACGAGGAGGCGGAGAACGCCGTCAAGTATCCGGTGCGCTTCGGGATCGAGCCGCTGGTCACCGTCCATGACGTACCCCTCGCCGCGAGCGGCCCCTTGGGGCTGGAAGGCAGCGATGGCATCAGGCTTTCTGGCATTGGGCGAGGAAAGGGCGTATTCCGCCGACTGGATCCCCAGCCGCTGCTCGACACGGCGAAAGTCGAGGTGAACTGGGAGCGAGAACGGGAGATTCCTCTCGATCGCCTGCGGATTTTCCCAGTTGAACAGATCGTCGCGCCCAAGGCGCCCAAAGGGCCCACGAGCCGGGGAACCGGTACGGGGTTCCTCTCGGATCCCCGGAAGCGAAAGGCGGTCGAGTTGCACGCCGAGGATCTGGCCGCCGCGCACTACGAACAGCGGGGGTGGACCGTCGAACGGGTGGGCAAGCCGTATGACTTGCGCTGCGTGCGGGCGCGGGAGGAGCTCCGTGTCGAAGTCAAAGGAACGACGGGCGCGGCCACTAGCGTGGAGCTGACGGCCAATGAGGTCACTCATGCGCTCGATTCCCAGCACACGGTGGATCTGTACGTGGTCAGCGACATCAGCGTCGTCAAGCAAGGCTCCGACTATGTCACGAGCGGGGGAAATGTGAGCCACTTCCAGAACTGGTCCCCGGCCGAGAAGGATCTGCGCGTCACCAAGTACGAGTACCGCCTGCCGCTGCCCCGCTGACCGGACCCGCCCCCGCCGCTCCTCCCTTCGGTGGCGCGGCGGCCCGGCCCCGCCATGCCTGCGACCGTACGGAGATCATCTGTGGCCCTCTATCGCTCATCCGCCCGCGCTCTGGCCGGTACCGACCCCTCGCTGCTGGAGGAGCGATTGGCGGAGCTGTACCGAACGGCGATCTCCAGCGGGGCGGGGGGCAGCGAGCGCCGCGCGTGGCGCAACAGCCTTCCCGAACTGGCCCAGGTGCTGTGTGACGCGGGCCTCGAGGAGGTGGAGGTCCTGCTGGAGCACCAGTTGCCGTTCAGCAGCCTGCGTGTGGACGCGGTGCTGGCCGGAACCCATCCGGAGACGGGGAGAGCCTCGTATGTGCTGATCGAGCTCAAACAGTGGAGCGAGGCCAGGCTGGTGGGCGGAACGACAGACCTCTGCTGGCTCCCGGGGTACGGCTACCGGGCCCACCTCCATCCCGTGGCACAGGTACGTCGCTACTGCGACTACCTCCGGGACTTCACCGCCGTGCTGGACGGTGACGACACCCATGTCACCGGCGTCGCCTACCTCCACAACGCCGAGGACCAGGGGGTGGCCGAACTGCTGGGCGAGGGCCACGAGCGGGCGCACCTCTTCACCCGCAGCTCGCGAGGCGAGTTGATCCGGCATCTGCAGAACCAGATCTCGCCGCTCGACGGAGCCCTGGAGGCCGACGCACTCCTGGGCAGCGCGGCCGTCCCGGGCCGGCAGCTCATGCGAGCAGCCGCCGACGAGATCCTCAACGGAGGCAACTTCCGCCTCATGGATGAGCAGCAGGTCGCGTTCTCGCTGGTCAAGCGAGCGGTTGCCCTCTCACGGCAGTCCGATCGCAAGGAAGTCATCGTGGTCTCCGGAGGCCCGGGATCGGGCAAGAGCCTCATCGCCCTGCATCTGATGGGGCATCTCGGCCGCAGCAGTCGAAGCGTCATCCACGCCACCGGATCCAAGTCCTTCACCCGGACACTGCGCCATGTCGTCGAGCGGGAGCGCAAGGGGATGGGCAAGCTCTTCCGCTACTTCCTGGATTTCGGCAGCATGGAGAAGAACGGCCTTGACGTCCTCATCTGCGACGAGGCGCATCGGATCCGACACCGCCAGGGCACCTCCAGCTCCCCGGATGTCCGGCTGAGCAGGCGAAGCCAAGTGGCCCAGCTCATCGACGCGGCCCGGGTCCCGGTTTTTCTGCTCGACGAACACCAGGTCGTACGTCCCGACGAGATGGGCAGCATCAGGGACATCGACGGGGCCGCCGAGGCGCGCGGCTGCGTCGTACGCCATGTCAATCTCGACGAACAGTTCCGCTGTGGCGGGAGCCGTGCCTACGAGAACTGGGTTCTGCGTCTGCTGGGACTGGCACCCGGCGGGCCGGTGCCCTGGGAACCCGAGCCCAACTTCGAGTTGCTGCTCGCCGACACGCCACTGCGGATGGAGGAGTACCTCCACGCACAGCAGGATGCCGGCTTCACCGCCCGCATGACCGCGGGGTTCTGCTGGCCGTGGAGCCGACCACGACCGGACGGCACCCTCAAGGACGACATCGTCATCGGGGACTGGCGTCGGCCCTGGAATGTGCAGGGCGACCAAGAGGTGCCCGGCGGACCGCCGGCGTCCCTCTGGGCCACCGAGGAGGCAGGCATCGGCCAAGTCGGCTGCATCTACACGGCCCAGGGATTCGAGTATGCCTGGAACGGCATCATTCTCGGCCCCGACCTTGTCTGGCGGGACGACGGATGGCTTGTCAGGCAGAGCAAGTGCGAGGACAGCAGTCTGAAGGGCACCGCACCGGAACAGTTCTCCCGCCTGATCCGCAGCCGCTACAAGGTGCTCTTGACGCGTGGACTGGTAGGGACCGTGCTGTTCTCCACCGATCCCGAAACCCAGGCGATGCTGCGCTCGCTCGTCCCCGGGGCGATCGGCCCGAGGTAGCGAAGCCAGCGAAGCCCCGTGCCGGGTTGTCCCCACCTCTCCCTTTCCTGAGGTGGACGAGGCACGGGGCTTCTTCTGGGGGTGAACGAGGGGGCGGGGCGGCTGGTTCGCGGTGAGGCCGCCACGGGGCGGGACCGAGTGCCTCAGACCCTTGTCACACCTCCCTCCGCCCCCGCCACGTAGCCCGCACCAGCGCCCGTTCCGTCCCCCCGAGGTACACCGCCGCCGCCAGCCACGCGCGGGCGTAGGCGGCCGGGTCGGGTTCCTCGGTGCGGCCGAAGACGTCACGGCCGCGGCGGTCCGCCTCCGCGGTCAGTTCCGTCAGCAGGTCCGCCGCCGCGCGGAAGCCGACCCGGCGCAGGGCCGCGGCGCTTCCGGCCCGGTCGCCGTCGCGGGCGGGCTGGGCGACGGCCCGTCGGCCACCCGACACGGCGACCTCCACCAGCCGCCGCAGCCGCCACAGCGGTGCCTCCGCCACCGGGTCCGGCGGGACACGGGCGAACCCGGCCGTCTCCGGCGGCAGCGAGGCGGCGGGTGGCAGATGGGTGCCCTCCAGGCGGTCGTAGCCCAGGTCGGCGTGGCCCTGCCACTCGTCGGGGAGGCGCAGGGTCGTCGTGTCGTGGTCCGGCAGCGGGCCGACGGCCAGCGGGCGGAGCGTGGCCGCGCGGTCGGGGTCCGGACGGCCGACGACCCGCAGCCGCAGGCCGGGACGGGATCCCAGGCGGCGGAGGTTCGCGGTGTGCGCCAGGTCCGGGTGGCCGAGGGCGGGCAGGAGGCGGACCAGCAGGCCGTCCTCCCGGTCCGTCGTCCGGTCGGGCGGCAACTCCCGGGCGAGGACATGGTCGTCGAACGCCCCGACGATGACCAGATCGCAGCCGATCAGCCCGCCGGACGGTTGCCCCGGCTCCTCGGGATCTCCCACCGGAGCCGACCCGCTCCCGTCCCCCACGGCCTCCGACAGCGGCCGGGCGAACAGGGCGGCCATCGGCCCCGAGGTCCACGACCGGCCCGCCACCGGCGTCGCCCGCACCCCCTTGCCCGCCCCGAGACGGCCGTCCGGCGACAGCGTCGCCCCCGAGATCAGCAGCCCGCCCCGCGAGAGCCCGGCGTGATCGAGGCTCCCCGAACCCAGCGCGACCGTGGCCCGCGCGGCGCCGCGCGCACGGGCGGAACCGCCCGGCTTGACGTCCGCGACGCTGAACCAGCGCCCGTCGTCGGTCAGCACATGCGTGACCACCCCGCCGTAGCCGGTGGCCGAGATCACCGGCTCCCGGCACACCCCGTGCACACGCAGCGCGCCCTCCGGGCGGTAGGCGCGGCGGGCGGCACCGATCCACGCCGGGTCGGGCTCCGGACGGACGGTCAACAGGGCCGTGGTCAGGAGGAGGTCGCGCAGGTTGTCCACCAGGTCCGCCAGCCGGTGACCCTCGTGCCGGGCACGCGCGCCCCGCAGACCGCGCACCACCCGCAGTGCCGCGCCTTCCGCGCGGTACAGCCCGGCCAGCCGCGCCGAGTGCGAGGCCCGCAGCAACTCCGCCTGCGCGACCGCCCCCGCAGCGGGCACCCCGGCCGCCAGCACCGCCGCCGCGGCCGTCCACAGGGTGTGGGCGGCGGTCAGTTGCGCGGGGGTGAGGGGTGGGTGGGGGGTGGGGGTGGTGGTGACCGGCTCCGGGGCGGTGGTGGGTGGGGTGACGGACGTGCCGGACGCCTCTGACGTGCCGGACGCCTTTGACGTGTCCGACCTGTCTGTCGTCGTGGCCGGCGGGGGTGCGGGGGCGTCCCCCGGCTGCCCCGTGGGTGACGCGGCGTCGATGTCGGCCACCGGGCACGCGCTCAGCACCGCCGCCCGGTGCAGGCATCTCGGCGCCAGCAGGCAACTGCACACCGCCTGCCCGGCGTCCGTCACCGCCCCCGAAGGGCCGACGGTGAGGACCACCTCCGCGTCCTCGCCGCACCGCACGCGCCGCTCCGCTCCCGCGACGACGACGGGGAGGGCCGCGTACGTCTCGATGGCCGCGTCCAGCTTCTTGCGCAGCCGGGAGGTCAGACCCTCCACGGCGGCAGCGGTCACCTCGGCGGCGACCGGGGGCAGTTCCGGGCTCGCCGGAACGCTCATCACGCTCATCGGGACTCTCCGCGGAGACGATCGCCCACCCAGCGGGCCAGGGCGAGGGGACTGAGGGCGGCGACCGGCATCCCGGCCGCGGCCAACTGCTGGGCCACGGGCACGGAGTAGCGCGGGGTGCCGCCGTCGTCCAGCGCGGCGCAGCCCATCAGGTGCACCCCCGAACCCGCGAGGGCCCGTACCTCGCCGAGCAGCCCGCCGAGCGGGTAGCCCTCCTCGAAGTCGCTCACCGTCACCACGAGGGTCCGGCTCGGCACCGTCACCAGGGAGCGGGCGTGCGCCAGACCGGCCGCGATATGGGTGCCGCCGCCCACCTTGACCTCCAGCAGCAGGGACAACGGGTCGTCCACCCGGTCCGTCAGATCGATCACGTCCGTCGAGAACGCCAGGAAGTGCGTGCTCAGCGTCGGCACCCCGCCGAGCACGGCCGCGGTCAGCGCCGACCAGATCACCGACGCCTCCATGGACCCGGACACATCGACCACCAGGATCAGCCGCCAGTCCGCCTCCTTGCGCGAACGGGTGCTGAACACCGGCCGCTCCGGGATCACCAGGGTGCTGCCGTCGTCCCGCTTGCGGGCGTGGACGAGGTTGGCCCGCAAGGTGCGCGGCAGATCGAGCCGGCCCCCCGGACGGCGGGTCGGGCGAGGGGTGGCGAGGCCGGTCAGTGCCGGACGGGTCCGGGTGGCCAACTCCTTGGCCAGTTCCGCGACCAGTCGGCGCACCAGCGGGCGCAGCCGGGCGAGCTGTGCCTCCGGCATCCCGCCCGCCAGTGACAGCACGGACGTCAGCAGATCCACGGACGGCCGCACCGCCGCCGGGTCGAGTTCGGCCAGAACGTCGCTGCGCCCCTGGTCGGCGGCGCGTGCCAGCACCTCCTCCCGCACCTCCGCGCCGAACAGCGCCTGGAGTTCCTCGGCCCACTCGCGTGCCGTCGGGAAGGACAGCTCCTGTCCGCCGCGACTGCCGCCCTCCCGGCCCAGGTCCGCGGAACCCTCCCCGCGGCCCCTGCCGTACAGCTCGTCCAGCGCGTGCGCGTAGCGACGGGCGTCGGCCGGGAGCCGGTCGTGCTCCCTGCCGAGGAGCAACCGCCATCGGTCCGCCGCCGAGAGGCGGGGGGCGGAGGGGGTGGGGAGCTGGGGTGGTGTCAGGGGTGACTCGGCGGTCCTGCTGGTGTCAGCGGGCTCGCCTGCCTCCGCAGGCTTATTGGCCTCACCGCGGTGGCCGGCCTCCGCAGCCTCACCGGCCTCACCGGCCTCGGCGACCTCAACGGCACCACTGACCCCAGCGGCACCACCGACCCCACCAACTTCCCCGCCCCCGGTCCCCTCAGCCCCGGATCCCTCAGAAGAAGCCACCCCCGTGGCCCACAGCGACTCCGCCGCCGCGCGCCCCGCCCCGTCCGCCGCCGTCCACAGGGCCAGCAGCTCCGGGGAGGCGCCCAGCGCGAGGTCGAGGCGGTCGCCCAGCCGTTCCGTCACCGTGTGCAGCAGCCGGTCGCGGCCCGCCGGGGTGAGGGTGTCGAAGCCGCCGCGCAGCGCGGGCAGGCGGTCCAGGAACCCCCGGTCGTCGAGCGAGTCGATGCGGTCGAGCAGCGGGTCGAGCGCGGTCGGCGCCGACTGGAGCAGCGGCGCCGCCCCGGTCAGCAGGCCGGTGAGCCTGCGCGCCAGCGCGCGCCGGGCATCGGGACCGGTGGCCGTGTCGATCCACCCGGCCGCCCTCGCGCCGAGCGTCTCGGCGTCGTCCAGGTCGAACAGCACCCGGCAGGCGAGGGCGGCGCCCTGGATCAGCGGGGACGCGGTGTCCGCGAGGGCGGCCAGGGACTCGTCCATCCGCAGCCCCAGGCGCAGTTCACCGGCGCGGGCGGCGAGCGCGACCAGTGCCGCCGCCTCCTCCGGGTCGTCGCTGCCCGCCAGCCCCGGCAGGGACCGCACCGCCGACTCCAGCAGATCCGCGGCGAGCGCCCCCGCCGCCCGCGCGCCCTCGGGCGTCGTGCCGGGCAGATGGCCCCGGCGCAGTGCCTCCAGCAGATCCATCCCGGTGAGGATCTCCGGGATCGTCGCGGACGCGGGCAGCACCTCGGCGGCCTCGGCCAGCCGCTGCGCGACCAGCGCGGGCAGATCGCAGCGCGCGGCGTCCCGCAGCCCCGCCAGCACGAGAGCACAGGTCGGCCCCCCGTCGGCCGACTTCCTGCGGAACGCGTCCCGCAGCGTGCCCTCGGCCGCCAGCGCCGCCGTCACACCGCGCACCCCGGCCAGATCCAGCCGGACCGGCACGGACGGCACCCATGACAGCCGCCACCGCGAGGAGAGCGCGGCGGCGTCCCCCGTACCGGCCACCGCCACCGGCTCGCCGTAGCCCACCCCGCACACCTCCAGTCGGCGCAGCAGGATCTCGCGGCGCTGGTCCAGGGCCGAACGCAGCGGGTCCAGCCGCAGTTCGCGCGGCGCGGGGTCGTCGGGGCCCGGCAGCCGCAGGGCGGCGAGTTCGGCCTCCACGGACGGGCCGAGCCCGGAACGCGGTGTGCCCGGCGCGACCCGGCCGCGCTCGGTGCCGACCAGAACCACTTCCAGGGCCCGCGCCAGCGCCCGCCCCCGGCCGAGCGGCTCGCCCTGGCCCATCACCACCGTCAGCGCTTCGAGGACCTCGCTCCGCCCCGGGGCCGGGAGCCCGCGCAGCCGGGCTAGGTCACAGGCGACGCGGAGGGTCTCCCGCGCTTCGCCCGTCCCCGCCGTGTGCCCGGCCGCCCGCAGCTCCCGGCACACCCCGGTGATCGCCCTGGCGGCGGCGTCGTGCAGCCGCACGGGATCGCCCCCGGCGCCGAACACCGCCTGCTGCCAGCGCGGATCCCGGATCCCGGCGGGATACCCGGACCGGGAGTCGAGCAGATCGAACGAGTACGGGACCAGGGAGGTGACGACGGGGGAGGGGTCCCCCGGCAGCGCCACACCGGGTGCCCTGTCGGCGACCGGCGCCCCCTGCCCTGCCCGCGGCTGCTGCTGCTCCCGCCCGGCCAGCGCCGGGGCGTGGAAGGCGCCGATCACCGCGGCGACCCGGCGTCCACCCGCCCCCGCGAGGGCGATGGTGTCCCGCATGTGCGCCTCGCGCGCCAGGTCCACCGCGTCCACCCCGCCCGACGACTCGGCGTCCTGGCGCAGCGCCCAGCCGACCCCCAGCGCGGCCCGGCGCAACGCCTCGGGCCCACAACCCGGGGCCCGCACCTCCACACTCCGGTCCCACAGATCGTCCCCGGCACGGCCGGTCCCGGCAGCGGTGAGCGCCGACGCGAAGGAGGTAGTTGTGGACGAGGACGAGGACGGGGACGAGGACGGGGACGGAGACGGGGCCGGGGCCGGGGCCGGGGGCATTCCCCGACCGGCCACCTCGCCCACGCCCTCGGTCACCGCCTCCCCCGCGTCTCCACCACCACCCCACCCCGCGTCCGCCATCGGCAGATCGCAGCAGATGACCTCCACCCCCCGCTCCCGCGCCCAGCGGACCGCGGCAAGCTCCGGGGAGAAGTCGGCGAACGGATAGAAACCGAGCCGCCCGCCCTGCCCGGCGCCCGCGAGCGCGACCGGCGCGAGGGTGCCCGGCGCACCCAGATGCACCAGCCACGGCTGGAAGTCGGCCGGCAACTCCACACACACCACCTCGGCACCGGCCGCGTCCAGCAGCGCGGGCACGGCCGCGGCGAGCGCGGGGCTGTGGTGCCGCACACCGAGCAGATACGGCACGGCGGAGCCGGCAAGAGCGTCGACCGCCGCCCGCGGATCCTGCACGGAGGCCGCTCCGGGGCCGGCGAGAAGAGGAGCCACCGACTCCTGGGCGGAGGCCGCTCCGGTGTCGGCGAGAAGAGGAGCCCCCGACTCCTGCACGGAGGCCGCCGCTCCCGGGTCGCGGCGAAGGGGAGCCACCGACTCCTGGACGGAGGCCGCTCCCTGTTCGGCGAGCGAGGGCGTCCCCGCCTCCTGGGCGGACGCCCCCCTCGGTTCCTGGGCGAGCGTCACCGAAGGTTCTCCCGCAGATCCCACAGACGGCGCCAGGTCGGCGAACCGTCCTCCGCGCGGCGGCGCACCGGCCCGTCCCAGTACCCCAGCAGCCGAGCGTGATCACTCGGATCGTCCTTGCGTACGACACCCAGCAGATGGCCGGGGACCAGGTCGAGGGAGTCCCCGGCGGGCAGATACGCGGCGGACACCCCGAGGGAGACGGCGACCTGCACCGCCTCCGCGGTGGACATCACCGTACCCGGGCGCTCCACGTCCCAGCCCTCGGCCGAGCGCCCGGCCCGCAGGTCCCGGAAGACGGTCACCAGGACGTCGAGCACGGCGTCGTCGACCTCGAAGGCCGCGCCCGCCCGCTCGACGGCGGCGACGGCCTGCCGCCTGACGAGCGCGGTCTCGGCCTCGATGTCCGAGATCGGGTGCACCGTCTCGAAGTTGAAGCGGCGCTTGAGCGCGGCGGACATCTCCGACACGCCCCGGTCGCGCAGGTTGGCGGTGGCGATGACGGTGAACCCGGGAGCGGCGGACACCTGTGCCTCGTCCGTGCCGGACAGCTCGGGCACACTCATCCGGCGGTCGGAGAGGATCGAGACGAGCGCGTCCTGCACCTCGGGCAGACAGCGGGTGATCTCCTCCACGCGCGCCACCCGCCCGGAGCGCATCGCGCTGAGCACCGGCGAGTCCACCAGGGCCTCGGGCGTGGGTCCCTGGGCCAGCAGCAGGGCGTAGTTCCAGCCGTAGCGCAGGGCGTCCTCGGTGGTGCCCGCGGTGCCCTGCACGGTCAGCGCGCTGGTGCCGCAGACGGCCGCCGACAGCAGTTCGGACAGCATCGACTTGGCCGTACCCGGCTCACCCACCAGCAGCAGGCCGCGCTCCCCGGCGAGCGTGACCACACACCGCTCCACCAGGGCGCGTTCCCCGACGAACTTCGGGGCGATGACCAGTTCGCCGGGCAGCGTGCCGTGCGGCTCGGCCAGCTTGAGGGGCTCGCCTGTGCTGCCGCAGACAAAGGTGATGACGGAGCGGGGTGTCAGCAGCCAGCCGGGCGGACGCGGACCGGCGTCATGGGCGGCGAGGAAGGCGAGTTCGATGGCATGGCGCTCTTCGGCGGGCAGGGTCTGCCGGGGCGGAGGTGCCGTGGCCGTGGTGGTCGGGGGCATGGGTGTCCTTGCTGGGTAGGGCTGATGGGTGGGTGGTTGTTCGTTTACGTGATCGGGTGCGCCTGGTCGGCGTCGAGGACGATCCGGCGATCATTGACACGAAGGGGAACGGAGAGAGGGCGCGGGGCGGGGGCACCGCTGGCGCCAGGCACCCCCGTCAGGGGCACCGCTGATGCCAGGCACCCCTGGCAGGGGCACCGCTGGTTACCAGGTGCCCCCCGGCGGCAGCCACCGCCGACGGCTGCCACCGTCAGCAGCCGCAGCCGCAGCCGCAGCCGCCGCCGCCGACAGCAACCGCCGCCGCCGACAGCCACCCCCGCTAACAGCCAGCGCCAGCGCCAGCGCCAGCCACCCCCGGCGGCCCCCCTCAGCGCCGCCGCCCCCGCCGCACCTTCAGCTCCTCGAACCGGGGCGTGTCACCGTCCAGGACCCGCTGCCAGACCCTGCGGTACAGGTCGGCGACCGGTTCCGTCGGCACGATCAGGCCGAACGGCGGGTGTTCCCCCTGGCGGAGGCCGAACAGCGACAGCTTCCAGTGCTCCAGCGGGACCCGGGGCGCCGACTGCTCGGCCCACCCGCCGGGCAGGAAGAGGGACCGGCCCGCCCTCGTGCGGGTGGCCGAGACCACCAGATCAGTGGCCCCCAGTTCGGCACGGGCCGCCTTGAGCCGGGCCGGCTTCCAGCCCGTCCACCGAGCGGTGAGGCGGTCGGTCGGGTCGGGCAGGGCGAGCAGCATCAGATACAGCGTCGCCGCGTCCTCGCCGAGGCCGTACGTCTTGGCCGCCTCGGTGACCAGGTCGGGCACCGAGCGCCCCGGGTCCTGCGGCCACCAGGTGCCCGCCTTGTCGCGCTCACCCGCGATCGGCTCCCCGGGGTCGGCGAGCAGCGCCGCGAAACGGGAGTCCCGCACCAGCCGCAGCGCGTCCTCGATCGCGTAGGGGCGATCCTCCACGCGGGTGGCCGGCAGATGGGCGTCCTGGCCGGACTCGTCCAGGAGGTCCACGCGGATGCCCGGCGCGGGCTGGTCGTCATGGGTGGCCAGGACGACGGCGCCGTAGCGCTCGAATCCCGGGCCGGTCTCGCTGGGCGCGCCCGCCGTCTTCCGGAACGCGGGAAGGCTGATGTAACGGCCGAGGTCGAGCATCAGGCCCGGCGCCGCCAGCCGTGCCCGCAGGGCGGTGAACGCGGGCGGCAGCGCGGCGCGGATCGGGTCACCCGCGGGCAGCCGATGGGCGAGCCAGGCCACCGCCGCCACCGTGCCGACCAGGGTGTCGGCGGTGAAGCCGGGCTCCCCGTCGTCGACGGGCCGCACCCGGTCGCCCCTGACCTCCCAGCGCAGATCCCGGCTGAGCTGCGGGGCAGCCGCCGGGTCCAGCAGCGCGGGCAGGGCCTCCCGCACGCTCCACCCCGTGTGCCGGACGGCGCGCACGGCGTCCCCGAGCAGTTCCTCGGGCACGGCGGGACGGTGGCCGATCGCGGCGTTCCAGACGGCGGCAGCGGCGGCCACGTCCGGGCCCTCGGTCCACAGCCGGACCGGATCGGCGGGCAGCAGGGCGCCCACGACCGCGGCGCGCACGGCGCTGCCGATGCCCTGCAGTCCGTCCTTGGCGACCGCGGCGGACGTGACCTTCACCCCGATGACCTGGCGGGCCTCGGTGCTGAGGAAGGACCGCTCGGAGGCGTCGACCCCGGGCAGCCCGGCGACGACGAGCCGCGCCATGGTCTCCGTGATACCGGTCAGCCGGGCGAACTCCTCGGCGGCCCCGGGGAACCACGGCGCGGGCCCGCGCTCCGCGAGCAGGGCCAGGAACTCCCCGAGCCGCACCCCGCTCCCGCCCAGGCCGCTCCCGCCCCGGCCCTCCCCGCCCAGGCCGTCCTCGTCACCCTCCTCATCAAGGCCGATATCAAGGCCGATCGGGTCGCAGGACAGCACCTTGTACGGCTCCGGCACCGCGAACCGCCCGGCCGGGTCGTGGAACAGCCCGGTGAACTCGCAGCCGTCGTCGTCCAGCACCCCGTGCCCGGCCACCGCGATGAACGCGCCGTCCGCCAGCGGCAGCAGGCCCTTCCAGGAGCCCTCCCGCCCGTCGCCCGAGGCGGTGCGCAGCCGGTGCGCGTCCAGGTGCAGGGTCACCGCGCGCCAGCGGTCGGGGTCCGGGGACCCGCCCAGCCCCAGCCGGTCGAACCCGGCCAGGAGCTGGCGCAGAGCCTCGCGGTGCTCCTCGGTGGTGATGCCGGCGGCGGCCCGGAAGGCGAGAGCCGACGCCCGGACGATCAGCGAGCGCAGCCCCGGCTGCCCGGCCGGCACCTCGGGCCCATCGAGGTGCAGCCGCCCCCCGGCACCGTCGCCATCGCCGTCGCCCCCCTCGGCCTCGGCGGCGCGGGTCAGCACCCGCAGCGCGCGGAAGACGGTGTCCTCCTCGTCGTCCCGCTGCCACCAGTGGGTGTACGTGGACGACGCGTCGAGACCGCTGATCGCGTCGCGCAGCAGGCTGTCCGCCGGACCCGCCGGGCCCTCGTCCACCGGGCCGCCGTCCTCCAGGATCCGGGTCAGCCGGGCCGCCGCCGCGTCCAGGACACCCTGCTGGTCCGCCGCGTGACGCACGACCCCGGCGATGCCCTTGACCAGGGCGGGGTGGGTGACGGGCAGCAGGGCGCGGATCGCGCCGGGCAGCGCCTCGGCGTCCGGGTCGGCGGCGGCCGTCAGCAGGGCGGCCGCGGTGTCGCGGTCGATGCGCCGCAGCGCCGCCGAGCCCTCCGGGTCGCGCGCGGTCAGGCACTCCCAGTACTGCACCGGCGGCAGCAGCAGGGTGCCCTCGCCGAACACGCCCGCCGTACGGTCGGTCTTGGCCCAGGCGGTGACGACCCCCTCCGCGTCCACCAGGTCGAGCTGCCAGCTCTTGCGCACCACCGCGGTGGGCCGCTCGGCACCGGGGAACATCACCAGCGTGAACGGCTGCCCGGCGTCGGCCGGGAGGGTGAGGGTGTGCCCGGCGAGATCCTCGATCCGCGTGGAACCGTCCGGGAGCGTCACCCGGCGCAGCCCGACGAGCCCGTGCACGGGCGCGCAGACGGGACCGGCGACGGTCGTGGGGGAGGGCCGCAGCCGCCCGCCCGTGAACTCGCTCCCCCGGGGGGCGTCGCGCAGCGCGTCGGCCAGGAACGCGGGCCGGCTCGGCCGCCCGACGGCGCCGCTGACCGGGTCGTACTCGTACCAGCCCTGCGACTCGCGGTCCTCGGAGTCCGTGTGCCACACCCAGTACGAGGAGCCGTCGAAGAGCAGCCGGCGCTCCTCGGGCACGGTGGTGTCGCCCGCGTGCAGGACACCCCGGCCGGTGGTCCGGCCGCCGCCGGGCAGCGGCAGGGTGATGGGGAAGTCACCCCGGTAGTAGTCCATGTCGATGCCGCGGGGCGAGCGCGGGCCCTCCAGCGCCTCGACCCGGTCGGCCCGGCTGTGCCAGTAGCCGCGCAGATCGCCGCCGCCGTTGCTCCAGTAGACGAGGAGTTCCCCGTCGACGTGGTGGAAGCCGGGGTCGCCGTGGCGGTTGCCCGGGGGGATGCGCAGATCGTGGGTGAGCAGCGTGCCCTCGGCGCCGATCACCCGGGCCTGCGCCGCACCGGCGACCACGAGATGCGGCCAGGCGTCGGCGACGATCACGTCCTCCGCCTTGTCCTTCGGTACGAGATCGGCCACCGCCTCCTCCCAGGCGGGCCAGCCCAGCTCGTCGAAGAGACCGGCCCGCAGGGTGCGTACGAGTGCGGGCGCGAGGTCGGTGGCGACGGCCTCGCGCACCTCGTCCTCGGCGAGGGCGAGGGCCTCGGCGGGCAGCCACTTCAGCCGGCCCAGCGCGTCGGGCAACTGCGGCAGACCGACCACGGTGAACCGCGTCACGACCGCCGCGACCCACCGGGCCAGCAGCGCCCGGCAGCCGGGCGACGCGGCCAGCAGACGGATGGCCCGCAGGGCGTCCTCGTGGGGGCTGAAGCGTTCGGCGCCCCGCTGGAAGGCGTCGTGGAAGCGGGTGTCGGCGCCCAGGAAGACCAGCTCGCGCTGTCCCTCGCCCTGGGCCCAATGGGTCAGCGGCAGGGCGTCGTCGCGCTCGGGGTCGGCCACCGGGACGTCCAGGGACAGCAGCAGATCGAGCAGGTCGAGGTCGTGGCTGACCCGCACCGTGCGGCCGGACGCGCCCAACTCGGCCCGCAGTTGGTCCACGGCCCGCTCCACCAGCGCGAACAGCTCGGGCATCCGGGGCGAGGTCCGCCAGGAGCCGGCCCGGTCCCGGAAGGTCAGGAAGCGCTCCAGCCAGCCCGCCGTACCGTCCTTCGGCCGCTCCTCCTCGGGCAGCGAGCCGTCCCACAGGCCCTCGGTGGCGCCGGAGTCCGCCAGCACCGTCAGCCACAGTCCGGGCAGGGCGCTGTCGCGGCCCGCCGGAACCATGTCCAGCAGGAGCCCGCGCACCCGCCGCTCCCGGGCGGCCAGTGCCACCAGCGCGGCCCGGTGCCCCTTCCACCAGCCGGCCGCGGCCCGCAGGGTGGCCGGCAGCTCCAGCAACTCGGCCAGATACTCCTGCTCGGCGAGGTCGGCGTCCCGCCCGGCGGCCCGCGCCAGCTTCCGCAGATCCGTCGCCATCTGCGCGGACGGCGGCAGACCGCCCGCCGTGCGCCGCAGGCACAGCTTGGTGAAGCGCCGCAGCGCCTCCTCGGCCGGCACCCGGGCCGCCAGCTCCCGGGCGTAGGCGGACAGCACCTTCACCGGCAGCGCCCCCGCCAGGGCGAATTCGAGGAACACCGCGTCGAGCCGATCCTCCTCGATGACCAGCCCGTGTTCCGCCTCGGCCCGGCGGGCCCGGGTGAACAACTGGGCCGCGTAGGTGGCGTTCTCCTCCGCGAGGAAGACCCGGCCCGCCTGCTCGTAGAAGGTCGGCAGGAAATGCGGCACGGAGGCCGCCAGCCGCGCCCCCAGCTCCACATAGCCGTCCATCGCGGCCTTGGGCCGCGACCGCGCCTGCCGCGCCACCCGCTCCAGATCCGGTACGACGCCGAGCGCGTGGTGCCCGTCCGCGGGGTGGTGCACCAGCACCCACTCCGGGAAGCCCAGCGACTGGCGCATCCCCAGCCCCACCACCGCCGGTTCGCCGTCCGGCTCCAGACCGAGGAACCCGGCGGCGAGATCCTCCGCCGCGCCCAGCTCACCGGCGACCAGCCGCACGACCACCCGGTCGTCGAGCCCCGGATGGCGATAGCTGCGCGCGGTCAGCGGAACGGCCCGCTCACCCGCGTCCACCGTGTCCGCCGGCAACACCCCGCCCGCACCGAGCACACCCTCGTACGACGACACCCGAACCCCCACTTCCGTCCCCACTTCCATCCCCCCACTCATGCGTTCTTCCCCTCCTCGATGTCGCGCCCGGCGTACAGCGCCGCCGCCATGCGCATCCCCTCCGACCAGGCCACCGGGCCCACCTCGCGCAGCGGCAGGGCCCGGCCGTCCGGGTCGTGCCAGGTGAGGCCCCCGGTCTCCACCGAGTACTCCCAGTACGGCTCCCCGATCCACACGGACGCCTCCACGGTGTGTCCGCCGTCGCGCACCCGGGCCGTGGCGTAGCCGCCCGAGACCCGGTAGCCCAGGGAACTGGCCCGCGCCGCCAGCGCGAACCGCGACCGGAACGACCCGCCCGCGAACTCGCGTATCTCACTCACCTTGGGGTCCAGCTCCTCCGGCCGCCGCCAGATGGCCCGGTGGATCTGCTCGACGCGCTGGACGATGCCCAGCTCCGCCGCGAACTCCCGCAGGTCGTCGAGGTCCGGCAGCAGCACCGGGTGCGGCAGGGTCACCGTGCGCGGGGACAGCCGTACCGTCTCACCGTCGAGGTTCACCATCCGCAGCTCGCCGTCCTCGGTGGCGCCCCGCAGGAAACCGACCTCGTCGGGGTCGTCCCCGACCACGGCCATGTCCCGCAGCGCCGACTGCCAGGCATCGTCCGGCCACACCCGGGCCAGCAGACCGGTGGGCACGGGCAGCGACGACACCATCCAGGCGTCCACCTGCGCGACACAGCCCGCGGCATGCCGATCCAGCCACTCGGCGAACCGCCGCAGCCGGTCCACCTCGGGGTGGTCCTTGACCGCGCGCGGCAGGGACTTCAACTGCCGCCCCGCCGACCTCCCCGAGGTGGCACGCGCGGCCACCCGCCCCTCCACCAGGGCGACTTCATACCCCTCGCCCGCCGACAGCCAGCCCACGATCCCCGCCTCACGCTCAGGACAGCAAGAAGAAAGCACAGTTCAGCCGGGAATTTCCGGCATCTGTGCGACGACAGGTGGAACGTTAGCGGCGGCCACTGACAATCGACCGGGGAAGCGAAGGACAACCCCGAAATGCAACCGACGAGCCCGCTCCCGGACCCCTCCCACCCCACACCCCCGCCCCGCCCTCCCGTCCCACGACCTGCGGCACGCGGGCGGTTCCCCGTGGCCGAACTCCGACGCACCCGCCCGGCCACTCGACGGACGCGCTCTCGGACGCGCTCCCGAGGATCCACGCGAAGCCGGAATGCACCACCGGACCACCAGACCCACCTACACCGGCAAAGGACCCGGCATTCCGGGGAAGACGGCTCGGCCGACCGCGGTCGAGATCACGGACTCGCCACCCGCGGGGACCGGACACGCTGCCAGGCTGTGCCAAGCGGCCTGGACCACCTGCCACAACTCGGCCAGGTCCGAGGCATGGACGGCGCCGCGGGAGCGGCTGTCCGCATGGTTTCTGGGCCGCCAGACCCCATCGCGATGCCGTCGGCGGCTGTTGAGCGGCGGCGCGAAGGTGACATGCAACAAATGCTCAAGGGCGAGCCCGCAGACCTCATCGCCCAGGGCCGCGACCGTTTCCCTTTCTCGCGCAGGCAGAGAAGCCAATAGGTCCGGCCAGCGCACCACCACAACTCTTTCCCAGAGTTCGGGAGGGACGGTGTTCGCCAGATGGTGACTCTCCCCCACGGCGAGATCGCGCAGGCGTCGCTGGGCATCCCGGGTCTGCCCCACGTAACAGAGCCCTGCTCCGGAGAGGAAGACCCCATACAACACCGGTCCACTCATAGCAGGGGCACCGCCGTACGGGTCGGCCAACAGCCTCCCCAACTCATGAGCGAACCGGAACCGACGCTCCTGCCAGCGGGCGAGCTGCTCCGCATCAGCGACGAGTGTCCGTAGCGATGCCCGCCACGTTCTGTACGCGTCCTCATGCTCGTCGGCAGTCACAGGAGCAGTCTGGTACATGGCCCGGATCGGGCAGGACCCATGCCCTGGAAAGACCGCCGACCTACCGAGAGCCCCTTCAAGATCACTACGTGGTCCCTACTCGACCACTGCCGTGGGGCTGCACTCAACCGCATCCTTCTGCCTGCACATACAACAAGACCCCGCACCCAGCGATTCCGCTGGTGGCGGGGTCTTTTGGCACTCCCTGCGAAGTGCCCCCGGCAGGATTCGAACCTGCGCACACGGCTCCGGAGGCCGTCGGGCTATTGTGCATTTTTCCTGGTCAGCGACTTGCCTGATGGTGTGTCAGGCTCGCGATCCCGCGAGTACCCCCGCGATGAGAAAGTGACTACTTCATTCTGTCTATCCGCTTACAGTCCAGTGGGCCGCTGTGCTGCGAAGCGACGCCTGCCGTGATTTCGACTCCCGGCATAGGAGGTGTACAAGGCCCCGCTCGATCGGACAGGCGGACTCTCGTGGAGTGCAATGCCGGGGAGAAGCGCGCCGTTGGTACCCTTGGGCGCTCTCCCGCGCGAAGGTCCCTCTCGGGCAGGTGGCGGGGAGGGCGCGAGTGAGCCTGCCAGGCGCCGATGGCCGTGGGTCGGTACGGGGCACCGTCGGATGGGTCGACGGGTGACGCGGCGGGGCGAGCCGAGCCTGGTGCGGTGCGACAGAGTCGGGTGCGATATCGGCGGCCCTGGGCCCCTGGCGTAAGCCCCGGGCGGGCACGATCCCGGCAAGATCCCGCCGGATGTGGCGCTCGCGGTCGCTCTCGGTGGCGATTGCCCGGTCGGCATCGCATGTTGCGTGCCGAGTCGCCCGTGTTCGGACTGGTGGCCACGGACCCGACAGTCTCCCGGCTGCGCGACACGCTCGCCGCGGGCAGCGAACGCGCCTCAACGCGATCCGCAGCGCCCGCTCCCAGGTTGCGCCATCCTGAACGTCAGGTGGCCGGGCAGACGGCGCCTGATGCGAGCGGCTCCGTGACTGTGGACCTGGACGGCGTCCTGGTGATTGTGCACTCCGGCAAGGAGGACATGGCCGCGACCTGGAAGAACATCTTCGGCCACCACCTGCTCACGGGCTTCGTCGACCACGGCACGGGCAGGTCCGGTGAGCCGGTGGTCGGTCTGCTGAGGCCCGGGAACGCGAGCAGCAACACCGCCACCGATCACATCACCGCCACCCAGCCGGCCCTGGCCGTGGGGTGCCCGGCGGCCGTCTATGCCTCAGCCCTCAAGAACATCACCCTGGTAGAGGATTCCCGGCATGTAGCCCCTGGCAGGGGACAGATCTCGCCAGTCGAGGTCCCCCTCCTCCACGAACACCTCTCGCCAGTCGTCCTCTTCGTTCATGCTGCGGAACGCCTCGTGCAAGAAGTCGGGGAGCACTTCGTTCTCCCGACGGCCCGGGCGGCGCCGGTCCTCAGGAACCGTCCAGTCTGCTGCGAAAAGAGTGCCGTCGATGTAGAGCGTGGGCTCCTGGTGAGGCCGGTGGCGGGCGAGCAGGCCCAGGATGTCGTCGCGAAGGCCCGCGACTTCGTTGCGCCGGGCCGCCCGTTCCACACGTTGCAGCACCGGCGCCAAGACCCCGAGTGTCACGCCGAGCGCCGCGAAGCCGGCCACGACGTAGTCGCCCAGAATGAGTGGTTCCTGATGGGCGAAGGCGTCCAGGAACGGCGTGTAGTAGGCCAGCACATGTAGGTCCGGGTCGACGGGAAGGTCTATGGCGCGAGGGTCGGCTGTGTCCGGGTCGATCGCTGTCAGACGCATGGGGCTATGGGGGGAGGAGAAGTGCACCGCGCTCGCGTATGCGATCTTCGGTACTTCGCCCTTGATGGTCTTGACTGTCCTCTTCTGCTCCCCCATGGTTTTGCGTAGTTCCTTGGGCAGCGTGCCTGAGCGGCCCTTGGCTTCCGCGACGACATATCCGCCGACGGTCCGCTCTCCGAAGAAGTCGGCCCGGCTCCGGCCGGGGGCGAAGGTGAGCTTGTAGGCGGAGGCGTAGCGGGCGACGTGCATGAAGAACCGGACGGACAGTTCCCTCTCGGCGAAGATCTGGCACATGGCCTGTCCCAGGGTGTAGGACAGCATTCCCTTCTCGGATGGGTCGAGTTCCTGGGCGAGGTCGGTACGTGTGATGCGACGGACCGGATCATCGCTCCAGCTGAGATAGGCGGGCAGGACCGCCACCCTGTGGCACCACTCGTACGCCGCTGACCTCCCGTGCTGGGTTCGGTCGTACGGGGCCCTGCCCGTGATGAACAACGCGCGTGCTAAGTCTTGCGGCAGAACGGGCAGATCCTGCTCGGCGGGGACGCCGGTACCGGCCGGGAAGAGCGTGGCATCGGTGTGCACGTGCGCGGGGCCGTTGAAGAACATCGTCGCCGCTTTCCGGGTTTAGGGACGTCGTATACAGACCGTGCGGATTGTCGTGCCGATCTCTCTCTATCACCCCGGTCCGAAGTCCGCCCCGACATCAGCCGAGACGGGAGCGACCCCGGTAACCCCGGCTCCCTCCCTGCCAGTCTGTGGTGAGACACCCGGTATGCCGGGTTACTCTTCCTGGGCGAGACAGAATCCCTACTCCAGATGACCAGCACGAACGGCCCGATAGGAGTCCGAGGACCCGGGACCGAGACCGACCCACCGCCGTTTCTCCCCGGAGTGCAAGCTGCGCATGGTCGCCGAGTACGACGCCGCCCCGGCCGGCGAGAAAGGTGCAGTCCTGCGCCGTGAGTGGCTGTACCACTCGCACATCATGGAGCGGCCGGCCGCCCGGGATGCCGCGGGCCTGGCCGCTCTGCCGGACCGGTGCACCAGCCCGGCCCGGCCCAAGAAGGCCGGGGAAGCAGCCGAGCTGGAACGGCTGCGCAAGAAGGTGGCCCGGCTGGAGAAGGACCTGGCCAGGCAGGATGCCGCGCTGCAGGTGCTGGGAGAAGCCTCCGCGCTCTTGGAACCGCTTGCCGAGAGCGCGGACTGGCCGATGCCGCAGACCCGATGCTGGACGAGGCGTTCACCGGCATCAAGACGCAGTTGGGCACGGCCGCGGCCTGTCGGCTGACCGGTTGCTCGCGGGCCACGCACTACCGGCACCTCAAGCCCCGCCCGCCGGTGGAGCCGAAGCCGCGGCCGACGCCGCCCTGTCGGGAGACGAACGGGCCGCAGTCCTTGAACTGTTGAACCGGCCGGAATACGCCGAGCTGCCGCCTGCCCAGGTCTGGGCGCGGGAACTGGACGCCGGGACCTACTGGTGCTCGCCCTCGACGATGTACGGATCCTGCGGGCCGCCGGACAGAACGGCGACCGTCGGCGCCAGGCCACCACCCGGCCACGGTCAAGCTGGAGCTGGTCGCCGACGGGCCGTCGCAGGTGTGGTCGTGGGACATCACCAAGCTGCGCGGACCGGGCAAGGGCGACTGGTACCACCTGTATGTCCTCATCGGCCTCTACAGCCGCTACGTGACCGACTGGACCGTCGCGGCCCGTGAACGACAGCAGAGTCGCCGAGGAGCTGATCCGCACCGCCATCGACCGCAACGGCGTCGTGCCCCACACCGTGCACGCCGACCGGGGCACCTCGATGACTTCCAAGCCGGTCGCCCAGTTCCTGACCGATCTCGGCGTCACCCGCTTCCACTCCCGGCCGAAGACCTCCAACGACAATCCCTACAGCGAGGCCCACTTCAAGACCATCAAGTACAGCGGAGACTTCCCCGAGCGGTTCGGCTCCCTGCAGCACGCCCGCGATTGGTGCGACGGTTCACTCACCTACCACAACCACGAGCACCGGCACTCGGCGATGGGCCTGCACATTCCGGTCGGCGTCCACTTCGGCACCGCCGACCTGGTGCGTCAACAGCGAGCGGTCACCCTCGCCCAGACGTATGCGGCCCACCCAAACGTTTCGGCCGCCGACCCCACCCCCCGAAACTGCCCACGGCCGTGTGGATCAACGAACCCGGCCTAAGACAGAACCTCAGAAGCAGAACTCATAGCCTCAAACTGTCTCATTTGACTTGACAGGCTCCGAGGCGCCCGGCGGCGGCCACGACCTCACCGTACTGCGCGGCGAGCACGTCCACCGCTTCGTCGCGGACCTACGCAACCGCGAATGCCCCGGCCCCGCCTTCCGCAGCCAGGCCCGCCTGGACGGCAAAAGGGCGAAGGTATCCGAGAACTCGCGCCGCATGGTGTTCAACTACGGCCGGTCCCTGCTGCGCGGCGCACTGGACCGCGGCAGCGCCGAGAGAATCGGCCTGGACCGCGCCTTCATCGCCGCCATGCCGGTCGGCGGCCCGGGCACGCCTCGCAGCCGCAACCCCTTCCCCGACGAAGTCGCCCGTGCGCTTGCGGACGAGGCCAATCTGCAGCAGCTCGCCGACGGCTACGACCAGCACGACCGCGGCCTGAGGGACATGTGGGAGACCATCATCGTCACTGGCCGGCGAGCCAGCGAGGTCATCCAGCTCCGCTTGGACTACGTCGGCCGCTACGGCGGGCTGCCCACTCCCGCTGAGCGCGCTCAACTGGCGCTGTTCCCCACCGGCATCCTCAATCTCGACGGTTGCCGCGCCCTGTCCTACACCTGGTTCCACACAGGATTCCGCAGCTGGCTCGCCGACCTCGACTTCGGCGGACACTGCGTTGCCCATCAGGCCCGGCACTCGCTTGCCACCCGGCTGCTGCGGCACGGCGCGCCCCTGACCCACATCCGCCGCTACCTCGGCCAGGTCTCCGACCGTATGGCCGAGCATTACGTCCGCCTGACCAGCGCCGACCTGGACAACGTCCTCCAGCACGTCTGGGTCGCCGGACCGGGCACCGCCCACCCCGGCGACCCCTCACCAGTGACACCACCCCTCTCACCGGCGAACAGGCTCAGACCCTGGCCATCTACCTTTCTCGCCGCAGCACCCTCGCCGAGGGCGGCTTCTGCACCTTCCAGCCTGTCGTCGACGGCGGCGCCTGCCCCTGGAACCTCGACTGCCACAACTGCGACAAGTACGTCCTGTCCGGCGCCGACCTGCTCTACTGACGGCGCAAACGCGAACAGTGGCGACTGCTGGCCAAAGGAGCCCTCGACGACGCCACTACCGAGTACCTCCACCGCTACTTCGAACCCACCGCCCGCGCCATCGACGGCCTGGAGAAGGCGCTGGCCGGCCTCGGGCTCCTCGACGACGCCCTCGCCCTGGACCTCCGCAAGCTCCAGGACTACTTCCACCGCGTGTGGTCCACCGCCTTCCGCGCCGCTGACCTCGCCGACGCGGGCAGCGACGAGCAGGACGAGTACAGCGATACGTGCACAGCCGAGGACCCAGCCCCCGAACAGGACATCGCATGAACACCGCCGCTGTTCCCGCACCGCGCACGGCCGCAGCGCTGGCGGACCGCCGCCAGTGGACCGAAGCCGCCCTCCACTGTGTCCAAGCGGCCATCGCCCGGCTACGGCGTGAGAAGACCCAGGGCAGCG
The DNA here is from genome assembly GCF_040683675.1 of Streptomyces sp. NPDC093252. NCBI lineage: Bacteria > Bacillati > Actinomycetota > Actinomycetes > Kitasatosporales > Streptomycetaceae > Streptomyces > Streptomyces sp. NPDC093252. Next base: position 146,883 of record NZ_JBFBEM010000016.1, on the reverse strand, counting down.
TTGCCGCCGTCGCCCACCGCGCGGACGTCTCCCGCACCTTCCTCTACGACAACCTGGAGCGAGAGCCGTCGTCGCCACTGCCACGGCTGAGGCCAGCGAACGCCGCGCCCGGACGGTCGCTGAGCAGGACGACGAACGCGACGCAACCTGGCGCGAACGCGCGCTGAACGGCGAGGAGAGCCGTAAGGCTGCCCACACCGAGATCCTCGCTCAGCGGACACGCATCGGTGAACTCCTCGGCCATGTAAGCAACTTGCAAGCCTAATGGACTGAGGAGATCATCCAACGGATCACCGCCGAGAACACATCCCTCAAGCAGCGAGTCCGTCAACTCACGGCCAGCAACCGCACCCTCGACGAACGGCTGAGGGCTGCCCGGTCCAACCTCCGTTTCCAGGACCGGCGCATCGCCGACCTCGAAGCCCGTATCGCCGACGCGACGTCCACGACCTGATCTGTCCAGCAGCCAGCTCACGGCCCGTCCACTGTCCCGGTGGATGGGCCGCCTCGCGAAAGCACCCCGACGAGAGAGCTGCACGGAACCCTGACGCGGCCTGGCCGCAGCCTCATCCCCCTGTTCTGCGCGTCCGCCGATGCCTCTACGATTAGTTTTCAGCAACCCAATAACTGCATCCGGATCCTCTTAAATTGAGTCAGGGACAAGCGGCACACCCTCTCTGGCCAAAGCCGCCTCACGGGTGCAACCATCAGCTCGACGCACTACGGGGGTGCACCGAGGACCTGGCGTTCATTGTCACTACGCATGAAAAGCAACGTATTCTAGAAGGTGGCTGCCGTGATCCATTATCATGTCGGATCGGAAACATCGTCTGGCGGACGATCCGTTGACTGCTTGATGCGACGCCAGGAAGCGGCATCCAGAAAAGAGGGGCGCGCAGGCGAACGGATCGCCCTGCACGAGGCCATCTCTTGCATTCGTCTCGGAGTGGGCAACCGTCTATGGGTCCCGTCCGAGAGCCATCTAGGGGATCGGGTGACTCGGGCCATCATCTGCGCTGAGATCATGGCAGGCGGAAACTCCATCACTATTGGGGACCAGGTGTACGCACCTGACTCCAAGCGAGATGAACTGCTCGATCTGGCCTACAAGGCAGCCGTGGAACGGCATCGACTGCTGCCAGCGCTTGGCGGTGGGGCGAAGTCCGATGCGTACATCTCCCCAGGCTGGCCCACAGAAGAGGAGTGTGCCCGCCTAGCACACAAGCTGACCCGAGGAATGGGGTACTCCCAGGCACAAGCATCCCGAATCATCGAATTAGCTGATGGCTATGAGCGACCTCACGTGTGGTCCCGCCAGGGCATTGACCGACTCCTTTGGGATAGATCCTGCGGGAAAAAATGGGGCCGGTTTGAGTATTTCCAGACATCGCGCATGGACGTGCTCCTCGAAGGGAGAAGGTGCCTGCCTCTCGCTGATATGGACTGCATGGGGGTAATCGGTTCTATAGAGGAAGCTGAGAACTACGACTCCTCCCTCAGTGAGCCGCACAGTTTTGTATTCCCGCCCAGTGAATTGCCCTTGACGCTTCAGGTGATCCTGGATGCAGGGTCTTTTCGCACACTTTTCATTTCTGAACCCAAGTCGCACTTCTCTTCTGGCATGCAGCGCGCGGTTTTCTTTGACCTAGCTCTCTACCGAGGCGTGCAGGTGGTGGAGAAAGGAATCCACGTGACTGCCGCCGTCGGGAACCCACACGACGACCGGATACTGAGAGAGGGCACGGAGTTGTGCGTCGCCCTCCGCGCCCACAGCAATGCCACCATCACAGACGAGACCCGGTCCCGTTCCCACGCCAGGAAGGTAGCAACCGACCGCCACGCTCGAGGGAACTCGCTCCGCGAGATTGCCACCCACCTCAACAAGGAAGCCATTCCGACCCTCAGCGGGACGGGACGCTGGTCACCCAGCGCGGTGAAGAAGCTTCTGGATTCCGGGCCGGAGACCCACCAATGAGACGCCATGGCCGCGAAGCACGTCAGCGCAAAGCGCTCGCCCGGCTCCGGCAACAGGCCAACGAAACGCTCTCGCCCCACGCCCAACAACGGGCCCGCGAACTGGGCTTCCACGAAAGCGACGTCCTCCGATGCGTCATCTCGCCCGAGCAGACCTACGGCGGCGCCCCCCAGCACCCCAAGGGTCGGCGCACCTTTCAACGGCGCGACTGCGCCTGCATCATCGATACCACTCACCGCATCGTCGTCACCGTTCTCCTGCGGCACGCCGAACCGTGGCGGCACGGCACCCACACACGCCGCACAATGCCGTCCAGCAACTTGCCCTGTCCGGAGCCGGATCGTCTCGCGAGACCACCTGGATAAGTTGGGGCAGCGGCCTCAAGTCATCGTCACGGACGTGTAGTTTATGGATCGTCGCAGTTCAGAGCCGATGTCCGAGCTCCTGCGGTCGGCAAAGTCGAGTACAAGCGGGCGACCGACTCGGGGGTGATCCACCAGGGGCGGTACTACCTCTCCTGGCTGGTGGACCACCGTGACGAGTTCCAGCGTCTGGTCCGCGACCGGCTCGGCGCGAAGGCCGCGGCCCGGGTGCTGTGGAGTAGTCCCCGGCTGATCTGCGTGGCCGGGGACTACACCCGGTACGACGTCCAACGCCAGCGGGAGCACCGCCGGAGCATCCACCTCGTCCGCTACCGCCTCTACGGCGACGGTCACATCGGGCTGGAGACCGTCGCGTCCATCCACGGGCACGCTGTCGGCGTCCGTCGCCGGACCGGCAGCCGTGTGAGCGGCCCGGCGCACTCCGGCCCCGGTACGGCCGGGGCGGCGATGTCTCACTTGGCAGGTGCACTGGACGAGGTGCTGCTCGGGCTGGGCGGTGATGTTGCCTGATGCAGCGCAAGCAGTACACGGCGTACCGGCGGTTGCGGAACTTCGTGTGTGTTCCGCCGGTGCGGCAGGCAAAGATTCTCGCGTATGCCAAGGTCGAGCCGAAGGGTGTGGATCTCGTGCCCGGATTCATGCGGGACGTGACGGGCCTGGGCCATCACGGCACCGGGGACCTGGAGGTCCGGGCGCGACCTGGAGCGAGCGGCCGACCTGTTTCGTCTGGCCAACGCCCGGGTGTAGCCGTGGTGGACGCCGGGAGGCGCTGCGACTGGTCGCAGGTGTGGGGTGTATGTGTGGCGTTGCGGGTGCCTCTTGTCGGAGGATGGGTCTGGGCGGCGGTGGAGCAATCAATTCTCCGGGGGTTTCCCGGGGGGTGAGTGAGGAATTGGGCTGTTCAGGCCGCTAGGGTCGCCGTCATGGTGTCGTACGCGTCCTCCTTTATCTACTACGCGGACTCCACCAACAGTCCTCTGCTTCACCGGAAACACGAGTGCCACGCCGAGGATGATCCCAACGCTCCCAAGTCCCGCCGGCTCACAGGCGCCGAGGTACGCGCTGGCCTCTACGAGAGCCCACACTTGATCGGCACGTAAGAGGACCTGGAGCCCGAACCCGCATGCCGCAGAAGGGCGTTGCGAGTACACCGTCTTGTGCGGCGCACCACCAGCACCTGGGAGCCGCGCGGACCATCTGCACCGGAGCGATTGCCAGCGGCGTGTGTCACGCTGCACTCATGACCACTACCCGGATGGAGGGCGCCTGCCTGCCCTCGTACCGCACCCTGGCAACCCTGGCGCTGTCCGAGCCAGGGGAGCACGTCGGCGAACTCACCGACTGGGTGGAGCATGCCTCCGTGGTCTCCGGCGTTCCCGGGGCGCAAAACAGCTGGGACGCCGCCTACAAGTGGCTGCGCCTCGCGCAGGGACTGCGTACGGTGACGTTCGACATGTCGTACGACGGCGGCGGCATGTGCTCGGCCGGCCTCGACTTCGACGCCGTCTGGACCGAGATGATGGAGGAGTGGCAGCAGCACCAGGTCCGTCTTGGCTACCTGCGCGGAGCGCTTGAAGGATTTGTCCGGCTGCTACACCCGGGCACCACGGAGCCTGGACTGGCCGTCGAAGCAGCAGAACAGCGGCTGCACCACCACGGCGACGCATGGCTGCTGCACGCACGCGCGGTCGCCGACCATTTGCGGACGCATGCCTCGGACGGGGTGCCGGGCGCCAACGCGCCAGTGGCGGCAGCGGTGACTCAGGCGATTGCCCTGCATGAGATGGCCGTCCGGGGCCGCGCCGCCATCCCCGAGCCGGACAGTGACCCGGACGGGAACGTCCTTCCCACCGGGCACGGCGAGGTCTGCGCGGTCAAGGAAGCCTCCACGGTGCTGCTGCTGGGAATCCAGCTGCTTATGGCGGCAGCGGTGCAGGAGGACCGGGTCGCCGTCTTCGACGACAAGTACCTTATTGACGGCATGTGGATTCCCGACGCCTCGGGCGGCAGCCGCTGGGTGGATGAAGAGATGCCCTACGCCGAGTACCTCGCCGTTCTCCACCTTCAGCCCGGGGAGCCGCCCGAGCTCTGACCATGGGCTGTGCCCCGAGGCGAGCAGGTCAGCAGCCCGGGGGCAAACGACGGTGGGCCCGAATCCATGGGTTCGGGCCCACCCGTCGTGACCTGCCCGACACGTATCAGGTCATGCACCAGCCGGAGTCGCATGCACCTTCATCCTCATCGGCGTCGCCCTCCCTGGGGCTGTCGTCGGGGATGGCTTCAGTGAGCGGGATCCCGTACCTCGTGAGATAGACGGCATCCCGCCCGAGAGCGGCCCGCCGTCGATTGATTGTCTCCTCCAGCCGGACCGACTGAGCGAACAACTCGGGCTCGTGCTGACGCTGGTGGCGCCAGGCACCGACGGTGCGGAATGGGCAGAAGAAGCAGGAGCTTTTCGGCGGCACCGGCAGGCCGGCCTCGGCGATGATGCGCTCGCAGTCGTCCCGGCGCAGGCCGAGGTCGAGGAGGGGGTACTCGATGACCTCGTGGGCTTCCCGCCGCCTGCGGTTGGCGCGATGGATTTCGTCGACCGAAATGCCAATGCCGACCGCAGCCGGCTCCTCCGCAGTGGCGCCATGCTCCCGAAGCCACCGTCCGACGACCTTGATCTTGAAGTCGGCAGTGCAGTTGCGGCGGCCAGGAGCGCCGTTGGCCATGCGAACCGGTATGGGGATCGACCGGGTGTCCGGACGGTTCAGCCGCTGCATGAGCGTTTCGGTGGCCCCGTCGCGTCGGCGCCGCTTGAGTTCCTGAACATCCAGACCCGCACGTGCGGCGTACGGGACAGCGACCTCGCGAACGTACGCGAGGGTCGCCGGATGCTCGCTGTCGTTGCCGACGTTGGCGAACAGAAAGGTCCCGAAGTCGATCTCTCGCTGAGCGGCCAGCACAAGCAGGGCTGTGCTCTGGACACCGCCTCCGTACGAAACGATCCTCATTGGAGGGCGGTCGGGCTCCTGGGAAGCGGCCTGGAAGATGGAGTCGGCGGGATCGGCGTGGTTGGCTCCGAGGGGCTGCTGCAAGAGCGACATGTGAGAGACAATATGGATAGACTCTCGTGGGATCAAGTGTTTCTCTCTTGCTGCTAGCGAACAGGGCAACAGCCGTCCGTAGGCGTTGGCATTCGTTTGGCGGGATCGACGGTTTAGCGTTGAGGCTTGATGACGACGGAGAAACCCTGGGCCAGCACCGACGCGAGGAACTCGGCAGCGGCGGTTTGATCGGCAGCGGAGAAGGCCTGGGCGCCGGGCAGAGGCTCTTGGAGTGCGGGCGTGGCAGGGGTGCAATGCTTGCGTCCGCGAAATTTCTGCGGGGTGCGTTGCCCTGCGCGGAGCCTGGTGACCTCGGCAGGGACGACCGTCCGCTGCCGTTGTCGCGCGTCGGTGAGGATGGTCTCCAGGAGCCAGAGAGGGGAACCGGAGAGCATCAAGTCGGCCTCGGCGATCTGCCGACGGTTGCGCCACCGGGATATGGCCTGGGCGTCCTTGCCGAGGACGCGGCCAACTTCCTGGATGCCGAGGACGACAGGTAGGTGCTCCTTGTCCTGCACGTCGTAGCCCTCAATGATCCCAGCCCTGTAGGCCACCAGTTGTTGCTTATCAGCCTGGCGGTCGCCGCCGGAGATCTGCAGCACCGTCGTCAGCAGCCAGTACGGATTGCCCGAAGCAACCAGGTCAGGCTCTGGGAGTGTGCCTTCTGTGCGCCATTTCTGTGACGTCTGGCGCTCAACTTTGAAGAGGGAGGCAACCTCAGTGTGCCCAAGCAGGTACGGGACCCGGGCTTGAGACATGAGCACCTTCCCCGTACCAACGTTCCTGCCAGGTGACTGCCACGTGGGCACTGCCACCTCGCCATGCTGTCTGCAGAGATCCTAGGCGGCCCTGCGGGCAACCCCGTTGCATCTGGCCGGAGGACGTCGGTGGTGGCTCGCTGGGAAGCGCGGTGCCTTCCCCCCCCGAGGCCATTGTGAGTACCGCTGCCTGGCTAGGACAGCTCCTGTCCGTGCCGGATCTCCCATGTCCCGATGTCTGTGTAGAAGCGGCCGAAGTGGCGAAGCCATGCCGCGATGGTCTCGGTGGTCCTTCGTGCCCGCTCATCGGTCATACCGATCTGCTCTTGAAGTGCCTGCTGCAACTCCACATTGGTCAGGCGGTCACCGGCCACGAGCGTCTGGAGGGCGGGGATCTCCCGCAGTCGGCTTTCGATCAAGTCCGAAAACTCCGTCTCGGACAGGCCGGCCGGAACGCCTAGGAGCGCGAGGTCGCGCACGATGGCTGCTTCGACGGAGCGCCCGAACTGTGCCCGCCCGCAGTAGTACGGGTAGAGGGCGTCCGGGCGTCGTGTGACGGGATACCAGCTTCGATGGGCTGCCTCTCGTGGCTGGTCAGAGGGGGTCGGGTGTTGCTCTCTCAGCAGTTCGGCCTGACTTTTGACCAAGGCCGCCATGTGGGGAGTTGCCTCGACCGCCCGGGCTTCGATCTCTGTGAGTACCCGGACGATTTCGGGGTGGGCGGAGGGCGCCTCCACCAGGACCTCGATGTTGGGGCTGGCGGCGCGGCCGGTTGCCTTCCCTGTCAGGTTGGCGGATCCGATCAGGCAGCGCTCGCCGGTGAGGTACAGCTTGGCGTGCAGGGTCGGGCAGAGCGCGATACGCAGCCTTTTGTCCTCTTCGGTGAGCTCGATGATTTCGGGATCGGATACCCCGGCTGCCACCTCTTCGGGGACCCAGCGCGTGATGCACTCGATGTTCTCGACGGTGGTGGGGGCGGCGGACAACGTGGCCGCAAGAACTTCTCGCTTGACGAAGGGCGCCACGAGGATTACTCGTCCGTTGGCGCCTGTCATCAATTCTTCGATCTGCCGCCAGATGTGGCCAGATTCGGGCACGCTCAGTCGCCCTTCCCGTCTACGAAGTCGCGGGCGTACCGGCCCCACTCGCGCCGCGCGTCGGCGATACGCTCGCGGTCGCGGTCGGGGTAGGTCTCGTCTTCCATCCGGGCCCAGGAAAAAAGCAGCAGCTTGAAGGTGTCTGCGGCACGGTCAAGTCGACTACGCAGCTCGTTGGCGTCGGCCTCCTCGGGGACGTCTTCCAGGACGGCCATGAGCTGGGCGTGCAGCGGATGCTTCACATTGAAGATCACCTGCAGCATGCCAGCCATGAGGTCGATGCTGAAGAAGGCGGAGGTGTCCTGGAAACTGGAGATCCACCGTGCGCGGAGCTCCTTCTCCAGGGCCTCTTCGACCATGGTCTGGGCGGTGTCCTCGTCGAGGTGGTGTCGCTGGGTGAGGGCCTCGACCTGTTCCTGCCGCTTGGTCTCCGGGGTCGATCCCTCGTCGAGCTCGTCGGTTTTGCCGGTGTAGCCCTCCTCGCTGCGGCGCTTGACGGCATCCGTGACCTTGGAAGCGACGTCATCGTCATGCCGCTTCTTGCTCTTGCGCGTCCCGATCGTCTGCTGCTTCAGCTGCCGCCGGATGGCCGGCAGCAGCTTCTCTTCCAGGTAGAGCACGAGGTCGATCAGAGGAAGACGCGGATCGCCGAGTTCGGCAAGCCGCTCCTTGAAACCTTTGAAGGATTCACCGGCCTCGGCGTGGGCCTTCCAGTCGAAATGGGAGAGGGAAGAGAAGACGGTGGCGCTCTGCTTGTTGTTGGTCACACCGAAGATGGGGTCGAGGTCCGGCGGGAACTCTACCTCGATGCCCCACCACCGCTCCGTCGGGTCGTATCCGATGGCCCACGAGGCGTCAAGGTCCAGTTCCCTGCCCTGACGGACGAGCGAGATGCCGACGTTGCGCCGGGCGTGTTTGCCCCACGGCAGGATGCCGGAGTCGGTCGTACGGCTGATGCTGTCTGGCCATGGGTGGCCCTCGACGTCGGCACGGCGGGCTTCCGGGCGGGCGATGGAGGCCCGGACCGTGATGTTGTGCCGCTTGCCCTCGTGGAGCACGGGAAAGTGCGTGACTCCGGGCTCGGACTCGCTGCCCATGGAGAAGGGCATGAACATCGGCTTGTTGGGGAACGGCTCCGGTGTGGAGGTCGGCGTCATCAGGTAGAGCGGATCGTTGGGCACGGCGTGATACTCGCCCTCCACGACCTTGCCCTCGCGGACGGGGGCCATTCGGATGTCGACGCGTCCCTTGTCGAGGTAGTGCCGGTACACGCGGCCGATCAGGTCGGCGGTGTTCTTGAGGGTGGCCGCGGCCCCGTACCAGTTGACCTTGTCCAGGTTTGTCCAGACGACGAGCGTGCCGGTGTCACCGAGCCCGTCGCTCAGAGTCCGCCAATAGTCGGGCAGCGGGTCGTGTGTGGGATCGGGAACATCGTCGATCAGCCCCTTTTCGATCTCTTCGAGGCTGAGATGGGTATGCATGGCGTTGCCCGCACCGTTCGTCCAGGACCAGACATCCAGGCGGGTGCACTGCGACATGCTGGAGTTGGGCAGACCCATGCCGAAACGGCCGATACGGTCGGGGTCGGCACCTTGTCCGTCACCGTATTTGAGGGCACGCCGCAGCTGCGGGGGCTCCATGCCGTGACCGTTGTCGAGTACTGCGATGGTCTCCACGCGGTGGCTGGTCCGGGAGCCAACCCGAACGGGGTTCTCGCAGGCAAAGACCTCCACGAGATTGGCCTTGGCGTCGATGCTGTTGTCGATCAGTTCGGCGAGCGCATAGGCGGTGTTCTTGTAGCCGCTGTCTCGCATGGCCTTGACGGTCAGCGCAGGACTGACGATCCGGTAGTTGCTGCCGTCGCTGGTCACGCTGTCTCCCATACGTCTTCCCAGTTGGTGAATGCTTCGGCGACGTCGCCGAACCCGGGGAGCCCCGGGTTCACGACGGTCACGATTTCGCAGGTGTCCGTGCCGCCGGCCTTCGGGCCGCGGATGACGCGGCCGACCATCTGGCTGTACAGCACGAGGGACTTGGTCGGGCGGGCAATCACGGCCGCGCTGGCTGCCGGTGCATCGAAGCCGGTCGTCAGGACGCCGAAGTTGCACAGGACCATGGGGCGCCGACCGGACCCCTTGAATCGCGAGATGACCTGGCCGCGGTGCCGGGGCGAGGACTCGCCCGTCACGAACTCGGCATCGAAGCCGGCAGCGGACAGTACCGCTGCGATCAGTCGGCAGTGGTCCACGGAGGCGGCGAACACCAGGATGCGCCGATGCTGCTGCTGGAGCAGTTCCGTGATCGTCTGGATGATCTTGAGATTCCACTGCTCGTCGCACGCGAGTTCGGCCATCATGGCGGCAGGGATGTCGAAGGACCGTGCAAGGAGCTGCTGGTCCCGGGCAGACAGATGTATACCGGCCTCGGAGGCAACCGTCCGCATCACCGGCTTGGCCAGGTAGCCCTGGTCGATCAGTGCTGTGACCGGGTTGGTGTAGCCCTGGATCTCCAGCATGACCTTTTGCCGGGAGAAGTAGTCGGAGAGCTCCTCGTCCTTGGAAATGTCGGCCCACGTGCGCCCCGGGGTAGCGGTCAGCCCTAGCAGGCTCGCATCATGACGGATCGTCAGTTCATCGACCACCCGCTGGAACGTGGGTGCGATAATCTGATGGGCCTCGTCGAAGACGGTCAGAGTGCTGCGTGCGGCGAGGATGGCAAGGAACTGCGGTTTCGACTTGGCCGTTGAAGCGGCCTTCTCAAGGCCGAGCACGACCAGTCCGTCGGCCATCCCCGCAAGCTCTGCCGGGGCGTTGCCCCAGACCCGCAGGACGGGGAGCGGGCGGTCGCCGACCTTCGTCCAGGCGCGTTCGAATTCGACGGCTGCCTGCTCCAGCAGCTCCTGCCCGTGAGCCAGCCACACCACCACCGTGGGCTCGTGCTGCCGCAGGTGATCACAGATCAGGCTCATGCCCGTGCGCGTCTTGCCCACGCCCGTGGGAAGGTGCAGCACCGTCCGCCGAGAGCCGTCGTACAACCGTTCCTTGACCCGTGCTGCCGCGTGGCGCTGATGCGGGAACAGGCTGTACTCCGGGCCCGTCTCCTGCTTGAACGCGGGTGGGAGGGATGGCACCCGGTCGATCGTGAAGCCGAAGAACTCCAGCAACTCGCGGCGCTCGTCGGCCGTCCACTTCAGGCTCTGCAGGTAGTCCAGCGGCGCCTGTTCGTCCCCAGGTGAGCCCAGACGCTGAGCCAACTCCGCCTGCTTCGGGCCCGGAACCAGGGCGACCAGGGCGGTACGCTCAGCAGCGTCGGTGACCAAACGTTCGGCGTCGATGGCGATTGGGGCAACGACCCGAAGGCGGTCGTCACCCGCTGTGCCGCCCTCGATCAGGTCTAGGAGAGCGCACAGTTGCTCGCCGAGATGCCCCCGGATGTACGCCATCGGCGCATCCGCGAGGAGCGCCTTGAAGGACATCCCCGGTGACCAGGTTGTCACTGCCCCACCTGCCCGGCGGCAGGCTCTGGCGCGTACGCGTGCGTGGCCGAAGCAGCTGTCGTCATGAACTTCCACCCCCGTTTGGGCACGTCAAGCAGCCCCCAACGTGCACAGCGACTGCGACGTTGCAGCGTGCCGACCACCCTAATCGGGGCCACTGACAACAGGAGCCCCATCAAGCGAAAAGCCCAGCCAGGAGCGGCAATTGGTCCGTGCGATGGGGGGCGAAACGGATCTCGCGGGAGAGTCTGCGCACTTTAATGGAATGTTTATTCGATAAATGGCCTGCGACACCACGCGTTCGAGTCATTGAGGGAGTGGATCTTGGCTCGCGGTTAAGATCGCGGCGAGCTACTGGTGGAACCCCGGGCGCGTGACGAGGCTTCCACCAGTAGCAGTACATTGGTGTGCGACACGAGCGAGGCGGGGGTGGCTAACGATGAGCGAGTCGGATGGTCCGGATTCATCCTATTTTGACTACAATGCCACCGCTCCGATCCGGCCCGAGGCCCGCGCGGCCGTCATCGAGGCCATGCAGTCAGTCGGCAATGCCTCAAGCATGCACCACCCTGGACGGCAGGCGGCTCATCGAGTCGATGTCGCCCGTCGGCAGCTAGCCGACCTCCTCGGCTGCTCGCCCGGCGAGATCATCTTTACCTCCGGCGCGACCGAAGCGAACAATCTGGCCCTGCGGTCCGCGTTCACCGCCGGAAGTCCCCTGGTCACAAGCCCTGTTGAGCATCCGGCTGTGCTGGAGACGGCCCGCACTGTCACCGCAGGAAGCCCCGAAGATCTTGTGCTCCTGCAGGTCGGTGGCGACGGCCTGGTGGATCTGGACGGCCTGGAAGAGGTCCTTGTCGCGCGTTGTGGGGGAGTGGTTTCCCTGATGGCGGCGAACAATGAGACCGGTGTCTTCACTGATCTCCGCGTAGTTGCCAAGACGGCATCGGAAGCCGGTGCACTCGTCCACACAGACGCCACACAGCTCATCGGCCGCGTCCCTGTGGACGTTGCCGAGCTCGACGTCGACCTATTGTCGCTGTCGGCCCACAAGTTCGGCGGACCGCAGGGAATCGGTGCCCTGTATGTGCGGCGCGGGACCCCACTCCCGCACCGGCCGCTCCTTGTAGGCGGTGGACAGGAGAGAGGTTGGCGTGCGGGCACGCTGAATGTGGCTGGGATCATCGGCATGGGAGCAGCAGCTGAGGCTGCGTCGCACGGAATCGACGAGGAGGCCGCTCGAGTCGCAGCCATGCGTGACCGCCTTGAACGCCTGATCGCCGGCGCCCTGCCCGACTGCCGTATCAACGGTCGACGCGATCAGCGTCTGCCAGGTGTGACGAGCGTTACTTTCCCTGGGGTGCCTGCGGACGCGGTCCTGGCGGCTATGCCCGACGTCGCGGCCTCGGAGGGTAGTGCCTGCGCGTCCGGCGCTCCGACGCCGAGTCACGTGCTCCTGGCGATGGGGCTGTCTCGGGCGGATGCCGACAGCACGATCCGATTCTCGCTGGGCTACGCCACTACGGAAGCCGAGGTCGAGCACGCTGCGCAGGCCGTCATACGTGCTGTGACGCAGGTTCGGGCCGTGCTGGCCGGAGCAGACGGTCCCCGCTGACCGCTACCCCATTCACCAGCCTCATTAGAGCAATCGCATTAGACACAGAGAGGTCCCGGATGTCAGACAGCCGGCTTGGGGAAGCCGCCCTTTATTCCTTCGCGCGACACGAAACGTTCGCGCCCCGCTTCGGCTGGCTGCACAAAGCGTATATGCAGGTCAAACACGATCAGGGTGCGTTCCTCGCGGCTGATGCCCCAGTGCGGTTCGGTGTGGGCAAGAACATGGTCTACTCCATGCGCTACTGGTCACGGGCGTTCAAACTGACCCGGGAGCACTCGCCCACGAAGGGCACTCAGGCCAAGTACGCCTATCCCACCTGGGAAGCCCGCTGGCTCCTTGACGAGCATGGTGCGGACCCGTATCTGGAGGAGAACGGCAGCTTGTGGCTGCTCCACTGGTGGCTGGTCTCGTCGCGCCCCGGGGCCAAGAGCTGGGCGCCGGCCTGGTACACGGCCTTCCATCTCGCGCCGTTCTCCCGGTTCACGGTCGCGGACATGACGCAGGTGGTCACCCGGCATGTGAACTTCTCCTACGACAAGAGCCCGGAGGAGGCGTCGATCGTCAAGGACATCGAGTGCCTCACCAAAATGTACGCGCGCAGCGCCCCAGAGAAGGTGGGCTCGCCGGGGAGCTACGAGGACCTGCTTGCCTGCCCCTTCCGTGACCTGGACCTGCTGACGTTTGTCGGCACACGCGGAAATGCCGAGTGGCAGTTCACCAGCGGGCACCGCACCTCGCTGCCCGCCCGGGTTCTGGCCTACGCCTGCCTCGACTACGCCGCCAAGTTCTCCCGGCAGGCCAACTCGATCTCCGTTGCCCGGCTTGCCAATGAGCCGGGCTCCCCGGGGCGTGCCTTCCGCGTCCGGGAGAACGAGATCGTCATGGCGCTGCAGAGGGTCGCTGCGGACCATCCGCAGCTCGACCTGACCGAGGCCGTGGGACAGCGCAGCCTTGCCTTCTCGGCCGACCCCTTCGAGTTGGCGTGGGAAGTGCTCGACGAGCAGTACGACTTCGTCACCCGCCGTCCCGGCTTCCCCGCCCGTGAGGAGTGGGACGCCAAGTTCCCCAAGCTCGCCGAGGCCGAGCAGAAGGAACTCGCCATGAAGGCCGCAGATGCCACAGACACGGACGACACCACCGACACGCTCTTTGCTAAGGAGACCGCGTGACCACCGCAACCTCCGCGTGGACCTTGAGTAGCGCGCCGAGCCTCGCTCCGCAGTTCCCCGCTGGCATCGAACTCGTCGGCTCCCAGATGCGCTCGACCAACCTCGAGCGCGACGTTGAGGACTCGCTGCACGAGCCCTACGTCGGAGCTCGGGCCGTCGACGTCCTGGAACGCATCGCAAGTGCGCTGGCCGACCAACGCCGCCCCCGCGCCTGGTCGTTCACCGGACCCTACGGCTCCGGCAAGTCCACCCTGTCCAACATCATCGACGCGCTGCTGGGCCGCGATGGCGAGCGCCGCGGCGAGGCCGAGCGCATCCTTAGAGAGGCTAGCCCCGCTCTCGCTCAACGCCTTGCCACAGCTCGCGATGCCGTCGCTTCCGAGGGATTCCTCGGCGGAGTGGCCACCGCCCGCCGCGAATCCGTCGTCGCCACCCTTTCCCGCGCGCTGCACACCGCGGCGGCGCGACGCTGGGGCAAGAGGGTCCCGAAGGCCATCGCCACCGCCCTAGGGGCGTGCGCCGACCTGGACCGGGCCGGGGCCAAGGAAATCCTCGGTGCCGTCGCGGCACTGACGGCGCATTCGAGGCAGCCTCTGCTCCTTGTCATTGACGAGTTCGGCAAGACGCTGGAACACCTCGCCAGTCATGACGAGTTCGCCGACGCCCAGCACGACCTGTTTCTGCTGCAGGAGCTCGCCGAGAAGTCGGCCGGCCCCAACGGGCTGCCCGTCTACCTGATGACCTTGCAGCACCTGTCGTTCATGGACTATGCCTCACGTTCCAGCGAACTCAAGACCCGCGAATGGGCCAAGATCCAGGGGCGCTTCGAAGACATCACATTTATCCCTCACCACGGTGACTCCCTGCACCTGCTGCGCCGCCGCCTCGACCGCTCGGCCGTCAACGCTGCGGGGCGGGACCTGATCAACGCCTGCGCCGCCGCGTCCGCGGACATCTGGACCCAGCACGGTCTCGGCGTTCTCGCCGAACTCGGCCCCGACCACTTCGCTGACCTCTACCCGCTGCACCCCATCACGGCACTCGCCGCGCCGATCCTTGCCGCCCAGATCGGCCAGCACGACCGCAGCCTGTCAGGGTTCCTCAACAGCGGGGAGCCCAACACCGTCCGTCACTCCTTGGCCCAGCACAGCAACGACCAGGTGCAGCACGCCAGTACGGTGCGCCTACCGCAGCTTTACGACTACTTCCTCAACTCCGGGCGCACCACCCTGCTCGCCTCCGCCAATGCGAGCCGGTGGATCGAGGTCGACGCCCGCATCCGGGACGCCAACGGCCTCTCCAACGCCGACCAGGACGTACTGAAGACCATCGGCGTCCTGAATCTGATCGACTCGGATGGGGCCCTCAGCGCCATCGCCCCAATGATCCACTTCGCTCTCCACGATCCCAACGACGTCGCTGACACCGACGCTTTCGCGGCACTCGAAGACAGGCTCGCCGATCTAGTCCGCCGGGGCTTCGTGGTCCACCGCGAGTTCAGTGGTGAGTACAGGGTCTGGCAGGGCACGGACGTCGACATCGACGGTCGGCTCAAGGACATCATTAGCCACTTGAGTGATGCTGCGGTCATCAACCGCCTCGGCAGTCTCGTCCCGCAGGCATTCGTGGCCAGCCGTCACAGCCAGGTCACTGGCATGATGCGCGTGTTCTACACCGCGGTCAGCGGCCCGGAGACAAAGACCGTGGCAGCTCCGGATGAGTTGAAGGAGCCTGCCGACGGCCTCGTCGTCTTCCACTTCGGCACTGACGCCGACCGGCCCAACGTCCACTCGCCTCTGCCGGTACTCGTGGGCTCCACCCCCGACCCCGGCGTCGTGCTGACCACGGCCACCTACCTCGTCGCACTGAAGGAACTCAGTGTCCAGCAAGACATCGATCATGTCGCTCGGCGGGAAGTCATGGAGCGGCTCGTCCAAGCCGAGGCCGAGCTACTGGAGTTGCTGCAGAACGCCTTCTACCCGCCGTCCTCCGAAGCTTCTTGGAGCTTGTGGCACACCGGGATCGCTTCGGGTGAAGAACCCGCCGCTTCTGACCTGACTGCCCGCAGCCTGAGCGGCCTGGTTTCCCTCGCCTGTGCATCGGTGTACCCGGACACTCCGCACATCCGCAACGAGATGCTCGGCCGCCACGTCCTGACCAGTCAGGCCGCCCAGGCTCGCGGCATACTGCTGACTGCCATGCTCTCCGCCTCGGGCGAGGAGAACCTCGGACTGCCGGGATACAGGGCCGAACGAGCCATCTACCACGGTGTCCTGGCCTACCTCGGCCTGCACCGCGAGAACGGGGAGGCACAGTCCGAGAGTCAACAGGAAAGCCTGCTCCCGTACGGCTTCTCCCCACCCGGCGAGGGTCACGAGCACGCTCAGCCCGCCTGGAACGCGCTCAACGAGGTAGTGACCGGGGCTATCGAGCGGGTCAGCGTGGAAGAGGTCATCCGTGTTCTGATGAGCCCGCCCTTCGGGCTCAAGGCCGGTGTGATTCCTGTGTTCCTGATCCCGGCCCTGATCATCCGCCGCCACGATGTCGCCCTGTTCGAGGAAGGTACCTACCTACCTCGGCTGACCATGGACGTCGTTGAGCGCCTCGTCAAGGGACCGGCGCGCTTCTCGGTGAAGTACACGCCAGCTGGAGACGGCCAGCGGGGCAGCGTCATCAAGAAGCTCATGGTCTCGCTCGGCGTTGAGGCACCGCGCTCCAAGGCCCTGCGCAATCCCGACCTTCTCTCCGTTGCCAGCGCCCTGATCATGCGCGTGGCCGACCTGCACAAGTACGCCCGCACCACCAAGAACGCCTCGGCCGACGCCCGAACCGTGCGGACCACGATCGCCCGGGCTCTGGACCCGGACGACCTGATCTTCCACGCACTGCCGAAGGCCCTTGGTCTCGCCGAGATCCCGGCCCGCACTCGTGCCAACGCGGAAGCAGCAAACGCCTACGTTGAGCGGCTCACCGCGGCGGCGGACGAACTCGTCGCCATCGACGGTCAGTTGCGCCTCCAGGTCGTGGGTGTTCTCGCCAAGGAGTTCCGCCTGCCAGCCGAACTGCCGGAGCTGCGCCTGCAACTCGCGGCTCGGCTGCGCGGCTTCGCTGACGCCGTACTGACACCAGAATTGCGCGGATTCATCGACTTTGTTCTGAGCGACGACCTTGAGGACGACGACTGGCTCGAACCCATCGTCGTACGCCTGACCAATTCTGCCCTTGGAGACTGGGACGACCGCGAGGCCAAGGTCTTTCCCCAGAAGGCCCGATCGATGGCCGCTGCCCTTGATCGCGTCGGACACCTGCACCATGCAGGGAACGAGGCCCGTGGTCGGGAAGAGAAGCTCGACCCTCAGTTGTTGACTTTGACCGACAGCGCCGGCGTGGAACAACGCACCCTGATCTACGTGCCGGAACAGGCCCGCAGTGAGGCCAACAGCCTCGCCGCCGCCGTCCTGAAGCAGGCCGAGGACACTCTCGGACCGGACGGAGCGAGGATCCTGCTCGCGGCCCTCGCCCAGTGCGTGACCGATGCCGCGACAGCAGCGACTGAAAGGAAGGCACAGGGATGACCGACGGAGCCGACACCCAGAAGGTCCGGCACGTGCTCGGTATTTCCGGCGGCAAGGACTCCTCAGCGCTCGCCGTCTACATGCGCAACCGAGTCCCGGAGATGGAGTACTTCTTCTGCGACACCGGCGCCGAGCTGCCCGAAACGTACGAGTACCTCAATCGCCTAGAGGCCGCCCTCGGCAAGTCCATCGTACGGTTGAATGCCGACCGGGATTTCGACCACTGGATGGAGGTCTACCAAGGCACGCTGCCTAGCCCGCAGATGCGCTGGTGCACCAAGAATCTCAAGATCAAGCCCCTGGAAGACTGGGTCGGTGACGACAAGGTCATCTCCTACGTTGCCATCCGAGCCGACGAGAACCGCCTCGGCTACGTCAGCACTAAGCCGAACATCGATGCTGTCTTCCCCTTCCGTGAAGACGGCATCGACAAGGACGGCGTCATGCGCATCCTCGATGAGGCAGGCATCGGTCTGCCCGGCTACTACGAGTGGCGCACACGTTCCGGCTGCTACTTCTGCTTCTTCCAGCGCAAGCATGAGTGGGTCGGCCTCAAGGAACGCCACCCCGACCTCTTCGACCGCGCCGTCGAGTATGAGGAGAAGGTCCGGTACCGACACACCGCCATGAAGGGTCGCAACTACACCTGGTCACAGGGCGAGTCGCTGCCGGAACTGATGGAGCGCAAGGATGAGATCGAGGCCAAGCATGAGGCGGCCCTTGAGCGGGTAGCCAAACGCATCAAGCCCAACCGTCCCTTGCTAGAGGTTCTTTCCGACGCACTCGACTCAGACGACGACGAGGCTGGCTGCTCCGTCTGTCACCTCTGACGCAACCCCACACAGCGGCCCCAGCAGATCGAGCTGGGGCCGCTGTTGCTTTCCCGAGTTCCAATCAAGCCTGTATCCCACTTGTCGTTGTGGCCTCGCCCATACTGTGTCCCACACCTCCCGAAGGAGCGCATCGCACCCGCACACGACAAGTCGAGCTTCTCTGTGATGGGGTGACGCAACGTCACATGTGGGGCATGATGGGCGCATGGCGTTGCTGCTGCCCATGTCGACCACTCGTATGCCACCATGAGTGACGACTCGCTCACAGGTGTGGAACGGTGGCGGAGGGAAACCGGGATATGCAAACTGGCTGGTTATTGACGCGGCACGGATGTCAGCTTCTCAGTTCTTCAGTGAGCCCAGTTAGGGGCTCTATGTTCCTTCGTGTCAGTGCGCATGCAGATGGAACTGCCCGAGATCAGATGCATTCTCGGTGGAGTCGCGCACGGCCTTGATCGGCTTGACGAGTTCGAGGGCCGATTCCTCGGTACCGTCATCACGATTTGCGACATCAGCTACACGATCGTTGAGCCGAAATACGGGTTGAGAGTCCCTTCTATGACGATGCCGCATCTGATCTGAATGAACCTGCTGAACGAAAAGGGGCAACGCGTGCCTACGCAGGCCAAGGAAATATTCGAGGCACAGAGTAAGAGTGTCCGCGAGCTGCTTTCTGACAATGGTTTGGGCCTCTACCTGCCGCCGTATCAGCGTCCGTACGGCTGGGGTAAAGACAAGGTCGAGAAATTGCTCGACGATACACTGCATGGCCTCAAGAATCTAGGCAAGGCGCCGGACAGCTTCACCTTCTTGGGGACTGTCATCACCATCCATGATGTTAACCACGTCACGGTGAAGCCAATCGTCAAGTCCGAAGTGCCGTCCAAGGTCCTTACCGTGATCGATGGGCAGCAGCGCTTGTCGAGCCTTCTTATCCTGCTGGTCGGCCTGCACAATCTCATTCGTCAGCGTGCGTGGAAGGTCTTCAAGGGAAAGACTCCGGATCCGACCGAGAGCGCTCGGACCCACCTCTATTCGGAAACGAGCGACATCCTGCAGATGCTTGGGGCGGCGTTCTACGAGCGCAAGAACTTCGGAACTACTCCGATCTACCCACGCCTCATTCGAGCCTTTGTGGATCAGTGGGCCAGGGACGAGAAGCTCAAGCAGTATGAGTCGCCGATCGCCAACCTTATCTACCAGTACTCGTTGCTAGCCGATGGTGAAGTGGCAACTTCTAGGCCAACTGACTTCAGGCCGACGGCTCGACAGAATGCAGGTGAAGGCGAAGGTGACCTCATCAAGAGGTTTAACGAGATCCGTACGGGGTTGACCAAGCTGTCGCAGCGAAAGTCCGTAGAGGAGCTGGAGGATCTGCCACCGCTAGCAACTCTGGCCACCAATATCGAGTTCCAGCGTGCGCTTTTCAACCACGAACTTGACTCGGACCTCTGCGCTTGGCTGGGGGAGCTGCAAGACGAGCCCGAGGCTGAGCTGATGAGACTCGTCATGTTTGCTGCCTATGGGTTGAACCGCATCGCTCTGACCGTCGTGCAAGGCAAGGACGAGGATTACGCCTTCACTATCTTCGAGTCGTTGAATACCACGGGCGAGCCTCTGACGGCCTTCGAGACCTTCCTCCCTCGGGTGGTGATGGCAGAGAAGATTCAGGACTACCAGGACTCGGACGCACACGCGTACATGAAGGCGGTTCAGGGCTACCTGGACCGTTTTGACGTCGGAGACAAGCTTCAGAACGCAACTCGAGACTTGCTGGTCACTTTCGCGTTGGCAGAGACTGGGGAGAAGCTTTCTAAGCGCCTCCCGGATCAACGGGTCTACATGCGCGATACCTTTGAGCGCCACAAGCACTCGGCCGATGATCGAAGCGCGTACTTGCGGCACCTGCGCGACACTGCGGCTTTTGTCGGGAATGCCTGGGAGCCCGCGAATAACTCTCCTCGCACGCTCCCCGGGCTAGAAGCGACCGCCATGACGGACACCGTGAAATTGTGTCTAGCCTTCCTTAATTCACTCAATCACACCATCGCCATCGCGCCGCTCGTACGCTTTTACTCCGAGGCTGTCCACGCGGATGAAGAGGAGGCGAGGGAAAAACGCATCGCCGAGTTCGAGAAGGCGATCAAGGCAATCACTGCCTTCACGGTCTTCTGGCGAGCAACCCGCCGCGGCACGGGAAACATCGACAGCCAGTACAGGGCCGTCATGGCCGGAGTGGACTCGGTCACGGGGATTGGTCCGCTCGCTCGCCAGTGGGCAGTGCCCGGTGCATCGAAGCCTGCTCCGATCGTCGACGCCGAGGCGCTGAAGAAGGAACTTGCGGCGCGTTTGTCTCACCCTAAGCACGGCGCAATCCCAAATTTGCCCTCGTTCCTGGCAGATGCTTCCGCGCTGCCGCTCTACAAAATCGCCCGCCCGCTGACGCGGTTCATTCTTCTGGCTGCGTATCACGACACAATTGAGGATCCGGGGAATCCGGGACTAATCATCCAAGGAAAGGCGGGGGTCGCCTCGTGCTTCACTGCAGATGGTTGGGCGGACGAGACGCACCTCACGGTCGAACACATCGCACCACAGCAGGAGACGAAGGGGTGGGATAAGGAATTCTACGGCGAGAAGGAGACAGTCCATAAACTAGGAAACCTAGTCCTGGCCCCAGGTGCTGCCAACGCGTCTCTCAGTTCACGGCCTTGGACCGAGAAAAAGGTTCTGTATGCGGCACTCGGTGCTCCGACGGCCGAAGATGCCAAGTCGATCCTCACAAGTTCTGGCTTGACCTTCGCGCAGTCGACCGAAGATCTAGCGGCTCTGTCGCGTTACCTCCCGCACCTGCGAGCACTGGGCCAGCGGGAGGGCGAGTTGAATCCGGCGTTCATGGATCAGCGTGCTGATGTCCTCCTACGTCTGGCCTACACACGACTCAAGGGGTGGCTCGGCCTGGAGCTGTCTGACTCTGGCAGTGATCCGGTGGTCAAGGTTGATGATGTGGAGATTGAGAACGATGAGCTCGACGAAAGTGGGGCTGCCGACGCGTCGGTCGGAACGGCGTAGCTCGACCAGTCAAATGGGCGGCGATACGGCCCCGGACGGGTAATCTCGTTGGCTGGTGGGTGCCCTGGAGGCAGGACGGGCATGGCTTCCAAGGTCATGGAGTTCTCGACGCCCCGTGACCTGCCTGGAAGACCGTGCCCGCCGACGCGGCATCCCCCATCCCGCCCGCCCTTGACCGGCTACGCGAGCAGTCCGACGCCGCTCCGGGGGAGGTCCCCGGCCTGCTGGAACGACTGGCCCAGGTACCGGACCCACACGATCCGCGCGGCTGGAGCCCCGCCATGTAGCTGTCGGGGCGTCTCGCCATAGCTCGTGGCCAGGCCCCGCTCCGATCCCGCGGGAGACCGGTTGCGGGCCCGCGCTGCCGCGCCTCTTTCGGTAAGGCCGGGTCAGACAGCGGAAAGGTGCAGCTTGAACGGCGAACCGTTGGAGCTGGGCGTCCAGCCGTTCGACCGCGAGGCCCGAATTCCCGCGGCGACTTCGCGCGGCAGGATGACCTCAGCCGGCATCATGTTCGGTTCGAGCATGGCTGGCCGACCGGTCTCCACGACGAGCGTCGTTCCGGGACGGGCCGCGTCCTCCACCATGTAACTCAATGTGATGCCATCGTAGTCGCAGCACGGTTTCCTGCTCACTCGCCAGCGGTACTCGACGCCGTCGACGACAATGCGGCGGGAACCCTTCTTCGCCAGTGCCACTTTTTGCCCTTCGGCCTTCGACTGCTCGCGTATCTCTGTCGCCAGTCTCCCTATATGGCACACGCATGTCACCGGGTTCGGCCCAGAGCTTCGGCGTAGTCGCCCGGCATCCGCTCTGTGATCACGTAAGGCCGAGGAGCGCGAGGGGCCGGCGTGCGTCGCGCGCATTGCGGCGGAGGCCGGCCGCAATGTTCCTGACGCCGCTCAGCCGCAGGGCTCCAGCAGCGGGGTTGCGCCAGGTCGCCATGGCACGGGGAGCGTTCCCGGTCTGCGGTGGGGAGGCGTCCGCGGTGAAGGTCGTGTCGCGGACATGGTGCAGGGCCTCGATCTTCCCGTGGTCCCGGATCAGTTGCGCGAGCTGGGCGGGCGTGGCCTGTCCGGCGGTCGGGCTGGTGACCGCGCAGATGGTCGCGATGCCGGTCCTGCCGGTCTTGCGGTCGGTGCGGCGGCGCTTGACCTGGACCGCCTGGCAGGCGCCGGGGAAGAGCAGGTTGTTGACGGTGGCGACCTTGATCCGGCGGATCCCGGAGCGGCCATGTCCGGTTCCCCGGGTGCGTCCCTGGAGCGGAATGTCCTTCCAGGGAAGGGATTCGTTCTGTCTGCGCACCTTCTTGTGGTTGTCCTTGACGATCGCGATGCAGTGGGGCCGGCGGCCGAGGAGGCAGGCGGCGTGCTCGCGCCGGGTGGGCATGCGTCGCTGGCGACTACTATTCCGGCGAGGTCCGCGACGCTGTCCAGCAGCGTCTGGAAGCGGGTGGTCCCGCCGGTCTTCTCGCCAGCGTCGACCTGGGCCAGGACCAGGCCGGTGGTGTGCTCCACCGCAGCGGGCAGATGGGTCTTCCGGCCTGCGGCCCTGGCCGTGCCGCGCAGGATCCTGCCGTCCACGGACAGTGCGCGCAGCCCGGAGTTCGCGGGTCGGCGGTCGGCGAGCCAGCCACCTACCGCCCGGTCCGGGGCGTCGCCGTCGGCGCGGGTCAGCAGCCAGCGGACCGTCGCCTCGGCAGGGGCCAGCCGCCTGGGCGGCAGCGGGTCTGGGTGCACGCCGAGGTGTTCCAGCACATGCGACGGCGCGTCTGTGATCCACTCGCCGACCGCCGGCAGCGAGGTCGCCCCGGTCGGTACCGCGCATGCCGTCAGGGTGAGGATGACGGCCAGCGTGTGCCGCACACCGCGCGGATCGTGTGGGTCCGGTACCTGGGCCAGTCGTTCCAGCAGGCCGGGGACCTCCCCCGGAGCGGCGTCGGACTGCTCGCGTAGCCGGTCAAGGGCGGGCGGGATGGGGGATGCCGCGTCGGCGGGCACGGTCTTCCAGGCAGGTCACGGGGCGTCGAGAACTCCATGACCTTGGAAGCCATGCCCGTCCTGCCTCCAGGGCACCCACCAGCCAACAGGTCACCATAAACCGGGCGTCAGTCACCTGTGCCGAAGTCCTGGGGTGGGGGGAGACGTTCACCGGACTGCGAATGGACCAGTGCGGCCAGCTGTTGCTGGCCGTCCTGGAGGGTGGGGGGCAACGGAACTCTGCGCGGTCGGCCGTGGGATTTTCCGCTGGGCGAGCAGGTCCTGGTGGTGGCCGTCCACTACCGCACGAACCTGACCATGCCACGGCTCGGGCCGCTGTTCGGGATCTCTTCCTCGACCGTGTGCGGGCTGATCCAGCGGCTCGGTCCGCTGCTGGCACTGGAGCCTGTCTCCCGTCCGGCTGAGGCGGGCGACCGGTTGTGGATCGTGGACAGCACCTTGGTCCCGGTCCGGGACCGGCACGTGGGCTCCTCGTCACGCAACTACCGATTCTCAGCGAACGCGCAGTTCATCGTGGATGCAGAGACGTGTCTGGTGATTGCGGCAGCCAGGCCGGTACCGGGTATCATCGCGGACGCCCATGCCTGGCGTGCCTCCCGCCCGGTCCAGCACTGCCAGGACGTGACCTTGCTGGGCGATGGCGCCTATCTCAACTGCGGGATGGTCACCCCACACCGCAAACGCCCCCACCCGGCCCTGCTGACGGGCGAGGAAGAAGACAACGCCGCCCACCGCAAGGTGCGCGTGGGTGGAACATGCGATCGGCCGGATGAAGAACTACAAGATCCTCCGCGACTGTCGGCAACGAGGAGACGGCCTCCACCATGCCGTCCAAGCCGTCGCGCACATACACAACCTTGCCCGCACGTCATGATCAGGGGACTGCCACCATGCGCCCTGACCTGCCCGAACACGGCCTTGCGTAACGCCCTTAGGCGCCGTCCGGCCGACAGACCGCGGCGAGGAACGTCAGCAGTCCCTCCACGGGAATCGGGTTCGTGCTCGTGGCGGCGCCCCCACTCGATGCGCGAGGCGATCTCGCCGCGCGTGGCCGCGACCAGGGGGTCCGAGCCCTTGGACGGGCGCAGCGTGGTGAATTCGGCGTGCTCCGCCGCGCCCTCCTCCTCGTCCGACTGCCCGCTGCCCAGCACCTCCGTGTAGTACTGGTCCTCGTCATCCATCCGAAGCTGCCGGTCACCGCCGTCCGAGCCCTCGTACAGCTCAAGGGTGCGGGCGAACGACCACGGGCTGGACAGGAAACGCTTCTTCAGCAGCATCGCGACGATGTCCCCGCCCGAACCCTTACCGTTCGCCCGGGCACTGTCCGCCAGCAGCCGCTCCAGCCGCGCGAACTGCTGCTGCTCCTCCTCCGACGGCGTGAACGGGAGGGGCCCCGGCTTCCGGGTCTTGAACCCCTTGTCCGGAAGATCGGCCTTCAGCCACCTCACCATCACCTCCTTCAGCGCCTGCCCGTCGATCCTCGCGCCACGGGTGAACCGGCTACCGTCGATCATCTCCAGCAGGGCCGTGAACGACTCCGAGTAGCCGCTGTGCGGCGTCGCGCTCAAAAACAGCCGGTGCTCGCACGCCTCGGCGAGCCGCATCGTCGCCGTCGTCCGCTTGCTGTCCACCGCGTAGCCACGCCGCCCCGGCGCCGTCGTTGGGCTGGCCGGCGCCACATGGTGCGCCTCGTCGACCACCAGCACATCGAACGCGTACCGCCTGGCCGTCCCCGCGCCGCGCACATCGGCCAGCACGTCACGCAGCAGGCGCTGCGCCCGCAACGACGGCAGCCACGCCATGCTCACGATCACTCGCGGGAAGAGCCGGAAAGGATTGGCGTTCAGCCCGTGGCTCCGACGCACCTTCGCCATCAGCTCACTGTTGACGATGACGAAGTCCAGGCCGAACTTCTCCCGCATCTCGTCCTGCCACTTCAACGAGAGGCTCGGCGGGCAGACGATCACCACGGACCGCGCGCGATGCCGCAGCAGCAGTTCCTGCACGACAAGCCCGGCCTCGATGGTCTTGCCCGGGCCGACATCGTCCGCGAGCAGCAGGTTCGTGCGCGATGACTGGAGCGCACGGCTCAGCGGCACCAGCTGGTACGCCTCCACATTGGCGCCACTGCGGAAGGGAGCCTGGTACGAATTCGCGTCCGCCGAGGTGACCGCACCCCAGCGGACCGCGTCCACGAACGCGGCGAGCGTGTTGGGGTCGTCGAACGCCTCGGCCCGTACGATCTCCGGCAGCCCCTGGTTCGGAGCGACGGTGTGCCCGACCTCCAGCTCCCAGACCACCGTCAGCTCCTGCCCGAGCCGGTCCTCGTCCAGCGACTGCAGGCCGACCACACGGGTACGGCCCGGTACGCCCTCGTCGGCGGGGCTATGGGGAAGAACCCTGCTTCCGGATGTCGGACACCGCCCAGGCGGCGCCCCGCACCTTGACGGCCTGCCCAGGCTCCGGGACCGGTGGAAGGGCAGTCGCACTCACGGCACTGCCTGCTGATCCCTCGGGTGCTCCGTAGCGGTCGCCACCTGGGCAGACTCCTTCACCAACGCTGCCATTGCCAGACCGTGACCGCCGGGGCGCGGCGCCTGCAACCGCACGTCGACCATGCTCTCGTCCGCCCTTCACCTGAGGCGAGAGTGGTCAGATCTTGATCACGGTCGCGTGTCCACCGCAGAGGGTGGTGAGGTCGTCGGGGTCGGAGGTCAGGATGGTGGCCGGCCCCGGTGCGGTGAGGGCTGTGGCGCTGAGCATGGCGTCGATCGCGTACTTGTGGCCGTGGAGACCGGTGTCCGCGAGGAGGGCCGCCGCGTGACGGGCTATGACCTCGGTGACCGGTTCCACGATGATGCGGGAGAGGGTCCACTCCAGGGCGGGGCGGTTGATCCGGGGGTGGACGACCTCCACCAGGGTGGCCGCTGAAGTGATCACGCGGAGGTCGTCGGTCCGGGCCAGGGTGAGCCAGGCCGTGACGGTCCGGTCGCGCAGGACCGCTTTGGCCAGTCCTTCGCTGTCGAGGACGAGCGTGCCGCCGGGGGCGGCGGGGGAGCGGGTCACGCGGCGTTGGCTCCGCCCTGGGTCTGCTGCTGGTTCCGGGCGTGGTGGAGCTGGTCGCGCACCGACTGGATCTCCTCATCGCTGATGGGTCCGTGCTCGGCCTCGGCGACCTGGATGATCTCGTTGAGGTTGTCGCGCTCGATCTGCCGGGCGACAGCGGCGGCCACATAGGCGGAAAGCCCGGAGGGGCCACTGCGGGCCTTGGCGGCCTCGGCGATGTCGCGCGGCATGGTGATCGAATACTTGCCGGTAGGCTCACTCATGCTACCTATCCTACCGCTGATGCTCTTGCGGTGGGGGCGGGGTATCACCACGCAGCTCCAGCGGGTTTACCTGGTGGGAAAGGTGGTGGCTCGCCGTGAAGCCGAAAGGGAAGCAACCGCAGGCCGTCGAAGGGGAGAGCCGACGCGGTTCGAGCCGAACTCGGCGCCGGAGCGATGTCGGCCAGGGCGCAGTGCAGGGGCCGGCAATCGGAAACCTGGGCGATGAACTCGCTGCCGCGCTGATCAGAGCAATCCGTGAGCAGAGTGGTGCAGTCGAATGCCTGGGCGCCGTCCAGGACTCGGCTGCCCAAAGCTGGTACGCCTTCGCGCTGGAATACCTGGATATGCGCTGGCCCCTCATCGCGGCCAAAACGCGCAACGAAACGAGTGATGCGCTCTGTGAGATCACGCGGGCTATGCTCCGAGACTTCCGCGACCGGCCGAGTGACCACCTGATACGGCACGCGCTGCGAGGCTGGGCCTTCGTGTTCCCTCGCCCGGACCCGCGCGGCATGCCAGCCGATGTCCGTCTGGCTCTGCGCTGGATCGCGGTGGCCTCGCGCCCGCTCATGGACTTGCTGGACCCGGGCGTCATGCGATCTGTCCTGACCACCCTGCGTCTGAAACAGGACGGTACGGCGGCAGCCGCGGAGACTCAGCGCCACAAGCACAAAGTTCTGGTGCATGCCATTCATTACGCGATGGAGCAGCGCAAACTCCCCGCTGACCACCTGGCGTCGATCCAATGGCGAGTCGCGACAACCGTCGAACAGGTCGATCCACGAGTGGTCGCCAATCCGGCCCAGGCGCGTGAGTTGCTGTGCGCCGTCTCGTACGTCGGCAGCTACCGACGCGCCCGTGGTCGTCGGCTGATCGGCTTGTTCTCCGGCATGTACTACGCGGGGCTGAGGCCAGCCGAAGCGGTCGCGGTTGGTTTGCCCGCCTGCGTTCTGCCTTCAGAGGGGTGGGGGCAAGTGACGTTGAGCCGCACTCTGCCGCAGGCAGGGAAGAGGTCGACAGATACGGGACGACTCCATGATGATCGCGGGCTGAAGAACAGACCGGTCGACGACGTGCGCGTCGTTCCATTGCCACCCGAGCTGGTGGAGCTGTGGAGGTGGAGCGCCGAGACCTTCGGCACTGCCGACGATGGGCGACTGTTCTTCAACGAACGTGGCGGCATCGTCGCCTCCACCACCTATGACCGCGTCTGGCACGAGGCCCGAGAGCTGGCTCTCCCGGCGGATCTCGTTCGTTCGCCACTCGCCGCCCGTCCGTACGACCTGCGTCACTCAGCCCTGTCCACCTGGCTTAACGCCGCTGTTGACCCTGCTGAAGTCGCGGAGCGCGCTGGCAACAGTGTGGAGGCGCTTCTGACCCGCTATGCAAAGTGCCTGTACGGCCGCTCCGCGATCGCAAATCAGCGTATCGAGAGGCTCCTGCGCGAGTACGAGTAGAACCGTCTGTGCGCTCCCCCATAGAGAGAGGGTGATCTCGCGCTCCGAGCGGGACAACGCCCTTCGGCGTCCCGGCGCTGCCCTGCTGATGTGTGCGTGCGCCGAGGACTACGCTGTGGCAGCCCAATAGGGTCGCTTGTATGAACACGACAGCAGCAGGAAGCCGCTCGGCAGTGCTGGGGCGCCTCATCAAGCCGGGCGTGCCGTTGGGACCCTTCGAGGGCACGAGGTTTCCGGGCTTCACCACTGCTACCGGCACCGGGCGCATCCACGCGGTCGAGGACTGTCCTCTGCTTCGCAAGGCGTCCGAGGTGCGAGCGATCGACTTCGCCTTGGATATGGCCGCGGCCGAACGGCTCTGTTCGAACTGGAGCTGCCGCTGGGAGCTGCCTGGCGGGCGGTGGTCCGTCTTCCTCGACACCCTGTCCGCCCTATCGCTGCAGCGGCTCCACGAGGACGACAAGCAGAAGCAGCTACCGACAGAGGAGGAGGTTGCCGAAGCGGCGGCCGTTCTCTCCCAAGGCGAGTATCCCGCAGACGAAGACGACGCCGACGCCTGGGAACGCCACGAAGCGGCCAGGGCGTGCCGCGCCAATCTGGTGTCGCTGTGGCGTGACACCCAGAGTCGCCTTGTCGCGGCCGAGAAGGGTTTGACCGAGTGTCCGTGGCTGCGCCCGTGGGCCGAGGAGTGGACCGCGGCGCATGTCCTACTGGTCGAGCGGCAGCGGCTTCTGGTCGCCCGCTTCTGCGATCCTCGCGCTCTCGCCGAGGCTGCGGCGGTCCCGTCGCTGCCTCAGCCCGTACTCACCCCGGAAACCGCCTTCGGAATCTTCGGCCCCGATGCCGCCAGCGTGCTGCTGAGGACCTGGCGGGCGTGGTGCACCGATGCGCAGTGGGGTGCCAAACCGCTCGTCGAAGCAGTGCTCTCGGCCCAGCTGGCGTTCCACGAAGCGGTGGGGCGTCGGCGGAAGGGGAGGGACGAGGCAGAGCAGTCGTTGGAACGGCTGACCGAAGCGTGGGCCGAGCAAGCCCGCGAAGCTGCGGCCATGGCGTCGGTCGGGAAGCCGTGGAGCCTGATCGGGGTGGAGATACGGCCTACCGGGCCGTACACGCATGGTGCAGGGACACACAAGGTGCTGACGGACTGGGAGTCGGCCGTCCTCGCGGTGTACCAGGTTGCCGTGGACTGGCGCCGGTCCACGGCCGCATTGTGGGTTCCCCAGGGCATCGGCGAGCAACTCCTGGCAGAAGAGGGCGCGATGGGGGCGACTGATCTCCTGCGTGAAGCCGAGGACTGGGCCGCGCCGGCCTCCGCCCTCCTCATGGCCTGGGACCCGAAAAGCTCTGCTGGCACGGCTTGATGGCTGATCGAGACTTCGTGGTGCCTGTGGCCCCAGAAAGACAAACGGCCCCCCGGACGTAGGGCATTGCTGTCCCCAGCGATGAAAACCGCAGGTCACAGAGCTTTAAGGCGGGTCGGGAGGGACCCTCGCCGACCTTCATCCCGCATGCATCCCGCAGAATCCGACATGGCTCTCTCTGCGGGATCGCGGACTCGTCCCCTCCGCCTTAGATCGCGATGAAACCGCTGGTCAGCGCCCCGATGGCAGCCACTTGCACACGGTTAAGTGGGCCGTTGTTGTTCTGTCATGCACAAAAAAGACCCTGACCTGCATTTCTGCAGGTCAGGGTCTTAATCCGGAGTGCCCCCGGCAGGATTCGAACCTGCGCACACGGCTCCGGAGGCCGTTGCTCTATCCCCTGAGCTACGGGGGCGTGTCGGGCGCTGAGTTGTTTGCTCGCGGCGACGGGTAGAACACTACCAGCTCCCTCGGGGTGGTCATGAACGCGTTTTCCGCGGTCGGAGAGGGGCCGTGTCGCCCTCGGGGGTTGGAAGTGGGGAAAACCCGGACGCGGTGGCCGGTGCCGACCTACTCTCGAGTTGTGTCAGGCGCCTCGGGCCGGGTGCTTGTTGTGGACGACAACAAGGTCATCCGGCAGTTGATCAGGGTCAACCTCGAACTGGAGGGCTTCGAGGTGGTGACCGCGGCCGATGGTGTCGAGTGTCTGGATGTCGTTCATGAAGTGCGGCCCGATGTAGTGACACTCGACGTGGTCATGCCCCGGCTGGACGGGCTCAGAACCGCCGGCCGGCTGCGTGCCGATCCCCGTACTCGCGATCTCTCCCTCGCCGTCGTCAGTGCCTGCACCCAGCAGGAGGTCGACAGCGGGCTCGATGTCGGGGTCGATGCTTTTCTCGCCAAGCCCTTCGAGCCCAGTGAGCTGGTGCAGGTCGTCCTGAGACTCGTCGCGCTCCGGCGCCGCCGGGTGGCGGAGCAGGGGCGCGGCCTCGTCGAAGGGGTGCTCGGTGGTGCTGCCGGGGGAGCCGGCGGTTCCGGAGACGGTGGGCGGGGCGGCAGCGGCTGACCCACCGGCGGCCGTCGCCGCCCCCGCCCGTCGCCGCCCCCCGCCCTACGCCGCCCCCGCCCGACACAGGCGGCCCTCGCCCATCCACCCCCCCTCCCCACCCCCTCCCCGTCCACATCCCGGACCATCGGGCAAATCGGCTCGCCTACCCACCCCCCTCCTCCCCTACGCTTGTCCCGTGACCCCCGTCGAGCTCTCCCGTACCGTGCTGCGCGCGGTGCGCAGTGCTGTGGACCGGGGGGAGCTGAGGGTGCAGGTTCCTGCGCGGGCCGTGGTCACGGTCCCGGGGGCCGGCGGATGCGGGGACTACGCCACCAACATCGCCCTCCAGCTCGCCCGCCCGGCCGGTCACCCTCCCCGGCGGGTCGCCGAGATCCTCTCGCCCCATCTGCTCAAGGCGCCCGGCGTCCGCGAGGTCGTCGTCACCGGGCCCGGTTTCCTCAACCTCACCGTTGAGCCCGGGGCGGGCGGCAGCGAGGACTCCCCGATCGCCGAACTCGTCCGGGACGTACTGCGCGACGGCCTGCCGTACGGGCATGTCGCCCCCCGCGGGGACACCGTCACCGTCCGGCTCCGCGCGGCCCGTGAGCCGCGTGCTCTGGTCGTGAGGGACGCCGTCGCCCGGATTCTGCGGTCGCAAGGGGAGGTCGTCGAGGTCAGTGTCGTCGAGGCCGGTGAGGGGGCCCCGCCCCCTCCCGAGCGGGCCCAGCCCGCCGACCCACGGCACCACACCCCCTCCGCCCCCACCCTCCCCGCCATCCCCACCCACCTCATCCACCCCCACCCCTCCCCGCACCCGACCTCGACCCCTTGGCCCCTCCTCCACCCCGCCCCCCACGACAAGCCCCACCCCCCCGCCGATTCCCTCGTCCAGCGTGAGAGCAACCCCCTCTTCCGGGTCCGCTACGCCCACGCCCGCGCGCGGGCGCTCCGGCGGAACGCCGCCGACCTGGGGTTCCGGGCCGAGGCGGGGGACATCGGGAGCACCCTCCGCGCCCCCTCCGCCCCCCTCCTCACCGCCCTCTCCGATCACCCCCGGATCCTCGCGGCAGCGGCCGTGCACCGGGACCCCTCCCGGCTCGCCCGGCAGCTCGTGGCGGTCGCCGACGCGGTGGCCGTCGTCCGGCCGGAGGTCCTCCCGCGGGGGGACGAGAAACCCTTGGCCGTCCACCGGGCCCGGCTCGCTCTTGTCGAGGCCGCCGGGG
Source organism: Streptomyces sp. NPDC093252 (assembly GCF_040683675.1). Classification (NCBI taxonomy): domain Bacteria; kingdom Bacillati; phylum Actinomycetota; class Actinomycetes; order Kitasatosporales; family Streptomycetaceae; genus Streptomyces; species Streptomyces sp. NPDC093252. Next base: position 115,397 of record NZ_JBFBEM010000016.1, on the reverse strand, counting down.
CGGTGCTGGCCGACGGCCTCTCCCTGCTCGGTATCGACGCACCCGACCACCTCTGAGAACCCGAGAGCTGAGAAGACGAGAGATATGAGCCGCTCCGCACACCCCGCCGGGCCCCGTCACGCCGATGTCCTGCCCGAGGGGCACTACTCCGCCCCGCCCGCCGATCTCAACGCGCTCGACGGCAAGGTGTGGGCGCAGACCGTCGTCCGGGGGGACGACGGGGTCGTCACGGTGGGCGGGGTGCCCGTGACGACGGTCGCCGAGGAGTTCGGGACCCCCGCCTATGTGCTGGACGAGGACGACTTCCGGGCCCGTGCGCGGGCCTGGCGGGACGCCTTCGGGGCCGACGCCGATGTCTTCTACGCGGGGAAGGCGTTTCTGTCGCGGGCCGTGGTGCGGTGGCTGAAGGAGGAAGGGCTGAATCTCGATGTGTGCTCGGGGGGCGAGCTGGCGACCGCGCTGTCCGCCGGGATGCCCGCCGAGCGGATCGCCCTGCACGGGAACAACAAGTCGGTTGAGGAGATCAGGCGCGCTGTCGAGTCCGGGGTCGGGCGGATCGTGCTCGACTCGTTCCAGGAGATCGTGCGGGTCGCGCACATCGCGCGCGAGCTGGGCGTCCGGCAGCGGGTGCAGATCCGGATCACCGTCGGCGTCGAGGCCCACACCCATGAGTTCATCGCCACCGCCCACGAGGACCAGAAGTTCGGGATCCCGCTGGCCGGGGGGCAGGCCGCGGAGGCGGTGCGCCGGGCGCTCCAGCTCGACTCGCTGGAGCTGATCGGGATCCACTCCCACATCGGGTCGCAGATCTTCGACATGTCCGGGTTCGAGGTCGCCGCCCACCGGGTCGTCGGACTGCTCAAGGACGTGCGGGACGAGCACGGGGTCGAGCTGCCCGAGATCGATCTGGGGGGCGGGCTCGGGATCGCGTACACCAGCGGGGACGACCCGCGGGAGCCGCACGAGATCGCCAAGGCGCTGCACGAGATCGTGTCGCGCGAGTGCGAGTCCGCCCGGCTGCGCACGCCCCGGATCTCCGTCGAGCCCGGCCGGGCCATCGTCGGCCCGACCGCCTTCACCCTCTACGAGGTGGGCACGGTCAAGCCGCTGGAGGGGCTGCGGACGTATGTCTCCGTCGACGGCGGGATGTCGGACAACATCCGCACCGCGCTCTACGACGCCGAGTACAGCGTCGCCCTGGTCTCCCGCGCCTCCGACGCCGAGCCGATGCTCGCGCGGGTGGTCGGCAAGCACTGTGAGAGTGGCGACATTGTCGTCAAGGACGCGTTCCTGCCGGGGGACCTCGCGCCGGGCGATCTGATCGCCGTACCGGCGACCGGGGCGTACTGCCGGTCGATGGCCAGCAACTACAACCATGTGCCCCGGCCGCCGGTGCTCGCCGTGCGGGACGGGGCGGCCCGGGTCATCGTCCGGCGGGAGACCGAGGAGGATCTGCTGCGGCTGGATGTCGGGTGAGGTACCTCGGCTGGATGTCGGGTGAGGCACCTCGGTGGTGTGGAAGATCTGTTGTTTTCCGGGCCGTGGAAATGAAATAGATGTCTCACGATCCGGACCAGGGGCAGAAAGTCCCGTCCGGTGAGTGAGACTGGTGGAACCCCGTGCCGGGTGAGAACCCGGACGGTAACCGGTTGGAAGAGGAAACGAGGTCGCATGATGCGTACGCGTCCGCTGAAGGTGGCGCTGCTGGGCTGTGGAGTGGTCGGCTCAGAGGTGGCGCGCATCATGACGACGCACGCCGACGACCTCGCCCAGCGGATCGGCGCCCCGGTGGAGCTGGCCGGGGTCGCCGTGCGGCGGCCCGGCAAGGTGCGGGACGGGATCGACCCGGCGCTGGTCACCACCGACGCCACCGCGCTCGTCAAACGCGGGGACATTGATGTCGTCGTCGAGGTCATCGGCGGGATCGAGCCCGCGCGGACGCTGATCACCACCGCCTTCGCGCACGGCGCCTCCGTCGTCTCCGCCAACAAGGCGCTGCTCGCCCAGGACGGGGCCGCGCTGCACGCCGTCGCCGAGGAGCACGGCAAGGACCTGTACTACGAGGCCGCCGTCGCCGGTGCCATTCCGCTGATCCGCCCGCTGCGCGAGTCCCTGGCCGGCGACAAGGTCAACCGGGTCCTCGGCATCGTCAACGGGACCACCAACTTCATCCTCGACAAGATGGACTCGACGGGGGCCGGGTACCAGGAAGCCCTTGATGAGGCCACCGCGCTCGGCTACGCGGAGGCCGACCCCACCGCCGATGTCGAGGGCTTCGACGCCGCCGCCAAGGCCGCCATCCTCGCCGGGATCGCCTTCCACACCCGGGTCCGGCTGGACGACGTCTACCGCGAGGGCATGACCGAGGTCACCGCGGCCGATTTCGCCTCCGCCAAGGAGATGGGCTGCACCATCAAGCTGCTCGCCATCTGCGAGCGGGCCGCCGACGGGGGCTCGGTCACCGCGCGCGTGCACCCGGCGATGATTCCGCTGACCCACCCGCTCGCCTCCGTGCGCGGCGCGTACAACGCCGTCTTCGTGGAGTCGGACGCCTCCGGCCAGCTCATGTTCTACGGGCCCGGTGCCGGTGGCGCGCCCACCGCCTCGGCCGTCCTCGGCGATCTCGTCGCCGTCTGCCGCAACCGCCTCGCCGGGTCCACCGGGCCCGGTGAGTCGGCGTACGCCGCGCTGCCCGTCTCGCCCATGGGTGAGGTCGTCACGCGGTATCACATCAGCCTCGACGTGGCCGACAAGCCGGGTGTCCTCGCCCAGGTGGCCACGGTGTTCGCCGAGCACGGGGTGTCGATCGACACCGTTCGGCAGCAGGGCAAGGACGGCGAGGCGTCCCTCGTCGTCGTCACCCATCGCGCGTCCGACGCCTCCCTCAGCGGGACCGTCGAGGCGTTGCGCCAGCTCGACACCGTGCGGGGTGTCGCCAGCATCATGCGGGTTGAAGGAGAGTAACCAGCAATGACCCACCAGTGGCGCGGCATCATCGAGGAGTACCGGGACCGGCTGCCCGTCTCCGCCAGCACGCCGGTCGTGACGCTCCGTGAGGGCGGCACGCCCCTCGTCCCCGCGCAGGTGCTCTCCGAGCGCACGGGCTGCGAGGTCCACCTCAAGGTGGAGGGCGCCAATCCGACCGGGTCCTTCAAGGACCGCGGGATGACCATGGCGATCACCCGGGCCAAGGAGGAGAGCGCCCAGGCGGTGATCTGCGCCTCCACCGGCAATACGTCCGCCTCGGCCGCGGCGTACGCGGTACGGGCCGGGATGGTCTCCGCGGTGCTCGTCCCGCAGGGCAAGATCGCGCTCGGCAAGATGGGCCAGGCGCTGGTCCACGGCGCGAAGATCCTCCAGGTCGACGGCAACTTCGACGACTGTCTGACGCTGGCCCGCTCGCTCAGCGAGAACTACCCGGTCGCGCTGGTCAACTCGGTCAACCCGGTCCGGATCGAGGGCCAGAAGACCGCCGCCTTCGAGATCGTCGACATGCTCGGCGACGCGCCCGACATCCATGTCCTCCCGGTCGGCAACGCGGGCAACATCACCGCGTACTGGAAGGGCTACACGGAGTACGCCGCCGACGGCCCCGCCACCCGCACCCCGCGCATGTGGGGGTTCCAGGCGTCCGGCTCCGCGCCCATCGTGCGCGGCGAGGTCGTCAAGGACCCCTCGACCATCGCCACCGCCATCCGGATCGGCAACCCGGCCTCCTGGAACCTCGCCCTCGCCGCCCGCGACGAGTCCGGCGGGTTCATCGACGAGGTGACGGACCGTGAGATCCTGCGCGCCTACCGGCTGTTGGCCGCGCAGGAGGGCGTCTTCGTCGAGCCCGCCTCCGCCGCCTCCGTCGCCGGTCTGCTCAAGGCCGCCGAGCGCGGCGAGGTCGACCCCGGCCAGCGGATCGTCTGCACGGTCACCGGCAACGGTCTGAAGGACCCCGACTGGGCCGTCGCCGGCGCCCCGCAGCCGGTCACCGTGCCGGTGGACGCGGCAGTGGCGGCGACCCGGCTGGGCCTGGCGTAAGCGCCCGAGCCCGCCCGTGAGCGTCCGAGCCCGCCCGTAGGTGCCCCGAGCCCGCCCGTGAACGCCGGGCGGGCTCCCGGGGGGGGGCGTCCCGGGGGCTTGCCCGCCGGGGGTGGCACGGGGGGCTTACGACACGCATCGTGCGCCTCCTGTGCGCCCTATGTCGCCCGGGAACCTTCCTTCGATAGGCTGTACTGAACCCGCCCGCCGCATATGCCGCGGTGCCGCGCCGTCCCCCGGCCCGGTATCCGGCCGCCGACCGCCCCGGACGAAAGCGGTCGACGGCGGCCCACGGTGGTCCACGGCGGCCGAGGGTTCGTCGTACGTCATCGAATGTCGTCCGTCGTCGCATGTCATCGAGTCTCATCGCATGTCATCGAATGTCATCGAGTGTCTTCGACAGTCACGCAGCTCAAGGAGAGTCATCGAGCGATGGCCGGTCCCGCCTTCCGCGCCGCCGCCGTACGGGTGCGCGTCCCCGCCACCAGCGCCAACCTCGGTCCGGGCTTCGACGCCTTCGGCCTCGCGCTGGGCCTCTACGACGACGTTGTCGTCCGGGTGGCCGACTCCGGACTGCACATCGACATCGCGGGCGAGGGCAGCGAGACCCTCCCGCGCGACGAGCACCATCTGCTCGTCCGGTCCCTGCGCACCGCCTTCGACGTCCTGGGCGGACAGCCGCGCGGACTGGAGATCGTCTGCGCCAACCGCATCCCGCACGGCCGGGGCCTCGGCTCCTCCTCCGCCGCCATCTGCGCCGGGATCGTCGCCGCGCGGGCGGTGACCATAGGCGGCGAGGCCCGCCTCGACGACACCGCCCTGCTGGAGCTGGCCACCGAGATCGAGGGCCACCCGGACAACGTCGCCGCCTGTCTGCTCGGCGGCTTCACCCTGTCCTGGATGGAGGCCGGCGCCGCCCGCGCGATCAGGATGGAGCCCTCGGATTCCATCGTTCCGGTGGTTTTCGTACCCGGTCGGCCGGTCCTGACCGAGACCGCCCGCGGACTGCTGCCGCGCACCGTGCCCCATGTCGACGCCGCCACCAACGCGGGCCGCGCCGCCCTGCTCGTCGAGGCCCTGACCAGGCGCCCCGAGCTGCTGCTGCCCGCCACCGAGGACCGGCTCCACCAGGAGTACCGCGCACCGGCCATGCCCGACAGCGCGGCGCTGGTGGAGCGGCTGCGGGCCGACGGCATCCCCGCCGTCATCTCCGGCGCCGGACCCACCGTGATGGCGCTGGCCGACCGGGACAGCGCCGACAAGGTCGAGGCCCTCGCCGGGGCCGACTGGGCCGCCAACCGGCTGAGCCTGGACCCGCAGGGAGCCTGTGTGCTGCCGCTCGCGACGACCGGCACCGATGCCGTCGATGCCGATTAGGGCCGAGCGGGGCACACGATTGCCGGATGTGGAGAGGGGGAATGTTTGTTGGATCCGGTAGTGTTAATCTCAAGTCTGCACCCGACCCCACCATGGCGAGGTGCCTCGTGTCCCCGTCCGGGACAGACATTCTTCCGGGAGCCCCCCAAGCCGCACTGTGTCTCGTACTTCGTATGCGGGCAGTACGCCGTACGCCGACATTGAGCGGGCCGTCGGTGGGGGCACCCCCTCAGGGGAAGCTCCGGAACCGGTGCGACCACGCCTCGTGACACTGGGTGCCACGGCTGGGGAAGCGCCACTCACCAGAAATTTCTTCCGCCGCTTTGGCGGACCACCGCCCCGGCACGGTCCACATCGAACGGACCGAAGCCGGACAGCACAACCGGTCGCCGAGCCAGACAGGCCGACGTCCGCTCCAGGGAAGGACCCTTCGTGAGCGACACCACCGATCTGATGGGCGCACGTGTCGAGGAGACCGCTGCCGCGCCCGCCACGGACGCTTCCGCGCCTGCCACCGGTGCCGGCTCCCGGCGGCGCCGCGGTACCGGCCTCGAGGGCATGGTGCTGGCCGAGCTGCAACAGGTCGCATCCGGCCTCGGTATCAGGGGCACCGCGCGGATGCGCAAGAGCCAGCTCATCGAGGTGATCAAGGAGGCGCAGGCGTCCGGCGGGGCGGCCCCCAAGGCCGAGGCCACCGCCGAGACCAAGCCCAAGCGCCGCACCACCTCCAGGACCCGTACGGGCGACACCGCCGACGCGGCCGAGAAGCCCGCCGCGAAGAAGGCGGCCCCCAAGGCCGAGGCCGCCGTCGAGCAGGCCGCCGGCCAGCAGCAGATCGAGATCCCCGGCCAGCCCTCCAAGGCCGCCTCCGGTGCCGAGCAGGCCGCCGAGGAGGCCCCGGCCGAGCGCCGGCGCCGCCGGGCCACCGCCGAGGCGGGCAGCCCCGAGACGGTCACCGCCGAGGCCAGGACCGAGCCGCGGGCCGAGACCCCGGTCCAGCAGCAGCCGCAGGGCGACGCCGGTGACGGCGGCGAGGGCCGCCGCCGCGACCGCCGCGAGCGGGGCCGCGACCGTGACCGGGACCGCGACCGCGACCGCCGGGGCAACAAGGGCGAGGACCAGCAGGGCGGCCAGAGCCAGCAGCGCCAGCAGCAGCAGAGCCAGAGCGGCGGCCAGGGCGGCGCCAACCGCCAGCAGCAGCAGGACGACGACGACTTCGAGGGCGGCCGTCGCGGTCGCCGGGGCCGCTACCGGGACCGCCGGGGCCGTCGGGGCCGCGACGAGATCGGCACCAGCGAGCCGCAGCTCGCCGACGACGATGTCCTGATCCCGGTCGCCGGCATCCTCGACATCCTCGACAACTACGCCTTCATCCGTACCTCGGGCTACCTCCCGGGCCCCAACGACGTGTACGTCTCCCTCGCCCAGGTCCGCAAGAACGGCCTGCGCAAGGGCGACCACATCACCGGCGCGGTCCGCCAGCCCAAGGAGGGCGAGCGGCGCGAGAAGTTCAACGCGCTGGTCCGTCTGGACTCGGTCAACGGCATGGCCCCCGAACACGGCCGCGGTCGCCCCGAGTTCACCAAGCTGACCCCGCTCTACCCGCAGGACCGGCTCCGCCTGGAGACCGACCCGGGCGTGCTGACCACCCGGATCATCGATCTGGTCTCGCCCATCGGCAAGGGCCAGCGCGGTCTGATCGTGGCCCCGCCGAAGACCGGCAAGACCATGATCATGCAGGCCATCGCCAACGCGATCACGCACAACAACCCCGAGTGCCACCTGATGGTCGTCCTGGTCGACGAGCGTCCGGAAGAGGTCACCGACATGCAGCGGTCGGTCAAGGGCGAGGTCATCTCCTCGACCTTCGACCGCCCGGCCGAGGACCACACCACGGTCGCCGAGCTGGCCATCGAGCGCGCCAAGCGCCTGGTGGAGCTGGGCCATGACGTGGTGGTGCTGCTGGACTCCATCACCCGTCTGGGCCGCGCCTACAACCTGGCGGCGCCCGCCTCCGGCCGCATCCTCTCCGGTGGTGTCGACTCGACCGCGCTGTACCCGCCGAAGCGGTTCTTCGGCGCCGCGCGCAACATCGAGGACGGCGGCTCGCTGACCATCCTGGCCACCGCGCTCGTCGACACCGGGTCCCGGATGGACGAGGTGATCTTCGAGGAGTTCAAGGGCACCGGCAACATGGAGCTGAAGCTCGACCGCAAGCTCGCGGACAAGCGGATCTTCCCGGCGGTGGACGTGGACGCGTCCGGTACCCGCAAGGAGGAGATCCTGCTCGGCGGCGAGGAGCTGGCGGTCGTCTGGAAGCTGCGCCGGGTGCTGCACGCCCTGGACCAGCAGCAGGCGATCGAGCTGCTGCTGGACAAGATGAAGCAGACGAAGTCGAACATCGAGTTCCTGATGCAGATCCAGAAGACGACGCCCACGCCCGGAAACGGCGACTAGCCGTCGCGGTGCGTGGCAGTGGCCGTCCCCTGACAGGGGGCGGCCACTGTGCTTGTTGTACGATCGGCGCCTTCCAAACTGCCGATCCCTAGGGGGGACTTGAGTGGGTACGTCCGTCTCTGCGGGGGGTGAGGGGCGTCACAGACGGCGGATACGGTTCGCGGTGTCCGCCACCGCCGCCGCACTCGCCGCGGCGCTCGGGGCCGCGCTGCTGACCTCGACCGCCGATGCCGCCGCACCGCCCGTCCCGACCGGGGTGACCCCGGGCCCGACCACTGTGACCCGGGCCGAGCTGGTCGACCGGGTCACCGGGGCCCTCGCCGAGGACGACCTCGCCGGGCAGGGCAACAAGACCTCGCTGAGCACCGGCGGCAGTGTCGCCGGCGGCAAGGAGGCCAAGATCATCGGTGGCGCCACCACCGCGATCACCACGGCCCCCTGGATGGCCCAGCTCTGGTACTTCGACGACCGCGGCACCACCGGCACCGCCGACGACATCGGCTTCTTCTGCGGCGGCGCGGTCGTGGCGCCCACGAAGATCCTCACCGCCGCGCACTGCGTCAAGGGCTACAACTGGTACGCCAACGGCGCCGTCATCACCGGCACCGCGAAGCTCCCCACCGACACCGGCACCGACGGCACCGTCACCCTGCCGCTGCGCCAGTGGCAGCACCCGTCCTACAACGCCAGGACGCTGGACAACGACATCGCGGTCATCACCCTGGACGTCCCGGTGAAGGCCAAGCCGATCCCGATGACGACGGCCGGGGACAGCGCCTCGTACGCCGCCGGGACCAGTGCCAAGGTCTACGGGTGGGGCCGGACCAGCTCGACCAGTGACGAGATCTCGCCGCTGCTGAAGACGGCGACCCTGCCGCTCCAGTCCGACAGCACCTGTACGCGCGCCTGGGGCGCGGAGTTCGTCAAGGGGCACATGGTGTGCGCGGGCAAGCCCGCGACCGGCAGCGACACCGGCACCGTCAGCGCCTGCAACGGCGACTCCGGCGGGCCGCTGGTGGTCAACAACCGGATCGTCGGCGTCGTCTCCTGGGGCGTGGAGGACTGTGTGGCGGCGGGCGCGTACAGCGTCTTCACCAAGGTCACCTCCTATGTCGGCGCGGTCTACCCGCGGCTCGACGACAGCAACCTCAGCCGGGACAGCCGCGCCGACATGTGGGTGCGCAAGTCGGCCGACAAGATGGGCTACTCCAAGGCGTCCAAGGGCACCACGTTCGACGCCCGCGAGGAGTGGGGCACCTGGGACGGGGTGAACAAGGTCCTCCAGACCGACCTCGACCGCGACGGCTTCCAGGACCTCGTCTACCGGCGCAGCAGCGACGGCGATGTCTTCTGGAACCACTATGTGATCGCCTCGGACACCTGGGTCACCACCAAGCTCGCCGACAACTGGAAGACCCGCACCCAGATCGTCGTGCCCGGCGATGTCACCGGCGACTATCTGCCCGACCTGCTCTCGGTGGACTCCGGCGGCGTGCTGTGGATCTACCCCGGCAAGGGGAACGGCACCTTCTCGCCGCGGGTCCGGTTCGGCGGCGGCTGGGGCCAGTACAACGTGCTCCTCGGCCACGGCGACTTCACCGGCGACGGCCGCACCGATCTGATCGCCCGCGCCAGGACCGGCAGCGCCGTCTACCTCTACAAGGGCACCGGCAAGTCCGGCTCCGCCGCCTTCTCGGCCCGGATCAAGGTCCGCACCTGGAGCGGCTTCAACGCCTTCGACGCCGTCGGCGACATCACCGGCGACGGCAAGGCCGACCTGCTGGCCCGCACCCCCGCGGGGACGCTGTCCCTGTACCCGGGGACCGGCAAGGCCAGCAGCGAGATCTTCGCCACAGCCATCACGATCGGCACCGACTTCAAGCAGTACGACATCTTCGGCTGAACCCGCAGGTGAGCGGGGCACACCCCGCCCACCTGGCTACTCCCTGTGCCCACCGCCCCCGGCGGTGGGCACAGTGCGTTGTGCAACCCTGTGCCGAGTTTCCCCGTCTGACCGTACGGAGCACGATGGATACGGGGCTCGCACCCGGTGTCGTCGGCGCGCGCCCCGCCCGCCCTGTCCGTCACCGCTGGGGGTCACCGACCGGACGAGAACCGAGGAGCACATGTCTGCCGAGAGCACGCCGGGATCCGGCATACCGGGCCCACCCGGCTCCAGAGGTTCCCGTCGCCGGACGAAGGGCCGCCGCCGCAAGCGCCGCAGCACCGGGGTGCACATCGCGGCCTGGGTCGCGGCCGGGATCGTCCTCCTCGGCGGCACCGGGGCGGGGTACGTCTACTTCAAGCTCAACGGCAACCTCAAGAGCGTCAACATCGACCAGGCCCTCGGCTCCGACCGCCCGGTCAAGGTCGACGACGGCTCGCAGAACATCCTGGTCCTCGGCTCGGACACCCGCGCCGGCGCCAACCAGGAACTCGGCGGCGGCGAGGACGACGGCAGCGCCCGCTCCGACACCGCGATGATCGTCCATGTCTACGAGGGCCGTAAGTCGGCCAGCGTCGTCTCCATCCCCCGCGACACCCTGATCGACCGCCCGGAGTGCACCGACACCGACGGCACCACCCATCAGGCGGCCGGCGGCGTGATGTTCAATTCCGCGTACTCCACCGGCGGCGCCGCCTGCGCGGTGAAGACCGTCGAGACGCTCACCGGCATCCGGATGGACCACTATCTGGAGGTCGACTTCAGCGGCTTCGAGAAGCTGGTCGACGAACTCGGCGGGGTCGAGGTCACCACCACCGAGCCCATCAGCGACCCCGACAGCCATCTCGACCTCCCCAAGGGCACCCACCAGCTCACCGGCGAGCAGGCCCTCGCGCTCGTCCGCACCCGGCACGGCGTGGGCGACGGCTCCGACCTCGGCCGGATCCAGCTCCAGCAGGCGTTTGTGAAGGCGCTGGTCGAGCAGGTCAAGAGCATCGGCCTGTTCACCAACCCGACCCGCCTCTACGCCCTCGCCGACACCGCCACCAAGACCGTCACCACCGACTCCGACCTGGGCTCGGTCGACGCCCTGATGTCCTGGGCCAACGGTCTGAAGTCCATCGGCTCCGCCAACCTGGACATGGTCACCATGCCGGTCCAGTACGACCCCGCCGACCTCAACCGGGTCCTGCTGGACGAGGCGAAGGCGGACCAGGTGTGGGCCGCCCTGAAGGCCGACAAGCCGATCCCGGAGTCGGCCACCGAGGACACGGCCACGGGCCAGGCGGACGGGGTCGTGGCGCCGTAGCCGCCGTAGGCGCCGGTGCCCCGTCGCAGGTGCCGGAGCCCCGGCACGCCCCCGGAACAGGTGCCCCTCCCCGCCCCCGGAATAGAAGACCGCAACCCCCGGTTTTGGGGGATGGCCCCAGTCCTGGCAGACTGGACCGTCGGCCCCGGTTCACGCCCCGCACCCCGCGGCGGCGACCCGGCGCCCTCCCGAAACTAGGAGACACCTTGAAGCGCGACATCCACCCCGAGTACGTCGAGACGCAGGTGAGCTGCACCTGCGGCGCGTCGTTCACCACCCGCAGCACCATCGAGTCCGGCACCATCCGGGCCGAGGTCTGCTCCGAGTGCCACCCGTTCTACACGGGCAAGCAGAAGATCCTCGACACCGGTGGCCGTGTGGCCCGCTTCGAGGCCCGCTTCGGCAAGGCCGCCGGCTCCAAGAAGTAGCGAGCCACCAACCGCCGGTCCACGGTCACGCCCTCACGAGGCGTGCCGGGACCGGCGTTTTTGGTCGCCCGCCCCTTCTTCACCGTCGTACACACAGGAGCCCAAGATGTTCGAGGCCGTCGAGGAGCTGGTCGGGGAGCACGCCGACCTGGAGCAGAAGCTCGCGGACCCCTCGGTCCACGCCGACCAGGCCAACGCGCGCAAGCTCAACAAGCGCTACGCCGAGCTGACCCCGATCGTCGCCACCTACCGCTCCTGGAAGGCGTCCGGTGACGACATCGACACCGCGCGTGAGCTGGCGGCCGACGACCCCGACTTCGCGGCCGAGGTCAAGGAGCTGGAGAAGCAGCGCGAGGAGCTGACCGAGAAGCTGCGGCTGCTGCTCGTCCCGCGCGACCCCAGCGACGACAAGGATGTGATCCTGGAGATCAAGGCGGGCGCCGGGGGCGACGAGTCCGCGCTGTTCGCCGGGGATCTGCTGCGGATGTATCTGCGCTACGCCGAGCGCGTCGGCTGGAAGACCGAGATCATCGACGCCACCGAGTCCGAGCTGGGCGGCTACAAGGACGTCCAGGTCGCGGTGAAGACCCGGGGCCAGACCGAGCCCGGCCACGGGGTGTGGGCGCGGCTGAAGTACGAGGGCGGGGTGCACCGGGTGCAGCGGGTGCCGGCCACCGAGTCGCAGGGCCGGATCCACACCTCCGCCGCCGGAGTGCTGGTCACGCCCGAGGCCGAGGAGGTGGACGTGGAGATCAACCCGAACGATCTGCGGATCGACGTCTACCGCTCCTCCGGGCCCGGCGGGCAGTCCGTCAACACCACCGACTCCGCCGTCCGCATCACCCATATCCCGACCGGCGTCGTCGCTTCCTGCCAGAACGAGAAGAGCCAGCTCCAGAACAAGGAGCAGGCGCTGCGTATCCTGCGCTCCAGGCTGCTGGCCGCGGCGCAGGAGGAGGCGGAGAAGGAGGCCGCCGACGCCCGCCGCAGCCAGGTCCGCACCGTCGACCGCTCCGAGAAGATCCGTACGTACAACTTCCCGGAGAACCGGCTCTCGGACCATCGCGTCGGCTTCAAGGCGTACAACCTGGACCAGGTCCTGGACGGCGACCTCGACGCGGTGATCCAGGCATGCGTCGACGCGGACTCGGCGGCCAAGCTGGCGGCGGCGTAACGCCACCCCCGGCGCACAGAGAAGCAGACGGCACGGCGATCGAGTACGACGACGGAGGACGGGCGTGCAGCAGTCATTCGGGGGGCGGCCCCCCAGCCCCCGCAGCGTGCTGCTCGCGGAGGTGGCCCAGGCCACCCAGCGGCTGGCCGACGCCGGTGTGCCCTCGCCCCGCACCGACGCGGAGGAGCTGGCCGCGTTCGTGCACGGGGTGAAGCGGGGCACCCTGCACACCGTGCGGGACGCCGACTTCGACGCCCGGTACTGGGAGGTCATCGCCCGCCGCGAGCAGCGTGAGCCGCTCCAGCACATCACCGGCCTCGCCTACTTCCGCTATCTCGAACTCCAGGTGGGACCCGGGGTGTTCGTGCCCCGCCCGGAGACCGAGTCGGTGGTCGGGTGGGCCATAGACGCCGTCCGGGCGATGGATGTGGTCGAGCCCTGCATCGTCGATCTGTGCACCGGCTCCGGCGCCATCGCGCTGGCCCTCGCCCAGGAGGTGCCGCGCTCCCGGGTGCACGCCGTGGAGCTGTCCGAGGACGCCCTGGTGTGGACCCGCAAGAACGTCGAGGGCTCCCGCGTCGACCTGCGCCAGGGCAACGCCCTCACCGCCTTCCCCGACCTCGACGGCCAGGTCGACCTGGTGGTCTCCAACCCGCCCTACATCCCGCTCACCGAGTGGGAGTACGTGGCGCCGGAGGCCCGGGACTACGATCCGGACCTCGCCCTGTTCTCCGGCGAGGACGGCCTCGATCTGATCCGCGGCCTGGAGCGCACCGCGTTCCGGCTGCTGCGGCCCGGCGGGGTCGTCGTCATCGAGCACGCCGACACCCAGGGCGGCCAGGTGCCGTGGATCTTCACCGAGGAGCGGGGCTGGGCCGACGCCGCCGACCACCCCGACCTCAACAACCGCCCCCGCTTCGCCACCGCCCGCAAGGCACTGCCGTGAGCACCCGCCCGACCCGTCCGACCCGACCGACCCGACCCATTTCATTCCCGCAGTTCGCGTACCGCGCGTACGTCCGCTCCGAGGAGGCCCGCTAGATATGGCACGGCGCTACGACACCAATGACGCGACCGACCGGGTGACCGGTCTGCGCGAGGCCGGGTCCGCCGTCCGCCGGGGCGAGCTGGTGGTCCTCCCCACCGACACCGTGTACGGCATCGGCGCCGACGCCTTCTCCGCCGACGCCGTCGCCGACCTCCTGGAGGCCAAGGGCCGGGGCCGCAACATGCCCACCCCCGTCCTCATCGGCTCCCCGAACACCCTGCACGGTCTCGTCACCGACTTCTCCGAACTGGCCTGGGAACTGGTCGACGCGTTCTGGCCGGGCCCCCTCACCCTGGTCGCCAAGCACCAGCCGTCCCTCCAGTGGGACCTCGGCGACACCCGGGGCACGGTCGCGGTCCGGATGCCGCTGCACCCCGTCGCCATCGAACTGCTCACCGCGGTCGGCCCGATGGCCGTCTCCTCCGCCAACCTCACCGGCCACCCGGCGCCCGAGGACTGCGACGCCGCGCAGCAGATGCTCGGCGACTCCGTCTCGGTCTACCTCGACGGCGGCCCCACCCCCGGTATCGTCCCCTCCTCCATCGTGGACGTCTCCCGCCCGGTGCCGGTGCTGCTGCGCGAGGGCGCGCTCTCGCCCGAGGAGCTGCGCAAGGTCGTACCCGACCTTGAGGTGGCCAATTGACAGCCCCTGACGCGGGGCGTGGCATAGGCAACGGGGAGAGCGCGGCCGAGATCACCACCACTTTCGTGGGGCTGCCGCGCGACAGCTTCCGGATCCTCCACGTCAGTACCGGCAATGTCTGCCGTTCACCCATCACCGAGCGGCTGACCCGGCATTACCTGAGCCAGCGGCTCGGGGTCCTGGGCGGCGGGCTGATCGTGGAGAGCGCTGGCACCTGGGGCCATGAGGGGGCGCCCATGGAGGCCAACGCCGAGGCGGTGCTGGCCGACTTCGGTGCGGACGCCTCCGGCTTCACCGGGCGCGAACTCCTCGACGAGCACGTCATCATGGCCGATCTGGTGCTCACCGCGACCCGGGACCACCGGGCGCAGGTGATCTCCATGGGCCACTCGGCGGGCCTGCGCACCTTCACCCTGAAGGAGTTCACCCGCCTGGTGCGGGCCATCGACCCGGCGACCCTGCCCGCCCTGGAGGACGGGGTGGTCGTGCGCGCCCGCGCCCTGGTCCGGGCCGCCGCCGCGCTGCGCGGCTGGCTCCTCGCCCCGACCGCCGAGGCGGACGAGGTCTACGACCCCTACGGGGCGCCCCTGCCCTTCTTCCGCTCCATCGGCGACGAGATACACCAGGCACTGGACCCGGTGGTGACGGCCCTCACCGGCGTGGCGGCCCACCGCCCCGGCGGCACCCGTAACCCGTAGGGCCGCCACCCGCAAGCGGTCCACCGCACCCCGGCCTACATTGGACGTACGTCAGCCAGTCCCGACGTGCGGAGCGGATCATGACGGTCATCCATGAGTCAGGGGCCGATGTTCTGCGGCGGCGCGATCCCGAGCTGGCCGGGGTGCTCCTCGGTGAGCTGACCCGGCAGTCGACCACGCTCCAGCTCAACGCCGCCGAGAACTTCGCCTCGCCCGCCGTGCTGGCCGCGCTGGGCTCACCGCTGGCCAACAAGTACGCCGAGGGCTACCCGGGCGCCCGCTACCACGGGGGCTGCGAGATCGTGGACGTCGCGGAGCGGATCGCGGTGGACCGGGCGCGGTCGCTGTTCGGGGCGGCCCACGCCAATGTGCAGCCGCACTCCGGTTCCTCGGCGGTCCTCGCCGCCTACGCCGCCCTGCTGCGCCCCGGCGACACCGTCCTCGCCCTCGACCTCGCCCGCGGCGGGCACCTCACCCACGGCTCACCGGCCAACTTCTCCGGCCGGTGGTACACCTTCCACGGATACGGGGTGGACCCGGAGACCGGCCTTGTCGACCACGCCCAGGTCAGGGCCCTCGCGCTGGCCCACCGCCCCAGGGCGATCGTCTGCGGCTCGATCTCCTCACCCCGCCACCCCGAGTACGCGCTCTTCCGGGAGACCGCCGACGAGGTGGGCGCCTATCTCATTGTCGACGCCGCCCATCCGGCCGGGCTGATCGCCGGGGGAGCGGCGCCCAGTCCGGTGCCGTACGCCGATGTGGTGTGCGCCACGACCCACAAGGTGCTGCGCGGGCCGCGCGGCGGGCTGCTGCTGTGCGGGCCGGAACTGGCCGAGCGGGTGGACCGGGCGGTGTTCCCCTTCACCCAGGGCGGCGCCCAGATGCACACCATCGCCGCGAAGGCGGTGGCCTTCGGCGAGGCGGCGGCCCCCTCCTTCGCCGCTTACGCCCATCAGGTCGTCGCCAATGGCCGGGTGCTGGCCGCGGGGCTGGCCGCGGAGGGGATGACGGTCGTCACCGGGGGCACCGACACCCATCTGATCGCCGCCGACCCGGCCCCCCTCGGCGTCGACGGCCGCACCGCCCGGGGCCGGCTGGCCGCCGCCGGGATGATCCTGGACTGCTGCCCGCTGCCCCGCGGCAACGGACGGGGGCTGCGGCTGGGCACGGCCGCGGTGACCACCCAGGGGATGGGCGAGGAGGAGATGGCCCGGATCGCCGGGCTGCTGGTGAGCGCGGTGCGCGGACGCGGCGACGGCGCCCGGACCCGGGACGAGGTCCGGGACCTGGCCACCGCCTTCCCGCCGTACCCCGCATGAACGCGCCGGGCCGCCGCCCGGGGCGGCGCCGCCGGCCGGGGGCGTACCCGCGGACAGGGGCCCACCGGCCGACAGCGGCGTACCCGCGGACAGCGGCGTACCGGCGGTCGGGTGCACGCGCGGACACCTTCACGGGCGCTCGTCCGTTACCACCTTGCACACCGGCACACCCCGTTGTGACCACCGTGCACTGCACAAGGCGACAATTCTGCACAGCGATACGTGCAACCATCGTCGCTACCCGGAAGTCCCCACTCATATGCGTCCCTCGCTAGGGTGTGGGGCTGTGATGGCCAGCGAGACCTGTGGGGAAGCCCGTGCGTGAATACCTGCTGACGCTCTGCATCACGGCCGCGGTGACGTATCTGCTGACAGGGCCGGTACGGAAGTTCGCGATCGTGGCCGGAGCGATGCCGGAGATCCGGGCCCGGGACGTCCACCGGGAACCCACTCCGCGGCTCGGCGGTATCGCCATGTTCTTCGGCCTGTGCGCGGGCCTGCTGGTCGCCGACCACCTCACCAACCTCAACCAGGTCTTCGAGAAGTCGAACGAACCACGGGCGCTGCTCAGCGGCGCCGCCCTGATCTGGCTGATCGGCGTCCTGGACGACAAGTTCGAGATCGACGCCCTGATCAAGCTCGGCGGGCAGATGATCGCCGCCGGTGTGATGGTGATGCAGGGTCTGACGATCCTGTGGCTGCCGATCCCCGGTATCGGCACGGTCGCGCTGACCCAGTGGCAGGGCACCCTGCTCACCGTCGCCCTGGTCGTCATCACCATCAACGCGGTCAACTTCGTGGACGGCCTGGACGGCCTCGCGGCGGGCATGGTGTGCATCGCGGCGGCGGCCTTCTTCATGTACGCCTACCGCATCTGGTACTCGTACGGCATCGAGGCCGCCGCCCCGGCCACGCTGTTCGCGGCCGTGCTGATGGGCATGTGCCTGGGCTTCCTGCCGCACAACATGCATCCCGCGCGGATCTTCATGGGGGACTCGGGGTCGATGCTGATCGGCCTGGTGCTGGCGGCCAGCGCGATCTCGGTGACCGGGCAGGTCGACCCGGATGTGATGAACCTCTTCTCCGGCTCGGAGCGCAACACCGTCCACCAGACGGTCCCGGTGTACATCCCGCTGCTGCTCCCGCTCACCATCATCGCCATCCCGGCCGCCGACCTGATCCTGGCGATCGTGCGGCGCACCTGGCGCGGGCAGTCGCCGTTCGCGGCGGACCGGGGGCATCTGCACCACCGGCTGCTGGAGATCGGCCACTCGCACAGCCGCTCCGTGCTGATCATGTACTTCTGGTCGGCGCTGATCGCCTTCGGGGCGCTGACCTACTCCGTGAACTCCGCGTCCATGTGGATTGTGCTGGCCGTGGTGGTACTGAGCGCGCTCGGCCTGGTGCTGCTCCTGCTGCCGCGGTTCACCCCGCGCGCGCCGCGCTGGGCGGAGTCCTTCGTCCCGCCGCGCTACCGGCGCCGCCGGGTCGCGGCCGTGCTCCCGGAGGAGGGGGCGGAGGCGACCGGGGAGGGCGCGGCGGGCGAGGTGCCGGCCGAACCGGAACCCGTACCGGTCGCGGCCGGTACCGGCGGTGGCGCCGGCGCTGTGGGCACCAAGGCGCGGGTGAACGGGGTCAACGGGGCGACCGCGCTGGGCCCCCGTTCGCGGCTGCTGGACCGGCGCAAGGCCGGGTCGTCGCGCTGACGCGCGAGGGGTGCGGGCGCCGGCCCCGAAGCTGTGGTGAAGGTAAGAATCTGACTAGAGCATTGCCAAATCATGGGGGAACCCTGTGGTGGCGAAGTGGGTCAATAGCAGACATGTCGCCGCCACGCTTGCACAAACGTGCAGATTCACCCTCATGTGTGACGGTGGGCACACGGTCAGGTAAAGACCTCATCAAATAGTTTGTGATACCGTTCACGAGAACCCGGGATAGGGCCGAAGGACCGTAGTGCGACGGTCCATTGGCGTGAGTTTCCCGCTCGGCCCGGGACTACGCTCGTCCATGACGACACCCCTGCCCCACTGTGAAAAAGCGGAGTTGCCGCCATGCCGTCCAATGACGCCCGGATGCTCATTCATGCCGCCGTTCCCACGGCCGCCGTGGGTGCCGTCGCCGCCGTGGTCAGCGGAGTGATCGCGGGCGGCAAGGGGGCCCTCGGAGCAGGAGTGGCCGCGCTGGTGACGATTCTCTTCATGGGAATCGGACTGCTCGTTCTCCAGAAGACCGCGAAATCGCTTCCGCACCTTTTCCAGGCCATGGGTCTGATGCTCTACGCGACCCAGATCCTGTTGCTGTTCGTCTTTCTCGCCGCGTTCAAGAACACCACGTTGTTCAATCCGCGCTCCTTCGCGATCACCCTTGTCGCGACCACCCTCGCGTGGATCGGCGCGCAGACCTACGCGCACATGAAGTCCAAGATCCTCTATGTCGAACCCGAGTCCTCGACGGCCGCCCAGCCCGAGAAGACGGGCCCCTCGCGGTGAGGGGTAGGGCCGGGATAAGGACGCGTTCGACAAGCTGCTATCGTCCGGTGCCAACTGCGGCACTGCGGGCGCGGGCATTCGAGCTGACGCCTGTTCCATCGCGAGGCTCGTCGCCGAACCGCCGCCCCCACACCAGAAACACCAGTCCCGTGCCGAACCGCGGCCCCGCGCCGCGCCGACACAACGAGGTTGCCGTACCCATGCGCCACGCTGAAGGAGCCCGCGGTGAGTGCTGACCCGACGCAGGTGCTCGCCTTCGAGACCGACTGCCAGATCTTCACGGATTGTGGTTTTCCGGCTCCCGGCCTGCACTCGTTCCTGTTCGAGCCCATCTGGGGCGACGAGAACAGCAACCTGTACTTCAACAAGCCGATGCTGCTGGCGCTGGTCAGCACGATCGTCGTGCTCGGGTTCTTCTGGGCCTCCTTCCGCAAGCCGAAGGTCGTCCCGGGCAAGCTCCAGATGGTCGCCGAGGCCGGCTACGACTTCATCCGCCGCGGCGTGGTCTACGAGACCATCGGCAAGAAGGAAGGAGAGAAGTACGTCCCACTGGTCGTCTCCCTCTTCTTCTTCATCTGGGTGATGAACATCTGGGCCATCGTCCCGGTCGCCCAGTTCCCGGTGACCTCGATCATCGCCTACCCCGCGATCCTCGCCCTGATCGTCTATGTCCTGTGGGTCTCCCTGACCTTCAAGCGCCACGGTTTCGTCGGGGCCTTCAAGAACTTCACGGGCTACAACAAGGACCTCGGCGCGGTGCTGCCGCTGGCCATGCTGATCGAGTTCTTCTCCAATCTGCTGGTCCGCCCCTTCACCCACGCGGTCCGGCTCTTCGCGAACATGTTCGCCGGACACACGCTGCTGCTGCTCTTCACCATCGCGAGCTGGTACCTGTTCAACGGCATCGGCATCGCCTACGCGAGTGTCTCCTTCCTCATGGTCCTGGTGATGACGGTCTTCGAGCTGTTCGTCCAGGCCCTTCAGGCGTATGTGTTCGTCCTGCTGACCTGCACCTTCATCCAGGGCGCGCTCGCCGAGCACCACTGAGCGCGCAGCCCGGCCCCACCCCCTAGAAACCCCCCGAGGCGTCCGGTGGCCAACCCCCACCGGTCCGTAAAGAAGAAGGAAGAACTGGCATGTCCCAGACTCTTGCCGCTGTTTCCGGCTCGCTCGGCTCCATCGGCTACGGCCTCGCCGCGATCGGTCCCGGCGTCGGCGTCGGCATCATCTTCGGTAACGGCACCCAGGCCCTGGCCCGGCAGCCCGAGGCGGCCGGTCTGATCCGCGCCAACCAGATCCTCGGCTTCGCCTTCTGTGAGGCGCTCGCCCTCATCGGTCTGGTCATGCCGTTCGTCTACGGCACCTGATCGTTCCGGCAACGACCAGCCCACTAGACGAAAGGCAATGACATGAGCCAACTGCTCATTCTGGCGGCCGAGGGGGAGACGCAGAACCCTCTCATCCCGCCGCTCCCTGAGCTTGTCGTCGGCCTGCTCGCCTTCGTCATCGTCTTCGGCTTCCTCGCCAAGAAGCTCCTCCCGAACATCAACAAGGTTCTGGAAGAGCGCCGCGAGGCCATCGAGGGCGGTATCGAGAAGGCCGAGGCCGCCCAGACCGAGGCCCAGAGCGTGCTGGAGCAGTACAAGGCCCAGCTCGCCGAGGCCCGGCACGAGGCCGCGCGACTGCGCCAGGAGGCGCAGGAGCAGGGTGCCGCCCTCATCGCCGAGATGCGGGCGGAAGGCCAGCGGCAGCGCGAGGAGATCGTCGCCGCCGGTCACACCCAGATCGAGGCCGACCGCAAGGCCGCCGCGTCCGCGCTGCGCCAGGACGTGGGCAAGCTCGCCACCGACCTGGCCGGCAAGCTCGTCGGCGAGTCCCTGGACGACCACGCCCGTCAGAGCCGTGTGATCGACCGCTTCCTCGACGAGCTCGAGGAGAAGGCCGAGGCGGCTCGATGAACGGCGCGAGCCGCGACGCCCTGGCCGCCGCACGCGAGCGACTCGACGCGCTGACGGACTCCACGTCGGTGGACGCCGCCCGGCTCGGCGAGGAACTGGCGGCCGTCACGGCGCTGCTCGACCGCGAGGTCTCGCTGCGTCGGGTCCTGACCGACCCGGCGCAGTCCGGCGAGGCCAAGGCCGCGCTGGTGCAGCGCCTGCTCGGCGCCCAGGTCGGCGGCGAGACCGCTGACCTGGTGTCCGGCATGGTCCGCGCCCGCTGGTCGCAGACCCGCGACCTGGTGGACGCGGTGGAGGAGCTGGCGAACACCGCCGACCTCACCGCCGCCCAGCGGCGCGGCACGCTCGACGCCGTCGAGGACGAGCTGTTCCGGTTCGGCCGGATCATCGCCTCCAGCACCGAGCTGCGCGCCGCGCTCACCGACCGCAAGGCCACCGCCACCGCCAAGAGCGAGCTGCTGCGCAGCCTGCTGGGCGGCCGGGCCGACGCCGTCACCGAGCGGCTCGTCACCCGTCTGGTCACCGCGCCGCGTGGACGTAGCCTGGAAGCAGGGCTCGACTCCCTGTCCAAGCTGGCCGCCGACCGCCGGAGCCGGATGGTCGCGGTGGTCACCTCGGCGGTTCCGCTGAGCGACCAGCAGAAGCAGCGTCTGGGCCGGGCCCTGGCGGGGCTCTACGGCCACCAGATGCATCTGAACCTCGACGTCGACCCCGAGGTCGTCGGCGGGATCCGGGTGCAGATCGGTGACGACGTCATCAACGGTTCCATCGCGGACCGTATCGAGGACGCGGCGCGCCGACTGGCGGGCTGACCCCGCCGCAACCGAACAAGCAGAGCAGTACCTGAGCAGTACCGGAGCAGTAATGACGGCCCATGTTGGGCCGTGCAGAGGATTCACCTCTTTCAGGGGGGAGTCCCCATCCCCCCAAGTGAAACTTCGGGCCCAACAAGGAGAGCAGGGAACCCAGATGGCGGAGCTCACGATCCGGCCGGAGGAGATCCGGGACGCACTGGAGACCTTCGTCCAGTCGTACCAGCCGGACGCGGCCTCGCGCGAGGAGGTCGGTACGGTCACCCTTGCCGGCGACGGCATCGCGAAGGTCGAGGGCCTTCCCTCGGCCATGGCCAACGAACTGCTGAAGTTCGAGGACGGCACCCTCGGCCTCGCGCTCAACCTCGAAGAGCGCGAGATCGGTGCCATCGTCCTCGGTGAGTTCAGCGGCATCGAGGAGGGCCAGCCGGTGCAGCGCACCGGTGAGGTGCTGTCCGTCGCCGTCGGCGAGGGCTACCTCGGCCGCGTTGTCGACCCGCTCGGCAACCCGATCGACGGCCTCGGCGAGATCGAGACGTCCGGCCGCCGCGCCCTTGAACTGCAGGCCCCCACGGTCATGCAGCGCAAGTCGGTGCACGAGCCGATGGAGACCGGCTACAAGGCCGTCGACGCGATGACCCCGATCGGCCGCGGTCAGCGCCAGCTCATCATCGGCGACCGCCAGACCGGCAAGACCGCCCTGGCTGTCGACACGATCATCAACCAGCGCGACAACTGGCGCTCCGGCGACCCGAAGAAGCAGGTCCGCTGCGTCTACGTCGCCATCGGCCAGAAGGGCTCCACCATCGCCTCCGTGCGGGGCGCCCTGGAGGACGCCGGCGCGCTGGAGTACACCACCATCGTCGCCGCCCCGGCGTCCGACCCGGCGGGCTTCAAGTACCTGGCGCCCTACACCGGCTCGGCCATCGGCCAGCAGTGGATGTACGAGGGCAAGCACGTCCTGATCATCTTCGACGACCTCTCGAAGCAGGCCGACGCCTACCGCGCCGTTTCCCTGCTGCTGCGCCGCCCGCCGGGCCGTGAGGCCTACCCGGGTGACGTCTTCTACCTGCACTCCCGGCTCCTGGAGCGCTGCGCCAAGCTCTCCGACGAGATGGGCGCCGGTTCGATGACCGGTCTGCCGATCGTCGAGACCAAGGCCAACGACGTCTCGGCGTTCATCCCGACCAACGTCATCTCCATCACCGACGGCCAGTGCTTCCTGGAGTCGGACCTGTTCAACGCCGGTCAGCGCCCCGCGCTGAACGTGGGTATCTCCGTCTCCCGCGTCGGTGGCTCCGCCCAGCACAAGGCGATGCGCCAGGTCTCCGGCCGACTGCGCGTGGACCTCGCCCAGTTCCGTGAGCTGGAGGCGTTCGCCGCCTTCGGTTCCGACCTGGACGCCGCGTCCAAGGCGCAGCTCGAGCGGGGTCAGCGGATGGTCGAGCTGCTCAAGCAGCCCCAGTACCAGCCGATGGCCACCGAGGACCAGGTCGTCTCCGTCTGGGCCGGCACCAACGGCCGGATGGACGAGGTACCGGTCGCCGACATCCGCCGCTTCGAGAAGGAGCTGCTGGAGTACCTGCACCGCAAGGAGCAGGGCCTGATGACCTCCATCAAGGAGGGCGCCAAGATGTCGGACGACACCATCCAGGCGATCGACGACGCCGTTGCCGAGTTCAAGAAGCAGTTCGAGACCTCGGACGGCAGGCTGCTCGGCGAGGACGCCCCGTCCACCGCCAAGTGACGTAAGGAAGGGACCTGACTCATGGGAGCCCAGCTCCGGGTCTACAAGCGTCGCATCCGCTCCGTCACCGCGACCAAGAAGATCACCAAGGCGATGGAGATGATCGCCGCCTCGCGTGTCGTCAAGGCACAGCGCAAGGTGGCGGCCTCCTCTCCGTACGCGAAGGAACTGACGCGTGCGGTCACGGCGGTGGGCACCGGGTCGAACACCAAGCACCCGCTGACCACCCAGGCCGAGACGGTCACCCGGGCGGCGGTGCTGCTGCTGACCAGCGACCGCGGTCTGGCCGGTGCCTTCAACTCCAACGCCATCAAGGCGGCGGAGCAGTTGACCGAGCGCCTGGAGCGCGAGGGCCGGCAGGTCGACACCTACATCGTCGGCCGGCGTGGGCTGGCCCACTACAACTTCCGTGAGCGCAAGGTCGCGGAGTCGTGGTCGGGCTTCACCGACGACCCGACCTACGCGGACGCGAAGAAGGTCGCCGTTCCCCTGATCGAGGCCATCGAGCGGGACACGGCGGACGGCGGGGTGGACGAGCTCCACATCGTCTACACCGAGTTCATCTCGATGATGACGCAGACGGCAGGCGGCTCCCGCCTGCTGCCGCTCAGCCTCGACGAGGTGGCCAAGGAGTCGTCCGGCAAGGGCGAGATCCTTCCGCTGTACGACTTCGAGCCGTCGGCGGAGGACGTCCTCGACGCCCTGCTGCCGCGCTATGTGGAGAGCCGTATCTACAACGCGCTGCTCCAGTCGGCCGCCTCCAAGCACGCCGCCACGCGGCGCGCGATGAAGTCGGCCACCGACAACGCGGGAGACCTCATCACCTCGCTCTCCCGACTTGCCAACGCGGCCCGACAGGCCGAAATCACCCAGGAAATCAGCGAGATCGTCGGTGGCACCGCAGCCCTGGCCGACGCGACCGCGGGGAGTGACAAGTAATGACGACGACAGTTGAATCGGCCGTTGCCACGGGCCGCGTCGCCCGGGTCATCGGCCCGGTCGTCGACGTGGAGTTCCCCGTCGACGTGATGCCGGAGATCTACAACGCCCTCCACGTCGAGGTGGCCGACCCGGCCAACGCCGGCGAGAAGAAGACGCTGACCCTGGAGGTCGCCCAGCACCTGGGTGACGGCCTGGTCCGCACCATCTCGATGCAGCCCACCGATGGTCTGGTCCGCCAGGCCCCGGTGACCGACACGGGCACGGGCATCAGCGTCCCGGTCGGCGACTTCACCAAGGGCAAGGTCTTCAACACCCTCGGCGAGGTGCTGAACACCGACGAGACCTACGAGGGCGAGCGCTGGTCCATCCACCGCAAGGCCCCCGCGTTCGACCAGCTCGAGTCGAAGACCGAGATGTTCGAGACGGGCCTGAAGGTCGTCGACCTGCTGACCCCGTACGTCAAGGGCGGCAAGATCGGTCTGTTCGGTGGTGCCGGTGTCGGCAAGACCGTGCTGATCCAGGAAATGATCATGCGTGTCGCCAACCTCCACGAGGGCGTCTCCGTCTTCGCGGGCGTCGGCGAGCGCACCCGTGAGGGCAACGACCTCATCGCGGAGATGGAGGAGTCCGGCGTTCTCGACAAGACCGCGCTGGTCTTCGGCCAGATGGACGAGCCCCCGGGCACCCGTCTGCGCGTCGCCCTGGCCGGTCTGACCATGGCGGAGTACTTCCGCGATGTGCAGAAGCAGGACGTGCTGTTCTTCATCGACAACATCTTCCGCTTCACCCAGGCCGGTTCCGAGGTCTCCACCCTGCTCGGCCGTATGCCGTCCGCGGTGGGTTACCAGCCGAACCTGGCCGACGAGATGGGTCAGCTCCAGGAGCGCATCACCTCGACCCGCGGTCACTCGATCACCTCGATGCAGGCGATCTACGTCCCCGCGGACGACCTGACCGACCCGGCCCCGGCCACCACCTTCGCCCACCTCGACGCGACGACGGTGCTCTCCCGTCCGATCTCCGAGAAGGGCATCTACCCGGCCGTGGACCCGCTGGACTCCACGTCCCGGATCCTGGACCCCCGCTACATCGCGCAGGACCACTACGACGCCGCCATGCGCGTCAAGAACATCCTGCAGAAGTACAAGGACCTCCAGGACATCATCGCGATCCTCGGTATCGACGAGCTGGGCGAGGAGGACAAGCTCGTCGTCCACCGTGCCCGTCGCGTGGAGCGCTTCCTGTCCCAGAACACCCACGCCGCCAAGCAGTTCACCGGCGTCGACGGGTCGGACGTCCCGCTGGAGGAGTCGATCTCCGCCTTCAACGCGATCTGCGACGGCGAGTACGACCACTTCCCCGAGCAGGCGTTCTTCATGTGCGGTGGCATCGAGGACCTGAAGAAGAACGCGAAGGAACTGGGCGTCTCCTGACCCCGGTTCCCTCGTGAACCCAGTGTGAGCCGAGAGGGGCGGGGTACGCCCGGCCCCTCTTCTCACGCCCCCCTAGAATGTGACCCAACACCCGGCACGAACGCCGGGGTGACCCGAGGAGCCCCCCTTGGCTGAGCTGCACGTCGCGCTGGTCGCGGCCGACCGAGAGGTCTGGTCCGGCGAAGCCACCCTGGTCGTCGCACGCACCACGTCCGGTGACATCGGCGTCATGCCCGGTCACCAGCCGCTGCTGGGTGTGCTGGAGTCGGGCCCGGTGACCATCCGTACGCGGGAGGGGGGAACGGTCGTCGCCGCGGTGCACGGCGGTTTCATCTCCTTCGCGGACAACAAGCTGTCGCTGCTGGCCGAGATCGCCGAGCTGTCGGACGAGATCGATGTCCAGCGGGCCGAGCGGGCGCTGGAGCGTGCGAAGTCGGGGGACGACGCGTCCGCCGGGCGCCGTGCCGAGGTCCGTCTTCAGGCGGCCACCACGCGCTGACCGGGGCACCTCTCAGGCCGACTAAGATCTGGGAGAGCGCCCGTATCATGACGTCACTCAGCCGCGGCTGGAACCGGAGCGATCCGGGGCCGGCCGCGGCTGTGGCAGATATGGAAGTTTTTTCCGTTCCGTTACCTGTAGCGGTACCTAGGAGACGAGGAGGTCGGTGTCGATGGTCCTCGCTCTGACTGTGTGCGGAATCGTCGTCGCCCTTGTGGTGATCGGCCTGTTCGTCTTCGGGCTGCGGCGCAGGCTGATCCAGCGCTCGGGCGGCACCTTCGACTGTTCGCTGCGCTGGGGGGTCCCGGAGTCCGGCGACACCAGCGGCAAGGGCTGGGCGTACGGCATCGCCCGCTACAACGGTGACCGGATCGAGTGGTTCCGGGTCTTCTCCTACGCTCCCCGTCCGCGCCGCGTCCTGGAGCGCGCGTCGATCGAGGTGGCCGGACGCCGGCTGCCCGAGGGCGAGGAGGAACTGGCGCTGCTGTCCGACGCGGTGATCCTGACCTGTCTCCATCAGGGTGTCCGCCTGGAACTCGCCATGAGCGAAGACGCGCTGACCGGATTTCTCGCGTGGCTGGAAGCAGCCCCGCCCGGTCAGCGCGTCAATGTTGCTTAGTTACTTGATCGGTTACTTCAGACCGTTGCTGATCGCGGTCACCAGTTCGCCGTCGGCGGTGTCGCCGCTCAGCTCCCAGAAGAACGCGCCGCCCAGGCCCTGGCTCTTGGCCCAGGTCATCTTGCCCGCGATGGTGGCCGGGGTGTCGTAGGACCACCAGTTGTTGCCGCAGTGGGCGTAGGCGGTGCCGCCGATGGTGCCGGTGGCCGGGCAGGTGGTCTTGAGGACCTTGTAGTCCTGGTTGCCGGGTTCGATGCCGGTCGCGGGTCCGGTGGCGGTGCCGCCGGGTGTCGACTGGGTGACGCCGGTCCAGCCTCTGCCGTAGAAGCCGATGCCCAGCAGGAGCTTGTTCGCCGGGACGCCCTGGGCCTTCAGCTTGGCGATGGCCTCCGAGGAGGAGAAGCCCTGCTGCGGGATGCCCGGGTAGGGGTGCAGCGGGGAGTGCGGGGCCGTCGGGCCCTGCGCCGCCCAGGCGCCGAAGAAGTCGTACGTCATGACGTTGAGCCAGTCGTAGGACGAGGCGGCGCCCGCGTAGTCGGTCTTCTCGATCTTGCCGCCCGGGGAGGCGTCGGCGGTGATGGCGGCGGTGACCAGGTTGTTGGCACCGAACTTGGCGCGCATGGCCGTCATCATGTTCTTGAAGGCCGCCGGGCCGGAGGTGTCGCAGGTCAGGCCGCAGGCGTTCGGGTACTCCCAGTCCAGGTCGATGCCGTCGAAGACATCGGCCCAGCGCGGGTCCTCGACCAGCGCGTAGCAGGACTCGGCGAACGCGGTGGGGTTCTGCACGGCCTGGGTGAAGCCGCCGGACCAGGTCCAGCCGCCGAACGACCACAGGATCTTCAGGTGCGGGTACTTGGCCTTGAGCTGACGGAGCTGGTTGAAGTTGCCCCGCAGCGGCTGGTCCCAGGTGTCGGCGACACCGGAGACGGACTGGTCGGCCGTGTACGACTTCTCGATGGCGGCGTAGGAGTCGCCCATCGTGCACTTACCACCCTGGACATTGCCAAAGGAGTAGTTGATGTGCGTCATCTTGGCCGCGGAGCCCGAGGTGTCCAGGTTCTTGGCGTGGTAGTTGCGGGCGTAGACGCCCCACTCCGCGAAGTACCCGAGGTTGGTCTTGCCGGGCGGCGGGGGCGGGTCACCGCCGGTGGTGCGGACCGCGACCGAGCCGCTGACCGGGCCGGTCTGGTCGGCGGTGTCCCGGGCCTGGATCGAGTACGAGTAGTCCGTACCCGCGGTGAGACCGGTGTTGGTGTAGGTGGTGCCGGTCACCGTGGCGACCACCGTGGAGCCGCGCAGGACGTCGTAGTTCTTGACGCCGTTGTCGTCGGTGGCGGCGGTCCAGTCCAGCTTCACCGAGGTGTTGGTGATCGCGGAGGCGGTGGGGGTGCCCGGCGCGGTCGGGGGGTTGTCGCCGGGGACCGTGGTGCCGTCGCAGTTGCCGCCGTTGAGCTTACAGTTGGCGGGCGCGCCGGAGCCGGTGCCGTTGTAGCCGAAGGTGACCGAGGCGCCGGGGGCG
Source organism: Streptomyces sp. NPDC093252 (assembly GCF_040683675.1). NCBI lineage: Bacteria > Bacillati > Actinomycetota > Actinomycetes > Kitasatosporales > Streptomycetaceae > Streptomyces > Streptomyces sp. NPDC093252. The sequence continues at coordinate 86,952 of NZ_JBFBEM010000016.1, read as the reverse complement.
AGAGTCCCGTTCCAGCCCAGGTTCTTGGCGGTCCAGTGGTCACCGGTGCTGGTGATGGTGGCGTCCCAGCCGGAGCCGACCCGGGTGCCGCTGGGGTAGTCCCACTCCACCGTCCAGGAGCTGATGGTGGTGGTGCCGGTGTTCTTGACGGTCCACTGACCGGTGAAGCCGGTGCCCCAGTCCTGGGGCTTGGTGAAGGTGGCGGTCGCCGAGGTGGCGGCCTGGGCGGGCGTGGCGAGTCCGACCAGCCCCGCGAGCGGGAGCAGCAGCGTGGTGAGCGCCGCGACCGCTTTGTGTCTGAAGCGCATTGCGAAGCGCCTCCTTGGGAGTTGTCAGGGGTGTGACGCCTTGCCATGGGCATGGCGTAGTGACGCGAGAATAGAAAGGTCTGGACCACCGGTCAATAGGTCTGGACCATTGCCCAAGGAGGTTGTTCAATGCGGCACGGCCGCCGGGGCGCCCCCGTCGGCTAGATACCCAACTCCTGCGCCAGTACCGCCGCTTGCACCCGGCTGCGCAGCTCCAGCTTCCCCAGCAAGCGGCTGACGTGCGTCTTCACCGTCGCCTCCGCCATGTCCAGCCGGGCCGCGATGTCCGCGTTGGACAGCCCCTCGCCGAGACAGGACAGCACCTCGCGCTCCCGCCGGGTGAGCACCTCCAGCACGGCCGGATCGGTACCCGGCCGCTTCTCCGGCCTCGCCCCGAACTCGGCGATCAGCCGCCGCGTCACCGCCGGGGCGATCAGTCCCTCGCCGCGCGCCACCGTACGGACCGCCGTCAGCAGATCCCGGGCGTCGGTGTTCTTCAGCAGAAACCCCGAGGCGCCCGCCCGCAGCGCCCCGAAGACATACTCGTCCAGATCGAAGGTGGTCAGCACCAGGACGTCCGCGAGGCCCTCCGCGACCACCGTCCGGGTCGCCGACACCCCGTCCAGCCGGGGCATCTGAATGTCCATCAGCACCAGATCCGGCCGCAGTTCCCGGGCCAGCGCCACCGCCTGCTCGCCGTCCGCCGCCTCTCCGATCACCTCGATGTCGGGCGCGCTGCGCAGGATCAGCACCAGCCCGGCCCGTACCGCGGACTGGTCCTCGGCGACCAGCACCCGGATCACCCGGGCGCCCTCACCCACTGCGGACGGGTTCATTCCGACTCCCCCTCGGCCACGGGCAGCGACGCCCGGACGGTCCAGAACGTGCGCCGCGCCGGGTCCCCGGACTCCTCCGGGCCGGCCTCGAAGGTGCCGTGCAGCAGGGTGGCCCGCTCCCGCATCCCCACCAGCCCGGCCCCGGACCCCGGTGCGCGCGGCCCGTCCCGGTCGCCGCAGGGACTGCTCACGGTGACCGCCAGGGAGTCCCTGCGCCGCACCACCGCCACGGTGACCGTCCCCGGCCCCGCGTGCTTGAGCGCGTTGGTCAGCGACTCCTGGACGATCCGGTACGCGGCCATCCCGACCGGCGCGGGCAGTCCCTCGCCGCAGTCGGCGTCCAGCGTCACCGCCAGGCCGTTGGCGCGGGCGCTCTCCACCAGGGCGTCGAGCCCGTCGAGGGTGGGCGCCGCCGCCGGTTCCCGGTCACCGCTGTCGTCGCGCAGGATGCCGATCAGCCGCCGCATCTCGGCGAGGCCCTCCACGCTGTTCTCCCGGATCACCGCGAGGGCGTCCCGGGAGGTCTGGTCGTCGCCGAGGGAGAGGGCGGCGCTGGAGTGGATGGCGATGGCGGAGAGATGGTTGGCGACCATGTCGTGCAGCTCCCGGGCCATCCGGGCGCGCTCGGCGATCACCGCCTGCCGCCGGTCCATCTCGGCCAGCAGCGCGGTCTGCTCCGCCCGCAGCCGGGCGGCGTCGGCGGCCTCGCGGTGATTGCGCACGATCAGCCCGGTGGACGCGGGCGCGAAGGCGACGATGCCGGTGGCGACGCCGATCAGCAGGGTCTCCGGCGTCCGCCACAGGGCGAACGGCACGACGGTGGCCAGCACCGAGAGCATGCCGGTGATCCAGGGGATGCGCCGGGCGGCGGCGGGCGTGCCGTACAGCACGGCCGCGTACATCACATCCGTGAACATCACGATGGTGACCAGGCTGCCCTGCGTGAACTGGTCCAGCACCAGCGCGACGGTCGCCAGCGGCAGCGCCACGGCGGGCGCGGTCCGGCGCAGCACCTCGCAGCCCGCCATCACCGCCAGCGGCACCAGCACCGGCCACGGCCCGTCGACCAGCACGCCCAGACCGCCCTCGGGGCGCACCCCGAGCCCGACGGCCACCAGCGCGGCCCCGCCGATCAGCCCGCCGAGCGCGATACGGACGTCGAAGGGGTGCGGGCGGGGCAGACGGGACGGACGTGCGGCCATACCCCCATCCAACACGGCCGGACGCCCGGACGCCTGATCCCGGGGAACGGTCCCCGACTGCATCTTTCGATGTACCGCCACTTCCTCACCGGCGACGACGCGTCGGCCCCGCCCCGCCGGGAGCCTTGTGGGAGAAGGAAGGGAGCACCCCGTGATCGTCGCCCTGATCATCGCCTGCGAGGTCGGGTTCTGGGTCCTGCTGGCCCTGGGGCTGGCCGCCCGCTATCTGCTGAAGTGGCAGCGCACCAGCGTGGTGCTGCTGCTGTGCGAGCCGCTGCTGGAGGTCGTGCTGTTCGTCGTGACGGCGATCGACCTGAGGAACGGCGCCGAGCCGAGCTGGAAACACGGCCTCGCGGCCCTCTACATCGGCTTCACGGTCGCGTACGGCCACTACACGATCAAGTGGCTCGACGGCCATGCCGCCCACCGCTTCGGCGGCGCACCGCCCCCGCCCAGGCCCCCGCGCCACGGCAGGGCCCGCGCCGCCCACGAGGGCCGCCTGTGGCTCCGTACGCTCCTCGCGGCGGCGGTCGCCTGCGCGCTGCTCCAGGCCGCGATCTGGTACGTGGGGGAGGGCGACACCTCGTCCCTGAGGGCCTTCCAGTGGGTGGCCCTGAGAGGAGCGGGCATCCACGGCCTCATAGCCCTCACCTACACCATCTGGCCCTCAAAGGCCCCCGAGCAAGAAGAGAAACAGTTGGAGCACCGCCCCTGAAGGGGCGCTGGGGGTACCCCCTCTGGGGGAGGAACTGCGCGACCAGCCACCCACAACCCGCACCCCGCCACCAAGCGGCACCCACCCGCCGCTACCGCTCACCCCCCGGCACCCACAACACATCCCCCCGCTCCCCATTCGCCACCCGGGCCAGAATAAAAAGCAGATCCGACAACCGGTTGAGATACGTCGCGGTCAGCGGATTCATCGTCTCCCCGTACCGCTCCAGCGCCGCCCACGTCGACCGCTCCGCCCGCCGCACCACCGTGCACGCCTGGTGCAGCAGCGCCGCGCCCGCCGTGCCGCCCGGCAGGATGAACGACCGCAACTTCGCCAACTGCTCGTTGAAACGGTCGCAGTCCGCCTCCAGCCGGTCGATGTAGAACTGCTCGACCCGCAGCGGCGGGAACTCCGGCTTCTCCACCACCGGCGTCGACAGATCCGCGCCGACATCGAACAGGTCGTTCTGGACGCGGGTGAGGACCGCCGCGACCGCCTCGTCCAGACCGCCGAGCGCGAGCGCCGTACCGATGGCCGCGTTCGCCTCGTTGGCGTCCGCGTACGCGGCGATCCGCGGATCGGTCTTCGGGACCCGGCTCATGTCGCCCAGATTCGTGGTGCCCTTGTCGCCGGTCCTCGTGTAGATACGCGTCAGATTGACCATGGGTCCAGCGTAGTTACTCCCCTCGGTGTGATGTCCGTCATGTGAGACGTGACGCGCGTTACTTAGCGGTCACACACGGCCCCCGGGCCGCTAAGGTCCGGCCAGGGACACAACGACAGCGCGTATCAGGGGAGTCGCACAGGGGCGCGCAACCGCGCGGAGCCGATGCGCCGGATGGTGGACGCCGGTGACATCGGGCGCGGGAGCGGGCAGGGCTTCTACAGCCACTGAGCCCGAATGACGGCCGATCGGCCGCACAAACCTCGTGGGCATCACACCTCGGGGTGAATTCGGTATCGGTTCGCTTACAGACGGCAACCTGGGGGCATCCGGCGCAGTCAGAGGTTGCGTCGACGGACATCACCACCGCGGAGCACCACACACGCAGCACGGGGAGCGCATATGCACATCAGGGGCGACCACGTCGAGCTGGTCGTCGGGGGCCGCCTCGACGTCCGCAGCGCGGCGGACGCCCGTACGGCCCTGCACACGGCGGTCGACGACGGCGTCGGCGATCTGGTCCTGGATCTGTCCGAGCTGGACTCCTGGGACGCCACCGGACTCGGGGTGATCATGGGGGCGCACCGGCGGGCCGGGCGCTGCGGCCGGCGGCTGGTGCTGCGCGGGGTGCCGCCGCAGATGCAGCGCCTGCTGGTCGCCACCCGGCTGCACCGGATCCTCGCCGTCGAGGGCGGCCTCGGCGTGGAGTCACTGCCCCGGGTGTGACCCGGGGGGCGGCGGTCCGGGGTGTGAACGGGGTTCTGACGGGGTGTGCGTGAGCTGTGGAAATCCGCTCGACGCGCGCAATTCTCACGAGACCGTGACCTGTCGGACGGCCCGGCACCCCGGGCTGTCGTAGATACTGGGCCAAGGTTTACGGTTCGGTTGCCCGCCGTCCGACACCCTGAAGCGGGCACCGGACCAGCAGCGACAGCGCAGTGTGCGACAGGCCGGGAGGGGCCCACGCCACACGACGCTTTTGGGGGGCTTGAAACCGATGGACCCGATCGACCGGGGACCCGAGGAGTACGGCCACGAGGGCGACGGCGACGCGCCGCGTCCGCGTCCGCCCCGGGACCCCCTCACCCAGGACTTCGGCCCGCACACACCCGCGCCGGCCCGTACCGTGCAGGTCGTCACCGGTGATCTGCTGCTCACCGTCAATCCCGTCGACGGCAGCGAGATCGAGATCTGCCCGCCCGGCGAGCGCCCGGTCCGTCCCGTGAAGCAGGGCCCGGCCGCCCGCGCCGAGGCGGCCCGCGCCACCGCCCCGCCCGTACCACCCGGACCCGCCCCGCAGCCGCTGCCGCTGCTGGGCCGTCAGGAGGAGCGCGAGCGGCTGGTCCGGCTGCTCGCCCGCGGCCGTTCGGTACGGCTCACCGGACCCGGCGGCTCCGGCCGCACCCGGCTGCTCGACCTGGTCGCCGAGGACTGCGCCGATCTCGCCCCCGACGGCGTGGTCCGGCTCAGCGGCATCGGCCGGGGCCCCGCCGATCTGCTCCACGACCTCTTCTACGCCGTCCACGCGGTGCCCCGGTACCGCCCCGAGGGCGAGGAACTGCGCGCGCTGCTCGCCGAGGTGGGCGCGGTGGTGGTCGTCGACGACATCGAGTTCGGCGGCGCCGCCCTGGACGAACTCCTCGACGCCACCCCCGAGTGCGCCTTCGTGCTCGCCGCGACCCCGGACACCCCCGTGCCCGGCGCCGACTCCGCCGTCGAGGAGGTCGTCCTAGGCGGGCTCGACCGGGCCCAGGGGCTGGATCTGCTGGCCCGCGCCGCAGGCCGGGGGCTCACCGAGGAGGAGGCCAACTGGGCGGGCGACCTGTGGTTCGAGTCGGAGGGACTGCCGCTGCGGTTCGTGCAGGCCGGGGCCCTGCTGCGGCAGCGCGACCGGCTCCGGGCGGGCGCCGAGGCCCTCGACGAGGTCGGCGTCTTCCAGGAACTGCCCGAGCTGCCCGAACTCCCCGTCGACGCGCCCTTCGACGCGCACCCCGGCGACCCGGTCCACGACGACATACCCCTGCCCTCGCTCGGTGAGGGTGCCGCGCCCGCCGCGCTGCTCGCCTCCCGGCTGAGCCCCTCGGCCCGCGCCACCCTGCGGTTCGCCGTGGCGCTCGGCGGTGAGGTGCCGCACCAGGCGCATCTGCCGGCCCTGGTCGGCGACACCCACGCCGACGCCGCCCTCGGCGAGCTGCTCGGCAGCGCGCTGGTCTCCCCGGCGGGCTCCCGCTACCGCCTCGCGGCCGGGGTGCTGACCCAACTGGAGGCCGCCGGGTACGCCGACGACCTCGACGGCGACGCCCATCTGGCCGCCCAGCACTACGCCTGGTGGGCCGGGCACCCCTCGGTGACCCCGGAGCGGGTCTGCGCCGAGGCCGACGCGGTGCTCGCGGCGCTGGCCGTGCTGGTGCCGGCGACCGTGGCGCCCCCCGAGGGCGAGGAGAGCCCGGCGGTCCATCTGGCCCGCATCGCGGCCCCCGCCTTCGCGGCCGGACTGCACTGGAGCGCCTGGGAGCGGGCGCTGCGGGCCGGTGGCGAGGCGGCCCGGCTCTCCGGCGAGGTCGCGGAACAGTCCTACTTCCACCATGAGTTGGGGGTGCTGGCGCTGTGCGGCGCCCGACTGGAGCGGGCCCGCACCGAGCTGGAGACGTCCATCGGGCTGCGCGCAGCCCTCGCCGACAAGCGCGGCACGGTCGCCGGACGCCGGGCGCTGGCCCTCGTCGACGACCGCGCGGGCACCACACCGGGGGTGGGCTTCCCGGCGCTGGGCGCCGCCGCCGGGGAGGGCGCGGACGCCCGTACCGAGGAGCCGGTCCCGCTCGGCGGGGTGCAGGGCTCGCTCGCCGAGTTCCCCCCGCTCCAGCGGCTGGACGACGGCACGCTGGTGACCCACCGGATCGGCCCGGCGGCCCCGCCCCGAGCGGCCCTCGGTGGTCTGCGGGGCTTCGCCCGCCGCAATCTGGTCGCGGCGGGCGCGGGCGCCCTGCTGGCGGCCGTGCTGGGTACGGTCGTCACCCTGGGCGCCACCTCCAGCAGCGAGGGCGAGCCCCCGGGCGACCAGGTGGGCGTCAACCCCTCGGCGAGCCAGGGCGTCGGTGACGACAACCTGGGCGCCGACGACCCCGCCGACGACGGCCCCGGCACCACCCGCCCCACCGACCCCGGCCCCGACGGCACCCCGGGCACCGCCGACGACCCCACCCCGGCGGCCACCGGCACCGGCGGCGCGGGCGCGCCCTCGGACCGGCCGAGCGGCACCCAGGGCAGCGGCGGTCCGTCGCCGACCCCGAGCCGGACCTCACCGAAGCCGTCGACATCGACGCCGACGTCCCCGAACCCCTCGACGCCCACCTCACCGACCCCGACGCCCACCGACTCGGGCACCGGCTCCGGGTCGCCGAGCCCCACGGACAGCTCCGAGCCGCCGACCGACACCCCCACCCCGACCGCCACCGGCACCGGTTCGGCCTCGGCGAGCGGCCCGGCGCCGAGCGCCTCCGGCACGGCGAGCGGCGAACCCGGCACCACCCCGGACGCCTCGGACACCCCGCTCACCGGCATCTGAGTCCAGCGGCAGCACATCGGCGCCCCTTCCCTCCCGCCGGGGGAGAAGGGGCGCCGATGGTGTGAGCGGGGGCCGGGAGGCGCCGGGGCCTGTCCTGCGGATCGTCCCGGTGCGTCTCGGGACGCCCTAGAACAGCCGCAGCTTGTCGTCCTCGATGCCGCGCAGGGCGTCGTAGTCCAGTACCTGGCAGCCGATGCCCCGGTCGGTCGCGAGGACGCGGGCCTGGGGCTTGATCTCCTGGGCGGCGAAGACGCCGCGGACCGGGGCGAGATGGGGATCGCGGTTGAGGAGTTCGAGATAGCGGGTCAACTGCTCGACGCCGTCGATCTCGCCGCGCCGCTTGATCTCCACGGCGACCGTCTGCCCGTCGGCGTCCCGGCACAGGATGTCGACCGGGCCGATCGCGGTCATGTATTCACGCCGGATCAACGTGTAACCGTCGCCGAGGGTCTCGATCCGGTCGGCGAGGAGTTCCTGGAGGTGCGCTTCCACGCCATCCTTGATCAGGCCCGGGTCGACGCCGAGTTCGTGCGACGAGTCATGGAGGACCTCCTCCATGGTGATGATCAGCTTCTCGCCCGCCTTGTTGACGACCGTCCAGACGCCGTCCTCCTCGCCGCTGCCCTCCTTGAGCGTGCACGGCGGTGACATCCAGTTGAGCGGCTTGTAGGCGCGGTCGTCCGCGTGGATGGAGACGCTGCCGTCCGCCTTCACCAGGATCAGACGGGGGGCGGTGGGCAGATGGGCGGTGAGCCGGCCGGCGTAGTCGACCGAGCAGCGGGCGATGACGAGACGCATGGTCGGCAACGCTACTCGACCCGCACGGGTCCGCGCGATTCGCCCGCGGCGCACCCGTCTCTTCCGTCCCGGAGCCCCCGGGAGGCTGCCCGAGTTCTGTCGGATCACTCCTGTTCGTCCGTGGCCGATTGTGCGCGTAAAGCGTCCACCAGGTGTGCCTGTTCTCCTGGTGCGGCCTGCAACAGTTGCCTACCGTATGAACGGGAGGTCGCGATCCGTGTACGCACCGTGTTCGAAGTCGCGTACTCCCTTTTCTGTCCGGCAACCCCTGTTGTTCGGGGGTGCGAGAGGAGAACCCATGTCGCTCGACGTCTCACCGGCCCTACTCGAACAGGCCGAGCGAGGCGAGGTCGACGAAGCAGCCTTCGTCGACTGCGTCCGGACCTCCCTGCCCTACGCATGGGAGATGATCAGCTCCCTGGTGGCCCAGCTAAAGGTGGACGGCGGTCCCTTCGCCGACAACCAGACGCCCCCGCCGGACGAGCAGGCACGCGGGCAGCTCCTGCGTGCGCTCGCGAGTGACGCGATCCGTGGTGCGCTTCAGCGGCACTTCGGGGTGCGGCTGGCCTTCCAGAACTGCCACCGGGTGGCGGTGTTCCCGCTGGACGACTCGGCGGACGAGAGGCTCGCCCGTTTCACTTCGATCCGTGGTCAGTTGCTGAACCAGTCCCCGGAACTCCGGGACTGCTGAGGCGGCCTGCCGCCCGGCTTGCCGCTCCGTACACGGGAGGTGCGATACGTAACGGAGCGGCAAGCCTCCGCGGCGCCACCCGGCGCGCCCGCCCGCTCAGCGGAGCTGCGCCAGCACCTCCGTACCCAGCCGCCGTACGTTCTCCTCGGTGGCCGCCAGGTCTCCCGAGCCCTCGACCAACAGGGCGAAGCGGGAGATGCCCGTACGCTCACCGGTCGCCGCGAGGCGGTCGGCGCACAGCCGCGGGGTGCCCACCGGGTGCAGCCCGCAGAGCAGTTCGGTGTACGCCAGGGGGTCGCGCATCCGGCGCTCCCGCCCGTCCACCGTCATATGGGCGTCGAGCCCCTGCTTGAGCCAGCCCGGCATCGCCTTCAGCAGCGCCTCCTCGGCGGCCGTGCGCCGGTCGGCGATCTGGCAGACGCCCGCGGAGACATGGGCGGCGTCCAGCACCTCCCGCTCGCCGTGTCCGGCGGCCCGTGCGCAACTGCGCCAGTGGGTCACCATCTCGGCCTTCTCCTCGTCCCCGATGTGCATGCCGAGCAGCATCGGCAGACCCCGCTCCGCCGCCATCCGCACGCTCCCCGGCGAGGTGCACGCCACCAGCAGCTCCGGCCCCGGCGCGCCCGACAGCGCCTCGGACGGTCTGGGGACGACGGGCACCTCACGGAAGGCGTACCGCTCGCCGGCCGCGCCGACGGACGGCTCGCGCAGCCAGCGGGCCAGCAGATCGAGTGATTCCGGGTACCCCTGCTCGTAGGCCCCGACGCCACCGCCGAAGACCTCCAGATCGACCCAGGGTCCGCCGCGTCCGACGCCCAGCGAGAACCGGCCGCCGCTCGTCAGATGCAGCAGCGCGGCCTGCTCGCCGAGGGTGACGGGGTGGGTGGTGGGCAGCACGCTGACCGCCGTACCCACCCGGATGCGGTGGGTACGGCCGAGCAGCAGGGCCGCCAGGGTGATCGCCGACGGGCAGACCCCGTACGGCACGAAGTGGTGTTCGGCGAGCCAGACGGAGTCGAGGCCGGACTCCTCGGCGACCTCGGCCGAGCGGACCGCGCGGTGCAGCGCCTCCCCCTGGCCCTGACCCGGGAACTGGGCCGCCAACACGAATGTTCCAACGCGCATTGTCTTCCTGCTTCCTCGGCTCCGACGCGGAGCTCCCCCACCCGGCATAACCGTCTGACACGTGCCGAGGTCACGGCTCGGCGAAGAGATTTGCGGATAGTCGGGAGAATGCGTGGATCCGGCGAGGGACGTGCGGATTCTCCGGTGGACGTGCGGATTCGGCGGGGGAGTTGCCGGTTCGGCGGGGGACGTGCGGGGCCTTCGTGTTCCGCGTACCCGGGTCCGTGCCGCGTACGCTGGAGACGGACCGTGCTTCCTGTATAGACCCGAGAGGTGTTCCGTGTCCCCGCGTCGCAACCGTGCCAAGGGCCCGATGGGGGCCGACCCCGCCGGCCGCAGCCCCGAGGACGACGGCCCAGGGCGGTACGGGGGCTGGCAGTCCTCGGCCGACTGGCAGGGCGAGGAGTGGAACGTCCGGCATGTGGCCGGGGCGAGCGCGCAGGGCAAGGCGTACCGCTGCCCCGGGTGCGACCAGTCGATCCCGGACGGGGTCCCGCATGTGGTGGCCTGGCCGCAGCACTCGGGGGTGGACGAGCGCCGCCACTGGCACAAGGCGTGCTGGAACGCGCGGGACCGCCGCACCTCGCGGGTGCAGCGGTCCCGTAACGCGCCGAAGTTCTGACCGCCCCCCTTCTCGGGGGTGGGCTCACACGTCCCGCTTGTGCAGCAGCGCGAACGCCCCCGCGTAGGCGGCGGCCGTGACGCCGAGGATGATCCACAGCGGGTCCCAGCCGGACGGGCCGGTCTCGCTGAGCGAGGCGGCGTAGAAGATCGACATCTGGTTGGGGATCGAGTACTCGAACAGCGCGTCCCGCACCCCCTGGAGCGACGACGCGAACATGAACAGGGCGATCACCAGGGGTGCCAGCACGGCGGCGATCATGATGGTGATGGCGCCCGCCGAGTGCCGGATGATCGAGCCGATGATCAGCGACAGCAGTCCGAGCAGCGCCAGATAGAGCGAGATGCCGACGGTCGCCTTCAGCCACTCCCCGCCCGAGGGCTCACGGGCGTCCGGCAGCAGCGCGGTCTGGACGACGGCCACGAAAGCGGACGAGATCAGCGTCACGGTGAAGGCGAGCGTGAAGAACACGATCGACTTCGCCGCCAGCACCCGCCCCCGGGTGGGGCACGCGGTCATCGTCGTGCGGACCATGCCGGTGCCGTACTCGGAGGCCGTGGTCAGCACGCCCAGGGTGATCAGGCACATCGAGCCGAGCAGCAGCCCGAAGAAGCCGAGGGTCAGCGCGCTCTCGGAGCCCATGTCACCGGGATTGGTGTTGGCGCTGACCAGGAGGCCGACCAGCAGGCCGATGCCGACGACCAGCAGCACGAAGACGCCGAGCGTCCACATCGTGGAGCGGACCGACTTGATCTTCGTCCACTCCGAGGCGAGCGCGTGCCCGAGATGCGTCCGCACCACCGGGATCGGCGAGGTGTAGCCCGGGTACGCGGATCCGGGCGCCTGCGCCTGCCACTGGGGCGGCGCGGCCTGCGGCGGGTAGGGCTGGGGCGTACTCATCGGGCGTCCTCGGGCTTCGTGGAGTCGGCGGCGGGGGCGGCGGGGGCGGTGGGCGCCGCCGGGGCGGCTGCGGGGGCCGGGGGCGCGGCGGGGGCCGCCGGGGCAGGTGCCGCCGGGGCGGGGGCCTGGGGCGGCTGCGGGGCCGGGGGCCGGTCGCCGTACGGGCCCGGGGCGGGGGCCGCTCCGGGCTGGAGGTACGGGTTGGCGGCGCCCTGCGGCGGCTGCGGGGCGAAGGGCTGCCCGCCGCCCTGCTGTGGCGGCGGGGGCGCGTACCAGCCCGCCTGGCCCTGGCCCGGGACCGGGACGGGCGGCTGGGTGCCCGGCGGCAGCGGCTGCTGGAGCCCGGACTTCTGATCGGTGGTGGAGCGGTAGTCGACGGCGTTGGCCGTCATCCGCATGTACGCCTCCTCCAGCGACGCCTGGTGCGGGGACAGCTCCCACAGCCGGACGTCGCTGTCGTGGGCGATGTCGCTGATTCGCGGCAGCGGCAGCCCCATCACCCGCAGCGCCCCGTCCTGCTCTGGCAGCACCTGGCCGCCCGCCTCGGCCAGCGCGGTGGCCAGCTTCTCGCGGAGCTGGGGATCGGTGTCGGGGGTGCGGACCCGGGCGAAGCCGGCCGAGTTCGCGGCGATGAAGTCCCGCACGCTCATATCGGCGAGGAGCTGTCCGCGCCCGATCACGATGAGGTGCTCGGCGGTCAGCGCCATCTCGCTCATCAGATGCGAGGAGACGAAGACCGTCCGGCCCTCGGCGGCGAGCGACTTCATCAGATTGCGGACCCAGAGGATGCCCTCGGGGTCGAGGCCGTTGACCGGCTCGTCGAAGAGCAGCACCTGCGGGTCGCCGAGCAGGGCCCCGGCGATGCCCAGGCGCTGGCCCATGCCCAGGGAGAAGCCCTTGGAACGCCGCCGGGCCACATCCTGGAGGCCGACCACGCCGAGCACCTCGTCGACCCGGCGGGCCGGGATGCCGGAGAGCTGGGCGAGGCTCAGCAGATGATTGCGGGCCGAGCGCCCGCCGTGCACTGCCTTGGCGTCCAGCAGGGCGCCGACCTGCCGGGGCGCGTTGGGCAGCCTGCGGTAGGGGTGGCCGCCGATGGTGACCTGGCCCGCGGTGGGGTTGTCCAGGCCGAGGATCATGCGCATGGTCGTGGACTTGCCGGAGCCGTTGGGCCCGAGGAATCCGGTGACCACGCCCGGACGGACCTGGAAGGACAAGTTGTACACAGCGGTCTTGTCGCCGTAGCGCTTGGTCAGGCCGACTGCTTCGATCATGCTCCGCACCCATCGAAAGGATCAGGACAGCAGGGCATACGCCCCCGTAAGGGTTAGGAGGATATCGAGGTGCTGACGGTTCCGGCCAAGCCGCTGCAAAACGTTACGGCTCGGTGTCGGTCCACGATCAAACGAACCGTCCCCGCCGGCACCCCTCCTGCACACCCCCCGTGCCCCCCGCAGGCGCCTCCCGCAGCCCCTCCGCAGGCGCCCCCCGCCACGCCCCTCCGCTACGCGTCCCGCCGCTTGAGCAGCAGATAGCCGCCCAGCAGCGCCGCCACCACCCACGCCACCATGATCGCGAGCCCGCCCCAGGGGCCGTAGGGGGTGTCGTCGTTCACCGGCGTGACCACCCGCATGATCTTGCTGCCGGCCTGGTCGGGGAGGTACTGGGCGACGGTCTTGGTCGCGCTGACCGCGCTCAGGATGGTGGAGATCAGGAAGAAGAGCGGCATCAGGATGCCCAGCGAGAGCATCGGGGAGCGGAGCATCGCGGCGATCCCCATGGAGAACATCGCGATCAGCGTCATATAGAGACCGCCGCCGATCACCGCGCGCAGCACCCCCGGGTCGCCGAGGGACGCCCTGAGGTCGCCGAGCATCGCCTGGCCGAGGAAGAAGGTGATGAAGCCGGTCACCATCCCGACCGCCAGCGCCAGCGCGGTGGCCACCGCGACCTTGCTGAACAGCAGGGTCCCGCGCTGCGGCACCGCGGCCAGCGAGGTGCGGATCATGCCGGTCGAGTACTCGTTGGAGACCACCAGCACCCCGAACACGATCATCGCGAGCTGGCCCAGGCTCATCCCGGCGAAGCTGATGTAGGTCGGGTCGAAGGCGAGCCGGTCCTGCGGGCTGAGATTGTCGAACTCGTTCCTGGACAGCGCGGAGATCAGGATGCCGAGGCCGACGGTGACCACCACGGCGAGGGACAGGGTCCACACCGTGGACGCCACCGACCGGATCTTGGTCCACTCGGACCGGATGACCTGGGTCGCCGCCATGATCACGCACCCCCCTTGCCGCCGCCGCGACCGCCGTTCCAGCCCTCGCCCCACTGCTGCTGCGACACCGGCGCCGGGCCGGTCACCGCCGTACCGTCGTGTGCGTGGTACTCGACCGACTCCGCGGTCAACTGCATGAACGCTTCTTCCAGTGATGCCTGCTGCGGGCTCAGCTCGTGCAGCACGATCTGGTGGCGCGCGGCCAGCTCACCGACCTGCTCCGCCCGGCCGCCCTCGGCCTCCAGCACCCCGCTGCCCGTCTCCACCACCGTGATCCCCTCGTGGTGCAGCAGGTCGAGCAGCCGCTCGCGGTGCGGGGAGCGGATCCGGACATAGGAGCGCGAGTTCTGCGCGATGAAGTCCGCCATCGAGGTGTCCGCCAGCAGCCTGCCCTGCCCGATCACCACCAGATGATCGGCGGTCAGCGCCATCTCGCTCATCAGATGCGAGGAGACGAAGACCGTCCGGCCCTGCGCGGCGAGGGACTTCATCAGATTGCGGATCCAGTGGATGCCCTCCGGGTCCAGCCCGTTCACCGGCTCGTCGAACATCAGGATCCGCGGATCGCCGAGCAGCGCGCCCGCGATGCCGAGCCGCTGTCCCATGCCCAGCGAGAACCCCTTGGCCTTCTTCCTCGCCACCGCCGTCAGACCCACCGTGTCCAGCACCTCGGTGACCCGGGAGCGCGGGATGCCGTTGCTCTGCGCCAGGCACAGCAGATGGTTGAAGGCGCTGCGCCCGCCGTGCATCGCCTTGGCGTCCAGCAGCGCGCCGATCGCCTTCAGCGGATCCTTGAGCCGGTCGTAGTGCTGTCCGTCGATCCGCACATCGCCCGCCGTGGGACGGTCCAGGCCGAGCATCATCCGCATCGTCGTCGACTTGCCGGCACCGTTCGGACCGAGGAACCCGGTGACGATCCCCGGTCGCACCTGGAAGGTGAGGTCATGGACCGCGACCTTCTCGCCGTACCGTTTCGTCAGCCCCTCAAGCTCGATCATGCGGCAACGCTAGACCGTGACAAAGCCCTCTGCCACCCGGGCGACAGAGGGCTTTGCACGTGTTCGGCTGCGGTTTACGGGCCGTTGTCCGGCCCCGGTGTCAGCGGGACTGCTGGGCCGGGACACCCCGCGAGATCGGCTCGTCCTCGGCCGGGCTGCCGGCCGCGGCCACCGCGGCGCCAGTGAGCGTCGCCAGCATCTCCCGCACATTGGTGAGCTGCGCGTTGATGGAGTCACGCCGGTTGGTGAGGGCGGCCAGCTCGCGCTCGGATTCCGAACGGATCCGGTCGGCCTTGGCGTTGGCGTCGGCCACGATGTCCTCGGCCTGGCGCTGCGCGGTCTCCACCGTCTGGCGGGCGCGGCGCTCGGCGTCGGTGCGCAGCTTCTCGGCCTCCAGCCGGAGCTGCTCCGCGCGGTGCTCGATCTCCGCGAGACGCTTCTCCGCCTTCTGCTGACGGGACGCCAGGTCCCGCTCGGACTGCTCGCGGCGCTTGGCGAGGTTGGTCTCGAAGTCCGCGGCGGCCTGGGCGGCCTTGGCGCGGGTCTCCTCGAAGAGCGCGTCGGCCTCCTCCCGCTTGGACTGCGCGTCCTTCTGCGCCTCGGCGCGGAGCTGAGAGGCGTCGCTCTTGGCCTTCTCGACGATCCGGACGCCCTCGTCCTCGGCCTTGGCCTTGCGCTCGGCGGAGAACGACTCGGCGTCGTTGCGCACCTGCTGGGCGGCGGACTCGGCCAGCTCGCGGTGCTGCTCCGCCGCGCGCCGGGCCTCCTCACGCAGGTCCTTGGCCTCCTCCTCGGCCAGGCGGAGGATCTTCTCGACGCGGGCGCCGAGCCCGGCGTACGACGGCTCCGCGTCGCTGACCTGGGCCTGGGCGTTCTGCGTCTCGAGGTGGAGTTCCTCGATGCGCTTTTCCAGAGCGGTGATGCGGGCGAGAGCGCTGTCTCGGTCGGAGACGAGCTTGGAGATACGTTCGTCCACCTGAGCGCGGTCGTATCCACGCCGCACAAGCTCGAAGCCGTAGGGGGAAGTGTCGCTCATGGGGTTCCTGTCGAATGAGACCGGTGAGGTGATAGGGGGAATCCTAGGGGCCGAAGCGGTGTGTCATCGAGCGGATGCGCGTTTGATCTGGAGAATGACACCCCTTTTGGGTGGCTGACCGTCAGACAACTTGCCCGAGACACGGTCAAAGGCCCCAGCAGACACGGAAATCGGTGTCCCGCGCAAGCGCCGATATGACGGTCCGCAGCGGACCGGCCGGACCGCGCACCGTCGCCGACACTCTCCCATGCCCGGTTCGGGGGCGTGTCACCGCCCCCACTCACCTGCGTCGATCACCCACCGCTGGATCATGGTCACCGGGCCGCCCCGCCCGGTCCCGCCCGGCCGCGGCCCTACCCGTCCGAGGACTTGCCACTCGATCGGGGTGCCCCGACCGTCGCCCCCGCCTTGACGGAGTCCTTGCCCGCCCCCGGCGCCTCGAACGACTCCAGTGCCTCCAGCACATCCTGCACCCGGGAGATCTCCGCGTTGATGTCCTCGCGGCGGCGGACCAGCACCTCCAGCTCGCGCCGGCCCTCCTCGACCGTCCGCCGGGCCTCCCGGATCGCCTCGGCCTTCAG
Source organism: Streptomyces sp. NPDC093252 (assembly GCF_040683675.1). Taxonomy (NCBI): domain Bacteria; kingdom Bacillati; phylum Actinomycetota; class Actinomycetes; order Kitasatosporales; family Streptomycetaceae; genus Streptomyces; species Streptomyces sp. NPDC093252. The sequence continues at coordinate 70,636 of NZ_JBFBEM010000016.1, read as the reverse complement.
CTCCTCGGCCTCCTTGACCAGCGCGGCCTTCTTCGCCTCGGCCTCCTTGAGCAGGCCCTCCGCCTTCTTCACCGCGGCGATCCGGACCTTGCCCGCCTCCGAATTGGCCTCCGTGACCAGCTCCTTGGCCTTGGCCTGCGCCTTGCCGAGCTGCTCCTCGGACGCCTTGATCAGCGCGTCGCAGCGGTCGCCGGTCGACTTCATCGTCTCGGCCGCCTCCCGGCGGGCCCGCTCGTGCAACTCCTCGATCTCCGAGGTGATCCGGTTCCGCAGCTCCTCCGAGCGCTCCCTTATGGCGGTCGCGTCCCGGCGCGCACCGACCAGCAGCTCGTCCGCGTCCGTACGGGCCTTCTCCACCGTCTGGTTGCCCTCGACGGTGGCCTCCGCGACCAGCCGCTCGGCCTCGGTGCGGGCCGCGCCGACCATGGTGTCCGCCTGCGCCTCGGCGTCGGCGGTGGTCTTCTGCGCCTGCTGCTGAGCCTCCGTCAGCAGCTTGTCCGCCTCGGCCGCGGTCTCTGTGATGAGGGTGTCCACCTGCTCGGCGGCCTCGGAACGCCGCTTGTTGGCGTCCTTGCGGGCGCCGTCCAGTGTCCGGTCCGCCTCCTCGCGCGCCGCCGACGTCAGCCGCTCCGCCTCGGCGGCGGCCCGCGCCTTGACCCGCTCGGCCTCGGCCCGGATCCGCTCGGCGTGCTGCTGTGCGGAGCCCACCGTGTCGGCGGCCTCGGCGCGCAGCCGCTCGGCCTCCCCGGCGGCGTCCGAGAGCAGCTTGTCGGCCGCCCGGGTCGTCTCCGCGCGCACCCGGTCGGTGTCGGCGGCGGTCTCCGCGGTGAGCCGCTCGGCCTCCTTGCGGGCCTCGGTGATCAGGGTGTCCGCCTGCGTCGCCGCGTCCGAACGGATCCGGTTGGCGTCCTCCCGGGCGTCCGCCCGGGTCCGCGCGGCGTCCTGGTCGGCCTGCGCGATGGTGTCCGACGCCTGGGTCCGCACCCGCTGGGCGTGCTCGGCGGTCTCCGAGCGCAGCCGCTCCGCCTCCGCGATGGCGTCCGTGACCGTCCGCTCCGCGAGGGCCTTGGCGGCCTCCGACTCCTCGGTCGCCTCCCGGCGCACCCGGGTCGCGTCCTCGGACGCCCGGTCGCGCTCCGCGTAGGCGTCCGCGCGGACCCGGTCCGACTCCTCGCCCGCCTCCCGGCGGGTACGGTCCGCGGCGTGCTCGGCGGCCGAGCGCAGCCCGGCGATCTCCTCCTGCGCCTGCTCGTGCAGGCCCGCGACCGAGTCCCGCACCTGCTGGGCGTGCTGATCGGCGGCCGACACCATCTCGGTGGCCCGCCGGTCCGCCTCCTCGACCAGCCGGACCGCCTCGGCCTGCGCCTCCTCGACCCGCTTGCGCGCCGCGGCGAGCAGTTCCTCGCTCTGCTCCCGGGCCCGCTCCCGCTCCTGGTCCGCGTCCTGCCGGGCCGCGCCGAGATGCTCGTCGGCCTCGCGGCGGCGCCGGGCGGCCTCCTCCTGCGCGGCGGCCAGCGTCTCCGACGCCTCGGTGCCGAGCCGCTCGGCGGCGGCCTGCGCCTCCGCCCGCACCCGGTCCGCGGTGTCCTGCGCCTCCGCCTTCAGCCGCTCCGCCTCGGCCGCCGCCTCCGACCGCAGCCGTACGGCGACGGACTCGCCCTCGGCCCGGGACGCCGACGCGTCCGCCGCCGCCTCGTCCCGCAGCCGGACCGCCTCGGTCTCGGCCTGCTGCTGGAGGGTGCGGATCCGCTCCGCCGCCTCCGCGCGCAGCCGCTCCGACTCCTCGGCCGCCTCCCGGCGGATCCGCGACGCCTCCGCGCGGGCCTCGGTCAGCGCCTGCTCGGCCGCCGCGAGCCGGCTCTCCGCCTCCGCGTGCAGCCGGGACAGCTCCTCGGCGGCCTGGGTGCGGCGGGTCTCTATCGCCCGCTCGGTCTCCTCGTGCAGCTCGCGGGCGGCGCGCTCGGCGTCCGCCTTGATGCCCTCGGACTGCTCGACGACCTCCGCGCGGTGCCGCTCGGCCTCCGCGCGGGTGCGCTCCAGGGTCTCCTCGGCCTGCCGGCGCAGGGTGGTGGCCCGCTCGATGGCCTCGGTACGGACCTTCTCGCTGTCCGTCGTCGCGCTCTGGCGCAGCTCGTCCGCGTCCGCCTTGGCCTTGGACAGCAACTCCTCGGCCGTACGGGCCGCTTCCTCGATCTGGGCCACGGCCTCGCGCCGCGCCTCCGACCGGATCCGCTCGCCCTCGGCGACCGCGTCCGTCCGCAACTGCTCGGCCTCGCCGCGCAGCCGCCGCGCCTCCTCCTGGAGCTCGACCGTCCTGGCCCGGTACTCCTCGGTGTCGTCCTTGGCGGCGCCCTTGAGCTGCTCGGCCAGGTCGTGCGCCTCGGCGCGCAGCCGGTCGGCCTCGGCCTCCGCCTCGCCGCGGATCCGCTCGGCCTCCTCGACGGCGGCCCGGGTGGTCTGCTGGGCCTCCTCGGACGCTTTGTTCAGCACGTCCTCGGCGGTCTTGGCCGCCTTGGACAACTGGGTCGCGCTCTCCTCGGCGGTGATCGTCCGGGCCTTCTCGGACGCCTCCGCGACGATCTTCTCGGCCTGCGCGCGGGCGTCCTCGACGGACTGGTCGGCGTCCGCGCGGACCGCCTCGGCCTCCTTGGTGGCCTCGCTGACCAGCCGGGCGACCTGCTCCTTGGCCGTGCGGGTGCGCTGCTCATTGGTCGACTCGGCGCCGGACAGTGCCTTGGCGGCGGCCTCCTTGGCCTCGCCGAGCACCTTCTCCGCCTCGGACCGCGCCTTGCGCAGCGCCTCGTCCGCCTCCGTCATCCGCTGCTCGGCGGTCCGGCTCAGCTCCTGCGCGCGGCGCCGGGCCGCATCGGACTCGGTGGCCGTGGACGAGCGGAGCTGCTCGGCGTGGTCGGTGGCCTCCTGGGCCTGCGTCGAGGCCGCGTTCAGCAGCCGCTCCGCGTCCGCGCGGGCCCGGCGCAGCAACTGCTCCGCCTCGGAGCGGGTCGCCTCCGCGTCCTCGCGCAGCCGGTGGCGGGCCTCGCCGGTCAGCCGCTCGGCCTCGGCGCGGGCCGCGGCCATCGCCTTGTCGGCCTCCGCGCGGGACTCGTCCATCAGCCGGCGGGCCTGCGCCTCGCTGCGGGCCCGGAGCTGCTCGGCCCACGCCACGTTCTCATTGACGTGCGACTCGACGTTCTGCCGGCGCTCGGCCAGTTCCTGGTCGAGCTGCTGGCGCCGGGTCACCGCCTCCTGGTGCAGCTCCGCCTGGAGCCGGGCCGCCTGCTCGGCGTGCTCCTGGAGGATCCGCTGGGTCTGCGCCCGCGCCTGGCTCAGCTCGCGCTCGGCGTCGGCGCGCAACTGCTCGGCCTGAAGCTGCGCGGTGCGCAGCATCTGCTCGGCCTGGTAGCCGAGATCGGCCCCGTCGTAGGCCGGCCGGGACATGATGGTGCGCCGCGCCTCGTGCAGCTTGGCGCGCAGCACCTCGACCTGGTAGCCGAGGTCCTCGGCGTGCTGGATCGCCTTTTCCCGCTCGGTCTTCAGCCGCTTCATCTCGGCCTCGAACCGAGAGAGGTGGTCGACGTCAGCCGCCGGCTCTCGCTCCTGGCTCTCGTAGCCCCGCACTGCGCGGTCCCATCCGTCCCCTGGTCGCAAGTACTCCGTACGGGCTCCGTCCGGCCTGCGGACGGGGCCCCCGGGGAATGGTGTCAGATCAACGGCGGAGCATGGGCTGCTGCCCCGGCGCTCGACCCCCGAAACCCGGACCCCGGCACGAATCCCGCCGTCCCAGGCGGGCGGCAGGACTCGGATCGCCCCTCAAACGCCGGCGACCGCACCCAACCCTACCGGCCCCTATGTACGAGGGTCAGTGCTCAGGTGACTCAACAGGCGCCGAAGTCACCAGTTCTGTCAGTACGCCATGGCAATCCTTGGGATGCAGGAACGTGATCCGTGACCCCATGGAGCCGCGCCGGGGCTCTTCGTACAGGACCCGGACGCCCTTCTCGCGGATCGCGGCGGAGTCCGCGTCCACGTCGGCGGTGCCGAAGGCGATGTGGTGCACGCCCTCGCCGTTCTTCGCGAGCCACTTCCCGACCGGGGAGTCCTCGCGGATCGGCTCCAGGAGCTGGAGGTAGGAGGCGCCGCCGTCCGAGGTCCCGTTGATCCTGAGCATGGCCTCGCGGACGCCCTGCTCCTCGTTGACCTCGGTGTGGAACACCTCGAAGCCGTAGGTGGCCCGGTAGAAGGCGACCGTCGCGTCGAGGTCGTGACAGGCGATTCCGATGTGGTCGATGCGTGTCAGCATCCTTCCAGTGGAGCGAAGCCCCGGTGGTTACGCAACGTGCGCGCGATCACACCGACGGCCCGATGACGGCACGGAGTGCCACTCAGTACGCTCGAAGTAAACCCTCGTTCACTCCTCGGGCCGTTCAGGCCGGTAAAGGGGATCGCAGCTCATGTCTTCTGGAAATTCCGGTACGACCGGCTCGGTGATCGTCGCGGGCGCGCGCACGCCCATGGGGCGGCTGCTCGGCTCGCTGAAGTCCTTCTCCGGAGCCGACCTCGGCGGCTTCGCGATCAAGGCCGCCCTCGACCGTGCGGGGATCGGCGGCGACCAGGTGCAGTACGTGATCATGGGCCAGGTGCTCACCGCGGGCGCCGGGCAGATCCCGGCCCGCCAGGCCGCCGTCAGGGCGGGCATCCCGATGAACGTCCCCGCGCTCACCGTCAACAAGGTCTGTCTCTCCGGCCTCGACGCCATCGCCCTCGCCGACCAGTTGATCCGCTCGGGTGAGTTCGAGGTGATCGTCGCCGGTGGCCAGGAGTCCATGACCAACGCCCCGCACCTGCTCCCCAAGTCCCGCGAGGGCTACAAGTACGGGGCGATCGAGATGCTCGACGCCATGGCGTACGACGGGCTCACCGACCCCTGGGAGAACATCCCGATGGGCGAGTCCACCGAGAAGCACAACACCCGCCTCGGCCTCGGCCGCGCCGAGCAGGACGAGATCGCCGCCCTCAGCCACCAGCGGGCCGCCGCCGCCCAGAAGAACGGTGTCTTCGAGGCCGAGATCACCCCGGTGGAGATCCCGCAGCGCAAGGGCGACCCGGTCCTCTTCAGCAAGGACGAGGGCATCCGCGCCGACACCACCGTCGAGACCCTCGCCAAGCTGCGCCCCGCCTTCACCAAGGACGGCACGATCACCGCGGGCACCGCCTCGCAGATCTCCGACGGCGCCGCCGCCGTGGTCGTGATGAGCAAGGCGAAGGCGCTGGAACTGGGCCTGGAGTGGATCGCCGAGATCGGCGCCCACGGCAATGTGGCGGGACCCGACAACTCCCTCCAGTCCCAGCCGTCCAACGCCATCGCCCACGCCCTGAAGAAGGAGGGCATCGGCGTCGAGGACCTCGACCTCATCGAGATCAACGAGGCGTTCGCCGCGGTCGCCCTCCAGTCAATGAAGGACCTCGGGGTGTCCTCGGAAAAGGTGAATGTGAACGGTGGTGCCATCGCCCTCGGCCACCCGATCGGCATGTCCGGCGCCCGGCTGGTGCTGCACCTGGCGCTGGAGCTGAAGCGCCGGGGCGGCGGGATCGGGGCGGCGGCGCTGTGCGGCGGCGGGGGGCAGGGGGACGCGCTGATCGTGCGGGTGGCGCGGCCCTGACGGGTATGGGTTCCATGGATTTGTGTTCCATGGGCCTGTGTTCCATGGGCCTGTGTTCCATGGGTCTGGGTTCCATGGGTTTGTGTTCCATGGGTTTGTGGTGAACGGAGCCGAGATGCAGGACGTCCCCACCCTGGTGGCCCAGGCCCGGGAAGGCCGGCCCCGGGCCGTCGCCCGGCTGATCTCCCTGGTGGAGGGGGCGTCCCCGCAGCTCCGCGAGGTCATGGCGGCGCTCGCCCCGCTCACCGGCGGGGCGTATGTCGTCGGGATCACCGGCTCGCCGGGTGTCGGTAAATCGACATCGACTTCCGCGCTCGTGGCGGCCTACCGGGGGCGGGGGAAACGGGTCGGGGTCCTCGCCGTCGATCCCTCCTCGCCCTTCTCCGGCGGAGCGCTGCTCGGTGACCGCATCCGGATGTCCGACCACGCCTCCGACCCCGGCGTCTACATCCGCTCCATGGCCACCCGGGGCCACCTCGGCGGGCTCGCCCGGTCGGCCCCGCAGGCGGTCCGGGTGCTGGACGCGGCGGGCTGCGAGGTGATCCTGGTCGAGACGGTCGGGGTCGGCCAGTCCGAGGTGGAGATCGCCGCGCAGGCCGACACCTCGGTGGTGCTGCTCGCGCCCGGGATGGGCGACGGGATCCAGGCGGCGAAGGCCGGGATCCTGGAGATCGGCGATGTGTACGTGGTGAACAAGGCCGACCGGGACGGGGCGGACGCGACCGCCCGCGAACTCCAGCACATGCTCGGCCTCGGCGAGTCCCGCGGCCCCGGCGACTGGCGGCCCCCGATCGTCCGGACGGTCGCCTCGCGGGGGGAAGGGGTGGAGGAGGTCGTCGAGGCGCTGGAGAAGCACCGGGCGTGGATGGAGGAGCGGGGGGTGCTGGCCGCGAGGCGCCGGGCGCGGGCGGCGGGGGAGGTCGAGACGATCGCCGTGACGGCGCTGCGGGGGAGGATCGCCGATCTGCACGGTGATCGGCGGTTGGGGGTGCTGGCGGAGCGGATCGTGGCGGGGGAGCTGGATCCTTATGGGGCTGCGGATGTGTTGGTGCGGGGGGTTATGGGGGGCTGAGTTTTACCGGTTTTGCCCACCCACCCGCCCGTGCGGGGGCGTGGGATGGGGATGAGTACGGCGTGGTGGGGGGGCGGATTCTTCCGTCCCCCCACCACCACCTCAGACCAACCCCGTATCTCAGTCCTCGCTGCGGTCGTCGGCGTTGTCGGTGTCGTCGGTGTCGTCCCGGTCCGCCGTCAGCGATGCCGACTTCGTGTCCACGTTCCAGTCGGACTCCGTGCCGTCGGTGGTGTTCGACACCTCCACGTCCCAGCTCAGGGTGCGGTCGTCGGTGTCGTCGTCCAGGTCGAGGGAGGTGACGAAGCCCTTCGCGGCGGCTGCGTTCGCCGCCTCCACCGCGCTCACCTCGACGCCCCGCAGGGCCGCGCGCTCCTCGTCCGAGTCGTCGTCGTCCAGGCCGTCGCGGGTGTCCAGGACGCGGCCGGTCGCCGGGTCGACGTACACCGTGTACGACGTGTCGCCGGTGCCCAGGATGCCGATCTCCCAGCTCAGGCCTGCCGGGCCGTCATTGTCATTGTCATTGTCATTGTCATCGTCGTTGTCGTCGTCGGCGTCCTCCGCGTCCAGGTCCGCCGAGATCGCTGTGCCGGGGCGCTCCTTCAGGGCCGTCTCGATCGCCTGCGCCGCCGTGATCTTCGCGCCCCTGCGATCGTCGTCGTTCTCGCGGTCGTCGTCCTCGGACGGCGGGAGGGTGACCGTGGAGGCCGCCGTCGTGGACGACGAGGGGGACGGTGAGGTGGAGCCGTCGCCGCCGGTGGCGAACGCCAGGGTCGTCCCGCCGCCGATGACGGCCGTCACGGTGATCGCGGCGATGACGAGGTTGCGCTTCATGGGTGTTCCTCCCCGTAAGTGGCGGCGGTCCGTTCCGTCGCCTTCCGACGTCCACCAAGCTGCCTGGAGTCACCTGAAGCCACGCTGAAGGCACCTGAAGATCACTTCAGCTTCCGTTTGGGACCCTGGTACGCATGCGGCTGCTGATCGTGGAGGACGAGAAACGCCTCGCGCTGTCCCTGGCCAAGGGCCTGACGGCGGAGGGGTACGCCGTGGACGTGGTCCACGACGGGCTGGAGGGCCTGCACCGGGCCACGGAGACCCCGTACGACCTGATCGTGCTGGACATCATGCTGCCCGGCATGAACGGCTACCGGGTGTGCGCCACCCTGCGGGCCGCCGGGCACGACGTGCCGATCCTGATGCTCACCGCGAAGGACGGGGAGTACGACGAGGCGGAGGGGCTGGACACCGGGGCGGACGACTATCTGACCAAGCCCTTCTCGTATGTGGTGCTCGTGGCGCGGGTGCGGGCGCTGCTGCGGCGGCGGGGGCAGGCCAAGGGGACCTCGCCCGTGCATGTCCTCGGGGATCTGACCATCGACACCGGGGCGCGGCGCGTCGTGCGGGGGGATGGGGCTGAGGGCGGGGAGGAGATCGCGCTCACCGCCAAGGAGTTCGCCGTGCTGGAGCAGTTGCTGCTGCGGCGGGGGGAGGTCGTGTCCAAGGCGGAGATCCTGGAGCATGTCTGGGACTTCGCCTACGAGGGCGATCCGAACATCGTCGAGGTGTATGTGAGCGCGCTGCGGCGGAAGCTGGGCGCGCGGCTGATCCGTACCGTCCGCGGGGCCGGGTACCGGCTGGAGGTGCCGAGGTGAGCCGGGTGTTCGCCTCCGTACGGGCGCGGGCCACGCTCGGCGCCACCCTGGTGGTCGCGGTGGCGCTGGCCGCCGCCGGGGCCGCCGTCCTGTTCTCGCTGTACGCGAATCTGACCAACCAGGCGGGCACCGAGGCCGAGCGCGCGGCGCGCGAGGTCGCCGCCGATCTGTCGGGCGGGCTGCCCTACCGGGAACTGCGCCTGGACGACGAGGGCACCCCCACCCAGGTGCTGGCCGAGGACGGCACCCTGGTCGCGGCGAGCGAGGGGCTGGAGCGGATCAGCGGGACGGCCACCGACCAGGTGCAGCCCCGTCCCGAGCCCACCCCGGCCCCGTCCCCGACCGGTGACGACGATGACGACGACGACGGCGGCGGCTCGGGTGACGGCTCCGGGGACGACGACGGTGGCGACAGCGGTGTGCTCGGGCCCGGGGAGATCAGCGACGAGGCGCCGCGGTCCAACGGCTCGGCGACCATCGACGGGCAGTCGGGGGACTACCGGTTCGCCGAGGTCGAGGTCGCCGTGCCCGGCCAGGGCACCTTCACGGTGTTCGCGGGCGCCCCGCTGGCCGCCGAGCAGAACGCGGTGGAGACCGCGCTCAAGGTGATGCTGATCGGGTTCCCGCTGCTGCTGGGGATCGTCGCCGGGGTGACCTGGCTGGTGACCCGGCGGGCGCTCCGGCCGGTCGAGGGGATCCGGCGGGAGATGGCGGAGATCACCGCCTCGGCGGATCTGACCCGCCGGGTGCCGGAGCCGGAGACCCATGACGAGATCGCCCGGCTGGCCTCCACCACCAATGAGACGCTGGCCGCGCTGGAGGCATCGGTGGAGCGCCAGCGCCGGTTCGTCGCCGACGCCTCGCACGAGCTGCGCAGTCCGATCGCCTCGCTCCGCACCCAGTTGGAGGTGGGCGAGGCCCATCCGGAACTGCTGGATGTGCCGGGCGCGGTGCAGGACACCGTACGGCTTCAGCATCTGGCCGCCGATCTGCTGCTGCTCGCCCGGCTGGACGCGGGGGAGAAGCCGCTCGACGGGCGGGTCGAGCTGGCCGCGCTGGTCGGGGAGGCCGCGGCGGGGCGGGAGGGCGTGCGGGTGGTGGCGGCGACCGCCGGGGGGTCGGCGGTGGAGACGGCGGAAGGGGCGGGGGGAGATCCGGTGGGAGGAGCGGAGGGAGATTCGGTGGGAGGGCCGGTGGAGGTGGCTGGGTCCCGGGGGCAGCTCGAACGGGTGCTGGGCAATCTGCTGGACAACGGGCGTCGGCACGCCCGCAGCGAGGTGACGGTCTCGGTCCGGCGGGACGGCGATCAGGCGGTGGTGGAGGTCGCCGACGACGGGGACGGGGTGCCGGAGGCCGACCGGGAGCGGATCTTCGAGCGGTTCGTCCGGCTCGACGACGCCCGCAGCCGCGACGACGGCGGTGCCGGGCTGGGGCTCGCCATCGCCCGGGATGTCGCCGTACGCCATGGCGGGACGCTGACGGTGGGGACGGGGCCGGCGGGCGGAGCCCGGTTCACGCTGCGGCTGCCGCTTGCGGGGTGAGGGGGCGGGGGTGGTGGGGGTGATGGGGGTGGGGGCTGGCCCCCAGCCCTGGGTTCGCCCGGTCCCGGTGGTTCAGGCGGTCCCGTCGGTTGGCCGGTTCCGGTCGTCCGGGCGGTCTACCCGGTCCCGGTCTGCTCGGTCCCGTCAGCCCGCCCGGTCCCGGTGGTCGGGCGGGTCCGTCGGTCCGGGCTGTTCGGTGGGTCAGGGGCGTCCGCGCTGGCCGCGGAGGTGGTCCGCGATCGGCTTGAGGGACTTCTCCAGCTCGGTCAGGGATTCGGGGGTGAGCAGATCCATGAAGTGCTTGCGCACCGACGACACATGGTGCGGCGCGACCCTGCGCATGGTCTCCAGACCGTGTTCGGTGAGGACCGCGAACAGGCCCCGGCGGTCGGACTCGCAGTGCTCCCGCCGGACCAGTTGGGCGTTCTCCATCCGCGTGATCTGGTGCGAGAGGCGGCTCTTGGACTGGAGCGTGGCGGAGGCCAGATCGCTCATCCGCATCCGCAGCTCCTCGGACTCCGAGAGATTCACCAGGATCTCGTAGTCGTTCATCGTCAGGCCGAACGGTTGCAGGTCCTTTTCCAACTGGTACGCCAACAGCTTGTTGACCTCCAGATGGGTGCGCCAGGCACACTGCTCCGCATCGGTCAGCCAGCGCGTGGCCGTCTCCGTCTCCATGAATGAAGTCTACCTAAAAAGTTGAAAGGCGAACTAGTGAGGGTGGTGTGACGGTGCGCACGCGTTCGATGTCACACTCCGCAGACTACCGCTCACAGCCCGAAGCGACGCTGGAGGTCCCCTAGCTGTCCGGGAAGACGCGGTGCGCCGCCTTGCGGTGCGCGCCCTCCGTGTGCCCCGCCGCCGGGCACCCCCGCCTGGTGCGGGACCGTCCCGGTGGTCTGCTCGGCCATCAGCGTCTCGGACGACTGGAGCAGGACCGTTCCGGCGCCCACGAACTCGAACTGGTGCTCCTCCCCGGAGGCCCCGCCCAGCCCCGTCATCGCACGTAGACCGCCCATCAGGCCCGTCATGTACCCGTGGTCGTAGTGATGGCAGGGGGAGGGGCAGTCGGCCCAGCCGACCAGGGCCTGCGGGTCGACCCGGATCGGGGGTTCCATGAAGACCACCGGGCCGTTCGAGGCGGCCACGAACTTTCCGGTTCCGATGAGGGTCAGAAAGCCCGGCACGATCGACTGCTTCAGCGCGAGAGTTGGCTGAAAAGCGAGCAGATTGCCGGAGCGAATGGTCAGATTGCCCTCCTCCAGATCGAAGGAGTTCACATCGAACGCCCGGTCGGCGAGGAGCATCTTGCCGTTGCCCTCCGCCACCACCCAGTCCGCCGCGTGCAGAGGCGAATGGAACGAGGTCCGGACCAGCCGGTCGAGCCGGCCGTGCCCGATCCCGTTGAAGTCGATCGAGCCGTAGTACGAGATCATCTTCCCCTTCTGCAGAAACCACTGGGAGCCCTTCAGCTCCACGCAGAAGGTGTACGCGTTCACGTTGTCGTCGGTCGGCAGGGTCATCGGGTCGTGCACGACGGGACCGGCTCCCGATCCGGCACCCCCTCCGGCACCCCATCCCGCTCCTGGTCCGGATCCCGCTCCCGATCCCGCTCCCGGGTAGGCGCTCACAGCTTCTCCTCCGATGCCTGCACATACACCGCGCCGCTGCCGCTCAGCTCCAACTGGAACGCCTCCCCGGAGCCGCGGCCCACCATGTCCCGCCAGCCGAGGGCGGTCGACAGCTTGTTGCGCACGTCCCCGTGGTGCGCCACATATGCCTGGGGGTCGACATGGACCGGGCGCTGGGGCGTGATCGGTATCTCGAACACCCCGCCGTGCGCCATCACGGCGACTGCGCCGTGGCCCTTCAGGGTCGTGGTGAACAGGCCCTGGCCGCTGACCTGGCCGCGGACCATGCCCATCACCCCGCCCTGCGAGCCCAGGAACAGCGTGCCCTGCTGGAGCGTGCCCTCGAAGGCGAGCAGCCGGTCCGCATCCACGCACAGGGTGTCCCCGGAGAGCTGGATCACCTGGATGTGATGCCCGCCGTGCCCGAACAGGACCGTGCCGCTGCCCTCCACCGTCATCAGCGGGGTGTCCTCGTTCGCCACCCGGCGGCCGATCATCGACATCACGCCGCCCTGCCCGCCCGCGATGTTCGGCGTGAAGCTCACCTCGCCGCGGTACCCGAGCATCGCGCCGCGCTGGCTGAACAGCCGCTGACCGGGCGCGACGGTCGCCTCGACCATCTTGGAGTTGATCTCCCGGAAGCCCATCACACATCCCCCGCGATCGTGTTCCGCTCGCTGGGCTGGACGTAGACCACGCCGTCGCCCTCGAAGCGGATCTGGAACGCCTCGCCGCCGCCCTCGCCGAGCAGCGTCCGGAACGTCACCCCGGACTGGAAGGACTGCCGCAGATTCCCCTGGTGCGCCACATAGGCGCCCGGGTCCACCGTCAGCGGGTACTGCGGGCTCACCCGCAGCAGCACCGCCGGGCCGTCCGACATGAGCGCCGCCATGCCGTGGCCCTCGACCGTCGTCGTGAACAGTCCGTTGCCCTGGGTCGCGCCGCGCAGCCCGGTGAACTGCGTGCCGGTGCGCAGCCCGCCGTCCGTGGCCAGCAGATTGCTGGACTCCACGTACAGGGTCTCGCCCCGCAGGCTCACCAGATTGATCTCGGAGGCCCGGTCCGCGAACCAGACCGTGCCCTGGCCGCGCACCTCCATCACGGTCATCTGCTCACCGGTGAGCCGCCGGGTGACCATGCCCCGGATGCCCTCACCACCGCCGCTGAGCTTCTTGAAGGCCATCTGGCCGTCGTATGCGACCATCGAACCGTTCTTCGCCTTCACGGCGTCCCCGGTCATCTCGACGGCCAGCACCTTGCTGCCTTGAAGTCGAAACATCGCCACGCAGGGGAAGGTACGCCCAGCGGAGCCCCGGCGAACAGGGCCCAAGGGTGGAGAACGACCCTGAGAAGGTCCCCTAGGTACTCCTCCAGGTATCTCCAGGTACCTCTACCGGGACTCCGGCCGCTCCGGCGTCCCCGCCTCCCGGCCCACGTTCGCCGTGAGCAGCCGCAGCAACTGCTTGGCCGTCGCGTCCTGTTCCGGGGTCAGCGCCATCGCGTCGCCCATGGCCGGCGGGACGGCCCCGGCCCGCTCGCGCAGCCGCGCGCCCTCCGGTGTGAGACTGATCTCCACCGAGCGCTCGTCGTCCGCGCGGCGCTCCCGGCGCACCAGGCCGTTCGCCTCCAGCCGCTTCAGCAGCGGGGAGAGCGTGCTCGACTCCAGTTGGAGGGCGGCCCCCAGGTCCCGTACCGACACCGGGCCCCGCTCCCGGTCCCACAGCACGAGCATCGTCAGGTACTGCGGGTAGGTCAGCCCAAGGGTCTCCAGCAGCGGGCGGTACCGGGCGGTCACCGCGCGCTGGGCGGCGTAGAGGGCGAAGCAGAGCTGGTCGTCGAGGAGGAGGGAACCCGGGGCGGAGTCCTTCGGGTCCTTCGGGTCCTTCGGGGGTCCGCCTGCCGGGGTGGTCCCGGAGGGTGCCCCGGGAGATGCCCCGGGAGGTGCCCCGGGAGATGCCCCGGGAGGTGCCCCGGGAGTCGGGGCCGTCTGCTCGCTGGTCATGGCTGCCTCCTCGGGTGCCCTGCGGTCACTCTACCTTTTCGGTCCCTCTCGATTTTATAGCGCCCCAATAAGTTGCGCGCGATTGAGTCGCACGCTACTTTCGAAGGGTGCCGCCCCCCAGGGCCAAGGACGGACGGTCCGGCCCACGGCACACCGACCCGAGGAGGTCGTCATGACCGACACCACCGCCACCGAGCCCCGGCCGGTCGTCCTGGAGCCCGCCGCGAAGGCGTTCGCCGAGGCCACCGGCGCGCCGCCGTTCCTCTTCCAGCTTCCTCCGGCGGACGGCCGCAAGGCGGTCGACGAGGTCCAGTCGGGTGAGATCGCGAAGCCCGAGGTGGATGAGGAGTGGGTCACGGTGGAGGGCGGGCCCACGGGGAGTGTTCCGGTGCGGATCGTGCGGCCGAGGGGTGTCTCGGGGGTGCTGCCGGTGATCGTCTACATCCATGGTGCGGGGTGGGTGTTCGGCAATGCGCACACGCATGACCGGCTGGTGCGTGAGCTGGCTGTGGGGGCGGGTGCCGCGGTGGTGTTCCCGGAGTACGACCGTGCGCCCGAGGCGCGTTATCCGGTGGCCATCGAGCAGAACTGGACGGTGGCCCGGTGGGTGGTCGCGGAGGGTGCCGCCAGGGGGCTGGACGCGGGGCGGATCGCTGTCGCCGGGGACTCGGTGGGCGGGAACATGAGCGCCGCGCTGACGCTGATGGCCAAGGAGCGGGGCGGTCTGGATCTGGTGCAGCAGGTGCTGTTCTATCCGGTGACGGACGCGGCGTTCGACACGCCGTCCTACCGGCAGTTCGCGGAGGGGTTCTTCCTGCGGCGGGACGGTATGCGGTGGTTCTGGGACCAGTACACGACCGATGAGAAGCAGCGTGCGGAGGTCACGGCGTCGCCGTTGCGGGCGTCGCTGGAGCAGTTGGCGGGGCTGCCGCCGGCTCTGGTGATCACGGGTGAGGCGGATGTCCTGCGGGACGAGGGCGAGGCCTACGCGAACAGGCTGCGGGCGGCGGGGGTGGCGGTGACGGCGGTGCGCTACCAGGGGATCATCCATGACTTCGTGATGCTGAACGCGCTGCGGGAGACGCATGCCGCGCAGGCGGCGATCGACCAGGCCGTGGGCGTGCTGCGGAAGGCGCTGGGCACGGACTGAGCGACGGGGCGGGCGGGTGCCACCGGTCCCGTGGCGCCGGGCATCATGAGCGGTGCCGGGCAGTACCGTGTCGTGCCGGGCCGTCGTGTGCGTGACCCCGCGCCACGCCGTGACCCTGCCCCCGCCTCCGCCCGGCACGTGACCCCGGCCCAGCCTCCGCCCCGTACGGTGACCCCGCCCCCGCCCCGCCCCCGCTGAGGAGCCCCACCCCATGCCGCACCGTCCCCGTCCCGCCCTCCCCCGCGCGCTGACGGTGCTGGCGCTGTGCGGGGCGCTCGCCCTCAGCGGCTGCTCCGGCGGCGACGGCACCGACGGCACCGACCGGGCCGGCGGCGACTCCCCGCCCCCGTCCACCCACGCCTCCCCCCGCTCCGGCGAGGTCGCCCTCCCCACCCCCGGGATGCCCTTCGACTACCAGATCGGCGGCGCCTACCCGCCCCCCGAGGGCGTCCGCGCGGTCTCCCGCGACCGGTCCGCGAAGCCCGCCCCCGGCCTCTACAACCTCTGTTACGTCAACGCCTTCCAGGCGCAGGCCGACGCCACCGGCTGGTGGCAGGAGCACCACCCCGACCTCCTCCTTCGCTCCCCGAACGACGGTGGCGAGGGCGGCCTCGTCATCGACCGGGACTGGGACGAGGCCCTCCTCGACGTCTCCACCCCCGCCAAGCGCGAACGCCTCGCGGAGATCGTGGGGGAGTGGATGGACGGCTGCGCCACCGCCGGTTTCCAGGCCGTGGAGGCCGACAACCTCGACTCCCACCTGCGCTCCGAGGGGCTGCTCAGCGCCGCCGACGATCTCGCCTTCGCCGAGCTGCTGGTCGAGCGCGCCCATGCCGCCGGACTGGCGATCGGCCAGAAGAACGCGGCCGAGCTGGCGTCCCGGGGCCGCGCCCTCGGCTTCGACTTCGCGGTGGCCGAGCAGTGCGGCCAGTACGACGAGTGCGGCTCCTACGCGAGCGCCTACGACGACCGGGTCTTCGACATCGAGTACGAGCCGGCCGGTCTCGCCGCCGCCTGCCGCGACTGGGACGACCGGCTCTCGGTGGTCCTCCGGGACGTGGACGTGACCCCCGTCGGTGCCTCCGGCCATGAACGCCGTACCTGCTGAACGCCGTACCTGCTGAACGCCGTACCTGCTGAGCGCCCGCGCGCCCTTCGCCGAGCCCGCCGCGAGGAACGGCGACCCCCGTCCGACCCGGCCCCACCCGCCTGCCACAATGGTGAACGTTTGTGCTTCCGTTCACAAAGGCGTCGGTCCGCAGGGGCCGCCGCCGGATACCCCCGATACGACGAAGGTGACCCGTGGACATCAAGACCGCCGGCGCGCTGCGCCGCCTCCGCCTGGTCTCGGCCCCCGAGGCCATCTCGTTCCTCGTGCTGCTGCTCTGCTCGGTGCTGAAGCGCACGACCGACTTCAACGCGGTGCCCGTGATGGGCGCGGTCCACGGCGTCCTGTTCATCCTGTACGTGCTCTTCTGGGCCGACGCCTGGAACCGGACCAAGTGGCCGATCGGCCGGGCCGCGCTCTACTTCGCCCTCTCCGTCCTCCCCCTCGGCGGCTTCTTCGCCGAGCGGATGCTGAAGCGGGAGGCCGAGGACGCGGTCATCGCCTCGCGCGCCCGCAACGAAGGGGTCGTGAACGCGTGATCGTCGCCTTCTCCGTGACGCCCCTGGGGGTCGGCGAGGACGTCGGGGAGTACGTCGCCGACGCCGTGCGCGTGGTGCGCGAGTCGGGGCTGCCGAACCGTACCGATGCCATGTTCACCTCGGTCGAGGGGGAGTGGGACGAGGTCATGGACGTCGTCAGGCGGGCCGTGGCCGCCGTGGAGGAGCGCGCGCCCCGCGTCTCCCTGGTCCTCAAGGCGGACATCCGGCCCGGTGTGACCGATGGGCTGACCTCCAAGGTGGAGACCGTGGAGCGGCATCTGTCCACCGGCTGACCCCGCCCCGAGCGTTCTGAAACGCTCTGAAACCCTTCTGAAACCCCGGCCCCTCAGGGCCGGGGTTTTCTCGGCCCATCCGATTGAGCACTCGCTCAAATTCCGCTACCGTCGTCACCACAGGCTTTGAGCACTCGCTCACATCGCAGAAGTGGGGGACGGCCCATGAAGCCCACCGCGCTCTACACAGAGACCCGCGTCCGAGCCGACCTGGACACCCTCTGGTCGGCCACCCAGGAACCCGCCCGGCACCGACGCTGGGACCTGCGCTTCACGGAGATCGAGTACCTCCCGCGCGCCGACGGCGAGCCGCAGCGCTTCCGGTACGCCACCCGGCTCCTGCCCTTCCTGACCGTCGCCGGGACCGGCGTCGCGGCCGGGGAGCGGCAGCGCCCCGACGGCACCCGCACCTCCGCCCTGCGCTTCTCCTCCCCGCACCCCCTCTCCCTCCTCGCCGAGGGCAGCGGCTACTGGCGGTACGTGCCGGACGGCGACGGGGTGCGCTTCCTCACCGGCTACGACTACCGCCCCCGCTGGGGCCGCCCCGGCGCCCTCGCCGACCGGTGTCTGTTCCGGCCGCTCATGGGCTGGGCCACGGCCTGGTCCTTCGACCGGCTGCGGCTCTGGCTGGAGCGCGGGATCACCCCCGAGCGGGCGCTGCTGAACTGGCTCGCGGAGATCGCCGTACGGGTCGTGGTCGTCGCCTGCGCGGTGAGCGGGCTGGGGCTGGAGCCGTTGCTGCGGCTGCTCGGGCCGTTCGCCGCGCCGCTGGCGTATCTGCTGCCGGTGCTGCTGCTGACCGCCGTCTGCCTGGCGCTGTTCCTGCCGCCCCGGGTCGGCACGCCCGCCGCCCGGCGCTGTCTGCGCACCCCGCCGACCCGGGTGCGCGCACCCCGGCTGCTGCGCACGCTGGAGACCCCGTGACCATGCCGGCCACCGGCCGCCCCGCCTCGATCTTCCGTACCGCCATGGGCGCCGGGTTCGACCGGCTCCACCCGGAGCTGCGGCGGCGCTTCTCGGTCGGGCTGGACAGCGGAGAGGCGTGCACCGGGCGCGGGGTGATGGACCGGATCTGGCACGGCGGGGCCTTCGTCCGGCCGTTCCTCGCGCTCGGCGCCACCCGCAACATCCTGGTCCCGTGCGAGGGCCGCCGGGTCCCCTTCACCATCGAGAACGTGCCCTACACCGACTCCCACGGCCGTGAGACGGTGACCTTCGTGCGCACATTCGACCTGCCCGGCCGCCCCCGCCGCTTCGACGCCCAGATGGTGCTGGACCCGCGCGGCGACCGCGTCCTCGACTATCTCGGCACCCATCAGCACCTCGCCACCGATCTGCGCCTGCGCGCCGAACCCGACGGATCACTCCTGATCCGGTCCGGCGTCCACCGCTTCCGGGAGGGCCCGGTGGACGTCCGGGTGCCCGCGCTGATCGGCGCCGACGCGGAGGTGCGGGAGTCGTTCGACGAACGCACCGGGAGGTTCCGGATCCGGGTGCGGGTGGTCAACCGGCGGTTCGGACCGCTCTTCGGCTACGAGGGCAGCTTCACCGCCGCCTACACCGACGTCCGCCGCCATGGCGTCCGCCCCGGGCTGCGGCCGGTGCGCGAGGAGGCCCGCGCGTGAGCCCCGAGTCCGAGTCCAATTCCGTGTCCAACTCCGCGTCCGCGAAACCGGTGTCCCCGGAGACCAGGAAGTCCCTGGAGACCAAGACCAAGCTGCTGGAGGGCGCTCTGCGCACCCTCACCGAGCAGGGCATCGCCAAGACCTCGGCCCGCAGTGTCGCGGCGGCGGCCGGGGTCAATCAGGCGCTGGTCTTCTACCACTTCGGCTCGGTGGACGAACTCCTCGCCGCGGCCTGCCGGTACGGGGCGGAGGGGTCGGTCGCCCGGTACCGGGAGCGGTTCGCCGCGGTCGGCTCCCTGGGTGAGCTGCTCGCGCTCGGCCGGGAGATCCATGAGCACGAGCGGGCCGCCGGGCATGTGACCCGGCTCGGGCAACTGCTCGCCGGGGCCCAGACCCACGCCGTCCTCGGCCCGGCGACCGCGGCCGGGCTGGAGCTGTGGATCGTGGAGATCGAGGCGGTCCTCGCCCGGGTGCTCGGGGCTACGCCGTTCGGGGAGTTCGTGGACCCGGCGGGGCTGGCGCGGGCGGTGGCGGCGTCGTTCGTGGGGATCGAGTTGTACGAGGGGGTCGACGGGGAGGGGGCGGGGGCGGCGCTGGCCGCGCTGGAGCAACTGGGGGTGCTGGTCGGGGCGTTGGAGGAGCTGGGGCCCGTGGCGCAGCGGGCGGTGCGGCATCGGTTGCGGAGGGCTTCGGGGCGGTGAGGGGGGAGTGGGTGCGGTCGAGGGGTGGGTGCGGGCGGGTGGGGGCCGGTCACGCAGTTCCCCGCGCCCCTTGGGGGGCGGCCCCCTGGAGCACTCCACACCCGGCCCACGACCTGGGTACCGTCAAGGATGGAAGCCCCGACGGATGGAGCACGATGTCTCGCCGCCCGCTGGATCGCCGGCGCCTCACCCTCAGGGGGGCGCGCTGATGCTGGAAGAAGCCGAAGAGATCGGCCGTCGCGTACGACGCGCACGGCTGCGTCTCGGCATGACGCAAGCCGACCTCGCCGCCGCACTGGGCAAGACGCAGGGCTGGGTGTCCAAGATGGAGCGCGGGCACATCGAACTCGACCGTGTCGGCCTGCTCAACCTGCTCGCCTCGGAGCTGCACGTACACCCGAATGACCTGATCGGGCGGCCGTACAACAGCTCTCCGGCGGAGAACCAGTGGCAGATCTCCGCCGCGGCGATCATGCGTGAGCTGCGCCGCTACGACCTCGCCCCGGTCTTCGACGGGACGCCGCGCCCCGCACGTCAGCTCTGGCAGGAGACCACCCGCCTGCACCGTCTCCGCGACGCCGCCGCGAACGTGGCGATCATGGAGATCCTCCCCGACCTGTTCCGTGAGGCGCGCGCCCTGGCCGAAGTCTCCACCGAGCACGAGCGGGAAGAGGCGTACGCGATCTACGCGGTGTGCTGCAAGTTCGCTCACACCGCCGGGCACGCCCTTGGACACCCTGAGCTGATCGCCATGGCGTGCGAACGCGCCGCATGGTCCGCACAACTGTCCGGCGACCCGGTGCTACCCGCCGTCGCCGACTGGATGCGAGTCTGGGACATGTGGGCAACCGCGGACTGGTCTGACGCCGTCGCCCTGTCCGACAAGGCGATCCGCAGTGTGCAGCAGGACTACGACCGGGGCGAACCGTTGGCCGTACGGGCCTGGGGGGCGCTGCAACTGCGCGCGGCCGTCTCGGCTGCCCGGGGTGGTCGCAAAGCCGAAGCGAAGGACCGGATCAAGCACGCGCGCGGTGCGGCCGAGCGGATGACAGAGGCCGTCGGCCCTCCGGTCTACGACCGCCACAGCCTCACCTTCTCGCCCGGGAACGTCCAGATCCACGCGATCAGCGTCGCCCTGGAGATGCACGAGCAACGCGAGGCGCTGTCGATAAACCGGCGCACGGGCAAGGAACTGGTCGCGTCGCTCCCGAACTCCCGCCAAGGCCACCACCACATGGACCTCGCCCGCGCCTGGCTGTGGGACGGAAACCGGGACAAGGCACTGACGGAACTGGAGAAGGCCGAGACCATCGCCCCCCAGCTCGTCCGCAATCACCCCATCGCCCGGTCAACGCTGCGCAGCGTCGTGTACGCCGAGCGGGCGAACACCCGCGAGAAGCTGCGGCGCATGTCAGATCGGTTCCGTCTCGACGGCTGAGGGCCGTATTCCTGCGGTTCATGTTGGGGCCCCGTCGCTCTTCGTAGCTTCGGGGCATGGCCGAACAGACCTCGCATCAACCTCATTCGCCAAGCGCCGAGTTGACCCCCGGCCTTCCCTTCCACCCCCGCCTCGGTGACCTCGCCCACGACCTGGCCAAGGGAGGGGCGATCGGGGTGGTCGTCGCTCTGCCCAGCAGCACTTCGGCGTCGTACCACCTGCGCCCGCCCGGCGGTGGTGCCGACTGGCGGGCCAGGAACGACGGAAGCACCCTGCGCCCCGTGCCGGTCCCGGTCACGCACGTCACGCCCATGCAGCGCGATGCCGTCTATGACCACCGCGCGCAACAGGCCGCGGTACCGGTCACGGTGCACTACGAGCACGGCGGCACCTGCGAGACCGTACTCGTGCTCACCCCGGGGCAGGTCGAGCTGCACTGCATCCAACTCGGCCGGCTCATCGAGGCGCGGGAATCGGCTCGGGAGCATGAGCGGTGACGCCAGCCGTGCTGACGCCCGCTCCGCTGGTCTCCGCACGCTTCCGGATGCCGTTGCCGATCGCCTTGCGGGGACGGGCCGCCACAGGCGACGGCCTAGGCCTCGCACCAGCCGATGACCCCGTCGTCCCCTGTGCCTCTGCTTGGTCCCCGCCGTGCGGGGGCGGGTGGGGCGTCGACCGGAGCTGTACCGCTGAACGCACATACGCCGCCTCCGCGGCGAGTCCTGCTCTCAACCACCGAGGGGAAGACTGCGGTGACCACCTATCCCGTATCACCGAACACCGTGCTCGCCAACGTGCTCATGAGCGCCGAGGATCTGCTGAGGCCGCAGATCATCAGCACTGCGCCTGACCGGGTCGTTTTCGTGGTGGGCACACAGATCAACGGAGCACCGCACGTCGGAACGTCCCTGGTCCAGTCGCTCACGTTCGTCATCGCCGCCCGTATCCGAGACAGGTTCGGCGTACCGGCCGAAGTCCGGTTCAGCGCGCTCGACAACGCCCCGTACGCCATCGTCACCGACAAGGAGACCGGTCACCGGTACCAGCGGGCCTATGCCCAAGCCCTCGGCGCGGTCGGTATCACCGAACAGGTCGAGAAGCTGTACCGGCCACTGTTCACCGCGCTGTCGGACCGGCTGAGCCTGCCCTTCTCGGTCGAGACGTACACCCAGCAGCAATCGAACGAGCACTTCCGGCGTACCTGGCTGCGGGTGCTGCCCCGGATGGACGCCGCCCGGTGGTACCTGTCCCCATCGTCCGGTGTGCCGCACGTCCGTGTCCCCTGCCCACGTCCTGGCTGCGGGTGGGCCGAGAAGCACGCCGAGCGCACCCGTGTCCGTGACGACGGTTTCGAGCGGGCAACCGTCTCGGCCGTGTGCCTGCACCATGGCGAGTACGAGGTGGCCATCGAGCCCACCGGCGGTGGCTACCTCGACCTGGCCACGCTGTATCGCAACCTGGTCAAAGAACTGGCCACCGGCAGCGGGCGCGGCGCTCTGCACGTCATGGTCAAGGGCAGCGACTGGATGCCGGGATGCATTCTCGTGGACGGTGCTCTCCAAGCGGTCGGCCTCACCCGCGGACAGTTGCCCGCCCGGCTGTTCTGCCCCCAGGTCGTCACGGACACGGGGGCGAAACTGTCCAAGTCCCTCATCCGCGAGGGGCGCGCGCCCTTGCCCGACGGCGCGGCCCCGTGGATGCTCGACACCCGCGAGTGGCCGGGGTCGTTGCCTGAGTACGTCGACCGTCTGCTCGGTCTGGCTGATGTGTTGCTCGCCGACCCTCGCCATTTCTACCGCTCGTACTCGGCCGGCGAACTCGGCCGACTCATGTCCACCGCATCACCTAGGAGCGTTCCCGCCCGATGTCGGAAATCGCCGCCGCGCGCGTCCACGAACTGAATCTCTATCGCCGGTACTTCGACCTGGTGGCCGCCGGTCAGAAGACGATCGAAGTACGGGTGAAGTATCCCCGGTTGGAAGACCTGGCCTCCGGTGATGTCATCCGCTTCCGAATCAAGGGCACCGACGAGACATGTGACGTGCTGGTCAAGCGAGTCACGGAGTACGAGACCTTCGAGGCACTGCTCGACGGAGAGGGCCCGGCGAACGTCAATCCGGCTTCCTCCCGCGAGCAGCAGCTCGCCAACATCCGCGAGATCTACGCGGCGGAGAAGGAGGCACTCGGCGTGCTCGCCATCGAAGTCGAGTTGCTGCCCCGGTAGAGCATCGTGCCGTCCCCGCTCCCGCCAGAGGGCGCACGGCCACCCACAGTGAGCGAAACGGACCGACCCTTCAGCCTGGACGGCAACAAGGGTGGTCCGGTGCTGGGGCCCGTCAGGACCCCGGTATCGGTGGTACCCGGACGGTTGGCGCGCGCTCGAACGCGGGTGCGCCAGCAACCCCGCACCGGTCTCAGCCATGCTTCCTCGATGCGTCAGAGGCTGTGACCACAGGGCTCCTACTGAGCGCGCCCAGAGCCCTGCGTTCACTGTCGTCACCAGCACTGGCGGGGCCCGAACCGTCCCCCACCTGGACGCCCTCCATTCGACATGCCTCGCAAAGTGCACTTCTGTGTGGATATCGACTCGTTCGATCTTCACTTCAGGGAGGGCGCTGTGCGGCCCGAGGGCTATGACTACGACACCCACAGCCGACTCGCCGGGCCGCTCACCGAGCCGTCCGGTCACGCGTATCAGGTGGAGTACACCTCGCTGCTCGCGCGTGAGCCGCACCGAATACGGGCGGTCCTGCTGATGGCCCTCGCGCCGGTCCTCACCGGCGTTCTGCTGGTCTACCTCGTCTGGCCCAGTCACTGGGTGGAGCGCGAGGGCGGTGAGCGGTGGCTGGTCTGGCTCGACGCCACCATGCTCATATCCGTCGGCCTGATCGGGCTGTTCATGGTCGTCAACGTGGCCTCCGTGGCCCACGCCACCATGGTCGCCCGCGATCCCCTGCCGGTCCGCCCCGAGCCCGGCACCCGGGTCGCCTTCCTCACGACGTACGTCCCCGGCAAAGAGCCGCTCGCCATGGTCCGCGCCACCCTCGAAGGCGCCACCCGGATCACCCACCCCGGCCCGCTCGACGTCTGGCTGCTGGACGAGGGCGACGACCCGCAGGCCCGCGCGCTCTGCGCGGAACTCGGCGTCCACCACTTCACCCGGCACGGCGTCCCCGAGTGGAACCGCCCCTCCGGTGTCCACAAGGCCCGCACCAAGCACGGCAACTACAACGCCTGGATCGCCCGGCACGGCGACGCGTACGAGTTCTTCGCCTCCGTCGACACCGACCATGTCCCGCTCCCGAACTTCCTGGAGCGGATGATGGGCTACTTCCGGGACCCGGACATCGCCTTCGTCGTCGGACCGCAGGTCTACGGGAACTATGACCACCCCGTCACCAAGGCCGCCGAGTCGCAGCAGTTCCTCTTCCACGCGCTGATCCAGCGGGCCGGGAACCGCTACCGGGCGCCCATGTTCGTCGGCACCAACAACGTCGTCCGGATCGACGCCGTCCGGCAGATCGGCGGGCTGTACGACTCCATCACCGAGGACATGGCCACCGGCTTCGAACTGCACCGGCGCCGCAATCCCCGTACCGGGCACCACTGGCGGTCGGTGTACACCCCGGACGTGCTGGCCGTGGGGGAGGGGCCGGCGTCCTGGACCGACTTCTTCACCCAGCAGCTCCGCTGGTCGCGCGGGACGTACGAGACACTGTTCACCCAGTACTGGAAGGCCCCGTTCAGCATGCCTCCCGGGCGGCTGTTCTCGTACTCGCTGATGCTCGTCTACTACCCGATGACGGCCGTGAACTGGCTGCTGGGGATGGTGAGCTGTGTGCTGTTCCTGTGGTTCGGGGCGTCCGGCACCCAGGTCACCGCCTCCGTCTGGCTGATGCTCTACAGCGATGCCGCCGCCCTCCAGATCGGCCTGTATCTCTGGAACCGGCGCCACAATGTCTCTCCGCACGAGCCGAGCGGCTCCGGCGGGCTGGCCGGGATGGCGATGTCGGCGCTGTCCGCGCCCATCTATCTGAAGTCGTTCGGCGAGGCGGTGACCCGGCGCCCCAGCCGGTTCGTGGTCACCCCCAAGGGCGACGGGGCCAGCCCCGACCGGGCGGCGACCTTCCGCATCCACCTCGGCTGGGCGCTGCTGCTCGCCACCTCCCTGGCCGCGTCCGTGGTCCTCGGCCACACCCATGCCGCCATGCGCACCTGGGCGGTCCTCGCCCTGCTCATCTCGCTGGCCCCGGTCGCCGTCTGGGCCACCGGACTGCTCGGCGAGCGCCGGGAACGCCAGGCAGCGGCCCTGCTGGACCACGTCCCGGAGCCCTGCGAACCCGCTCTCGCCGCCGTCCCCACCACCACGACCGGAGGTGACTAGGCCATGCCCGCCTACCAGCCCTCGCCCAGGACGAGGAAGACCGTGCTCGGCATCGGCGGAGTCGCCCTGCTGCTCGGTCTGAACGCCCCGGCCGCCCTCGACTTCGCCGGTGAGAGGTACCACGACTACAAGATCTCCCGGCCGGAGTACCTGGCCCGCTACGGCTCCTGGGACCAGATATCCATCCCGGACGAGTACCGCACCAACGCCATCCACGCCGCCCTGCTGCACACCGGCAAGGTGCTGATCGTGGCCGGGTCGGGCAACGAGCAGCGCAAGTTCGACCAGGGGTCCTTCGACACCGTGCTGTGGGATCCGAGGACCAATGTCTTCCGGAAGGTCCCGACGCCCGAGGACTTCTTCTGCGCGGGCCACGCCCAGCTTCCCGACGGACGGCTCCTGGTGGCCGGGGGCACCGCCCGCTACGAACTCCTCGACGGCGAGGTCGAGCGGGCGGGCGGCGGTATGCGGGTCAAGAACGAGAACCCGGACAAGGCCGTCTTCCTCCGCAAGGGCACCCGGTTCCGCTCACCGGCCGGGGTCGAGTACACCACCCGCTTCGACGTCACCGTGCCCCGCGCGAAGAAGACCACCGGCGGCGAGCGCGGGGTGACCGTCACCGCCAGCGAGGCCCGGGTCTTCGTCGAGGCCGTCGAGTCCGGCCCCCTCTCGGTCACCGAGAAGCAGACCCAGTACGAGGTCGTCGGCCTGACCGGCGTGGACGCCGCCAACACCTATGGCCTCAGTGAGCGCATCAGCCTCGACAAGCAGGACTTCCAGGGCATCCGCGCGGCCTACGAGTTCGACCCGGTCGCCGAGAAGTACCTCCCCGTCGACCCGATGGACAAGGCCCGCTGGTACCCGACGCTGGTCGGGCTCGACGACGGGCGGGTCCTGGCCGTCTCCGGGCTGGACGACGTCGGCATGATCGACCCCGGGGACAACGAGATCTACGACCCGGAGACCAAGAAGTGGACGCCGGGTCCCCGGCAGTACTTCCCGACCTACCCCGCGCTCTTCCTGACCCGGGGCGGCAAGCTCTTCTACTCGGCGGCCAACGCCGGGTACGGGCCCGCCGGCCAGGGGCGTGAGCCCGGCATCTGGGACCTGGAGAAGAACACCTTCACCAAGGTGCCCGGCCTGCGCGACCCCGACCAGACCGAGACGGCCGCCTCCCTCCTCCTGCCGCCCGCGCAGGACCAGAAGGTGATGATCCTGGGCGGCGGGGGCGTCGGCGAGTCGTCCAGGGCCACCCCGCGTACCGCCGTGGTCGACCTCAAGGCCGACAACCCGGTGTTCAAGGACGGCCCGGACCTCCCGCAGGGCACGCGCTATCTGAACAGCGTGATCATGCCGGACGACACCGTCTTCACCTCCAACGGCTCCTCCGACTACCGGGGCCGCAGCGCCAGCAACATCCTCAGGGCGCAGTTCTACGACCCGAAGGCCAACACCTTCCGGGAGGCCGCCGCCCCCGAGGTGGGCCGCAACTACCACTCCGAGGGGCTGCTGCTGCCGGACGGCCGGGTCGCCACCTTCGGCTCCGACCCCCTCTTCGACGACCAGCAGAACACCAAGCTCGGCCACTTCGAGCAGCGGATGGAGGTCTTCACCCCGCCCGCCCTGCACCGCAACGGCGCCACCCGCCCGGCCCTGGCGGACGGCCCGGAGAGGCCCGCCGCCGACGGCACGGTCACCTACCGCACCGACCACCCCGACCGGATCGCGCGGGCCCGGCTGATGCGGCCCAGCGCCGTCACCCACACCACGGATGTCGAGCAGCGCTCGATCGACGTCCGGGTCACCAAGCAGGGCGACCGGGTGACGGTCGCGGTTCCCGCCGACCGGACCCTCGTCCCGCCCGGCTGGTACATGCTCTTCGTCACCGACGCCGACGGGACCCCGTCGGAGGCCAAGTGGATCCAGGTGGGGAAGTAGAGGGTCTCTCCCTATGCCCGGGAGCCCGCGCCCCGCGCCAGCTCCAGGGCGTACTCCGGCCACCAGCGCCCGGCCTGCGGACCGCCCTCGCAGGAGCCGTCCGACTCGCCGGGCCGCTTGATCCACAGATAGGCGTCGAGTCCGCGCACCCCGGTGCCGTCCGTGGGCCGGGTGCCCAGCGACCGGCCGGGCGGGTTGCACCAGACCCCGTCGAGCGGGCCCGTGCCGTTGCGGCTGGTGTCGATGACGAAGTGCCGCCCGCCCAGCGCCTTCGACAGCTCCTGTCCGTAGGCGGTCGCCACCGCGTCCGTCTGGAAGTTGGCGACATTGAGCGCGAACCCGTCCGCGTCCGCCACCCCGGCCCGCTTCAGCGGCTCCACCAGCTTCCAGGGCTCCTTGATCCAGGCCGGGTTGCCCGCGTCGAGATACACCCGGGTGTGCGGCTGCCGCTTCAGCCGGGTGACGGCCTCGCGCAGCAGCAGCTCCCGCTCCGGCTCCAGCTCCACGGGGGTGCAGCCCGAGATGACATGCGCGATGGCGTCCGGCTCCAGCACGACCAGCGCCCTGGTGTCCCCGATCGCCGCGGCGAACCGGTCGATCCAGTCCCGGTAGGCGTCGGCGTCGGCGGCACCGCCCGCGGAGTGCTGACCGCAGTCGCGGTGCGGGATGTTGTACGCCGCCAGCAGCAGCGTGCGATCCGCCCGGCGGGCGGCGCGGGCCGCGGCGGCGATGCGGGGGCCCGGGTCGGTCTCCCCGGCCGGCCAGAGCGCGGCGGGCTGCTCGGCGATCCGGCGCAGCGCCTCCGCGTCCGCGTCCCGGCCCTGCTGTCGCCAGGTCCGGATCTGCCGGGCGGCCGGGCTGTCCGGGTCGACCCAGAACGGGGAGGTCGCGGCCCGTGCCGACCGCGAGGCGGGCCCGGTGACGGACGCCTCACCCACCTCGGGCGCGGCCCCGCACCCCGCGAGGAGCCCGGACACCGCGAGCGACGCGCACGCCACGAGGGGCTGGACCGGCCGGGACATACGGCTCCCTGAAACTACGACGAGGGCGAGAGAACGCCCATACATTCGCATAACTGATCAAATATCACCGGCATGACATGGAGCCCCGCACCGAGAGACACACCGAACGGATCAGCCGCCCGCTCCGCCCATCACTCCCTCCCCGCCCTCGTTGTCCATGGCGTCCATGGCTCCGCTCTCGGCGAGGAGCGCGCTGCCCAGGGGCGTCCGCTCGTAGTGCACCTGGTGGCCGTACCGGCGGGAGAGGAGCAGCCCGGAGGCGCGCAGGGTGGTGAGGTGGGCCGAGACGGAGGACGGGGCGAGCCCGAGGCGATGGGCCAGCGCGCTGGTGGTGGCCGGTTCGTCCAGCGCGGCGAGCACGGCGGCCCGGCCCCGCCCCAGGAGCCGTCCCAGGGTCGCGAGGGCGTCCGGGGTGCGGTCGCCCGGCGCGGCCCACAGCCCGGCGAGCCCCCGGGCCGGATAGACGAGGGTCGGCTGCCACGGCGGCTCGAAACCGCTCACCACATCCGGCCAGGAGAACACGCTGGGCATCAGCACCAGCCCTCCGCCGTCCAGGTCCCGCCCGTGATCGGGCTTGCCCGCGACGGTGAGCAGCCGCCCGGAGAGGGAGATACGGCGGTCCAGTTCCGGCAGCAGCGCGCCCAGGCCGACCGAGGCGAGCCGCCGGGAGTGGAACGCCACATCCGCCTCCAGCAGGGCGCGCAGCCGGGGCCAGTCGGGGGCGATCAGCACCTGCCAGGCGGCCTCCAGCAGATCGGCGAGGTGCTGGATCGTCCGGGCGGGGTCGGCCAGCAGCGCCCTGCCCTCCGGGGAGCGCAGGGCGCCGGGGGTGTCGGCGAGGGCCATGGCCAGATCGGCGCGGGCGGCCTCGGGGTCGGCGCCGCGCACCCGGGCGATCTCCTCGTCGAAGGTGGCCGCGGGCCCGATCGGGGGCGGGCCCATGAAGTCGGGGCTGTGCCCGCGGCGGGGCATCAGCAGCCGGAAGGGCGCCAGATCGAGGCCGCGGGCGGCCCGGCGGGCGCGGCGCAGCCAGGGCACGTGATACCCGTGCCGGTCGGGCCGCCCCAGCGTGCGCACGGCCTCCTGGGTCTCCCAGAGCGGGGAGAGGGCGAACCGGCAGCGCAGCAGGTCCTCGTCGGTGAGGCGCAGGTGGTAGGGCATGGCGGCCGGGTGCTCCTCGTCGGGACGGTCCGTCCGGTGGTGTCCCGAGTACTGGGGGGTGACCCGGACATCCGGTGGTGAGCCGAGCACTCGTACCCGGGGGTGGCCCGGACATCTGGTGGTGACCCGAGTGCTCGTTCCCGGCGTTGATCCGACCACCCGGCGATGCCCCGAACATTCGGCGGTGGCCGAAACTCTAACGCCCCCGCCCCCCGACTCCCCACCCTCTCCCCATGACCGAAGCCCCTCCCCCTCCCCTCTCCCTGCCCGGTTACGCGGCCGTCTTCGCCGTCCGCGAGTTCCGTACCGTCTTCGCCGCGCACGCGCTGTCCCTGCTGGGGGTGGTGGTCGGCGAGATCGCGCTGACCGTCCTCGTCTACGACCTGACCGGCTCACCCCTGCTCAGCGCGCTGGTCTTCGCGCTGGGCTTCCTGCCGTATCTGCTCGGCGGCACGCTGCTGTCCGGGGTGGCCGACCGCTTCCCGGCCCGCCGGGTGCTGGTGGTGTGCGATCTGGTGTGCGCGGGGTGTGCGCTGCTGATGGCGCTGCCGGCCACCCCGGTGGCGGCGCTGCTGGCGCTGCGGTGTGTGATCGCGGCGGTGGCGCCGGTGTTCACCGGGACGCGGACGGCCACGCTGGCGGACCTCCTCGGCACCGGGGACCTGTTCGTGCTGGGGCGGTCGCTGCTGCGGATGGTGTCGCAGAGTTCGGTGCTGGTGGGCTTCGGGATGGGCGGCGTCCTGCTGACCGTCGTCCCCCCGAGGGGCGCCCTGACCATCACCGTCTGCACCTTCCTCCTCTCCGCGCTGCTGCTCCGCCTGGGCACGCGCCGCCGCCCGGCGAGGGGCGGTTCGTCCGGCGGCCTCGTCTCCTACTCCCTCTCCGGGGTGCGGGAGATCTTCGGGCACCGCAGGCTGCGCGCCCTGCTGCTGCTCCTCTGGCTGCCGCCGATGTTCGTGGTGGCGCCGGAGGCACTGGCGGCGGCGTACGCGGACGAGATCGGGGTGGGGACGGCGGGGGTGGGGCTGCTGATGTGCGCGATGCCGGTCGGGACGATCGCCGGGGAGCTGTACGCGGGCTCGGCGCTCTCCCCGGGCACCCGTTCCCGCCTGGTCCTCCCCCTCCTCACTCTGGGCCTGCTCCCTCTCCTCGTCTACGCCCTCGGCCCCGGCCTGCCCTGGATCCTGACGGCCCTGGTGGTGACCGGCCTCTCGGGCGCCTACACGCTGGGCGCGGACCGCTGGTTCGTGGACGCGGTGCCGGAGGAACTGCGGGGCCGGGCGATGACCGTGCAGACGGCCGGGCTGATGACGATCCAGGGCGTGGGGATGGCCCTGGCGGGCGCGGCGGCGGAGTTCTGGCCGGTGGGGACGGTGGTCGCGGGGGTGGCGGTGGTGGGGACGGTGTGCTGCGCGCTGCTGGCGTGGGAGGTGCGCCGGACGGGGAGCCGGGCCGCCGCCGCGGGGCGGGGACCGAAGGACGAGACAGGGCTGACCGCCATATGACCGACGGGTAGGGTCTGATGCCGTGCCGAAGCCGCTCAGTCTCCCGTTCGACCCCATCGCGCGCGCCGACGAACTCTGGAAGCAGCGCTGGGGCAGCGTCCCTTCGATGGCCGCGATCACCTCGATCATGCGGGCCCAGCAGATCCTGCTGGCCGAGGTGGACGCGGTGGTGAAACCGTACGGTCTGACCTTCGCCCGCTACGAGGCCCTGGTCCTGCTCACCTTCTCCAAGGCGGGCGAACTGCCGATGTCGAAGATCGGCGAGCGCCTGATGGTCCACCCCACCTCCGTCACCAACACGGTCGACCGTCTGATGAAGTCCGGCCTGGTCGCCAAACGCCCCAATCCCAACGACGGCCGGGGCACCCTCGCCGTGATCACCGACAAGGGCCGCGAGGTGGTGGAGTCCGCCACGCGGGACCTGATGTCCATGGACTTCGGCCTGGGTGTCTACGACGCCGAGGAGTGCTCGGAGATCTTCGCGATGCTGCGTCCGCTGCGGGTGGCGGCGGAGGATTTCGAGGAGCAGTGACCTGTTCCGGGCGCGGTGAGCGAGGGCTCGGGGCGACTCCGGTCAACGGGGTACGGGCGGCTCCCACTTGATGGTGATCCTGCCGCCGGTGATGCGCGTAGACAGCGTCGGGGCCTCGGTGCGCTGCCAGGCTGTGGGCCGATATCCGGATGATCCAAGTCCGGATCGGCCCGAGCTGAGGAAGACCACGTGTTGAGGATGAAGAAGTGCGTGCGCGGTGCGCTGACCGCCTTGAGCGCCGGGGCACTGGCTGTCACGGTGACATTCGGTGCGGCGGGTACCGCGCAGGCGAGCGCCACCGGCACCACGGCAGTCGGCACCTTCAGCTACGAAGTGCGCGGCGCGAGCGTCAAGGTTCCGACCGGCTGCTTCCTGACCCACACCGTCAAGGGGTCCGGCAAGAAGATCACCAGCCAGCTCGCCGGTATCGACTGCGCGGGCCTCGCCGTGACCTTCTCGCAGTTCTGCAACTGGCGCATCGACTTCTCCTACGCCGACACGAACAACAAGACGTACAAGACCGCGCGTGGGGCCACGCACTCCGAGTGCAAGGGCAATCCACTGCGCCGGGCCGGGAAACGGACCCTGTCGAAGTACGGGAAGGCGTGTGCGAAGTTCTTCGTGAACGGCAAGCTGCGAGCGACCCAGTGCCACTACATCACCAAGTGACCGGCTGCCTCACCGGGTGATGGGCCCCCCGCCGCAGACGGTGCGGCGGGTCCCCCGGGCCTTCAGCGCCCGGTCCTCGGAACCCGGTCCCTGGGGCTCGGCCCTCGGGCCCGGTACGGGGCCGCTCAAACCGCGGCGGGCCGCGGCGCGGCCCCGCCCTCGATCAGCGGCTGGACCTCGCGGGTCACCCGGCGCTCGACGAAGAAGGCGGCGGTCGGGATCGTCCCGGCGAGCAGCACCCAGAGCAGCCGGGCGACCGGCATCTTCGCCTTGTTGCCGAGATCGAAGGCGAAGAGCAGGTAGAGGATGTAGAGCCAGCCGTGCGCGATGCCGACGACCGTGCTGAAGCTGTCGAAGCCGTCGATGTTCAGCAGGCGGTTTCCGATGAAGGCCACCGTCAGCAGGATCAGCAGGACGGCCGTGACGTAGGCCATCACGCGGTAGCGGGTCAGGACGCTCTTCTTCATGGCGACGAGCGTAGCCGGTGCCCTCTGAGCCCTGGAGCATGGCTCCTGACCTGCATCACTGTCGTTTACTTGGACGTCCTAGTAAATTTGTCACATGGACGCTGACGCCATCCAGGAGGGTCGCCGTCGCTGGCAGGCCCGGTTCGATGCCGCTCGGAAGCGGGAGGCGGACTTCAGCACGCTCTCCGGGGACGCGGTGGAGCCGGTGTACGGGCCCAGGGACGGGGACCGGTACGCGGGCTTCGAGCGGATCGGGTGGCCGGGGGAGTACCCCTTCACGCGCGGGCTGTATTCGACCGGGTACCGGGGGCGGACCTGGACGATCCGGCAGTTCGCCGGGTTCGGGAACGCCGGGCAGGCCAATGAGCGATACAAGATGATCCTCGCCGCGGGCGGCGGCGGGCTCTCCGTCGCGTTCGACATGCCGACACTCATGGGCCGCGACTCCGACGACCCCCGCTCGCTCGGCGAGGTCGGGCACTGCGGGACCGCCGTCGACTCCGCCGCCGACATGGACGTCCTGTTCCGGGGCATCCCGCTGGGGGAGGTGACGACCTCCATGACGATCAGCGGACCCGCCGTCCCCGTCTTCTGCATGTACCTCGTCGCCGCCGAACGGCAGGGCGTCGACCCCGGCCTCCTCAACGGCACGCTCCAGACCGACATCTTCAAGGAGTACATCGCCCAGAAGGAGTGGCTCTTCCCGCCCGAGCCGCACCTCCGGCTCATCGGCGACCTCATGGAGTACTGCGCCGAGCGCATCCCCGCCTACAAGCCGCTCTCCGTCTCCGGCTACCACATCCGCGAGGCCGGAGCCACGGCCGCCCAGGAACTGGCCTACACCCTCTCGGACGGCTTCGGCTACGTCGAACTGGGGCTCAGCCGGGGCCTGGACGTGGACGCCTTCGCCCCCGGCCTGTCCTTCTTCTTCGACGCCCATGTCGACTTCTTCGAGGAGATCGCCAAGTTCCGCGCCGCCCGCCGGATCTGGGCGCGCCAACTGCGGGACGTGTACGGGGCGAAGAGCGACAAGGCGCAGTGGCTGCGCTTCCACACCCAGACCGCCGGTGTCTCCCTCACCGCCCAGCAGCCGTACAACAATGTGGTGCGTACGGCTGTGGAGGCCCTCGCGGCCGTGCTGGGCGGCACCAACTCGCTGCACACCAACGCCCTGGACGAGACCCTCGCCCTGCCCGGCGAGCAGGCCGCCGAGATCGCCCTGCGCACCCAGCAGGTGCTCATGGAGGAGACCGGGGTGGCCAACGTCGCCGACCCGCTGGGCGGTTCCTGGTACGTCGAGCAGCTCACCGACCGCATCGAGGCCGACGCCGAGAAGATCTTCGAGCAGATCCGGGAACGCGGGCTGCGCGCCCACCCCGACGGACGGCACCCCGTCGGGCCGATGACCTCCGGCATCCTGCGCGGCATCGAGGACGGCTGGTTCACCGGCGAGATCGCCGAGTCCGCCTTCCGCTACCAGCGGGCCCTGGAGAAGGGCGACAAGCGGGTCGTCGGCGTCAATGTCCACACCGGCTCGGTCACCGGCGACCTGGAGATCCTGCGGGTCGGCCACGAGGTGGAGGGCGAGCAGGTACGGGAGCTGGGGGAGCGGAAGGGGCGGCGGGACGAGCGGGCGGTCCGGGCCGCGCTGGAGGCGATGGTCGCCGCCGCCCGCGACGGGGCCAACATGATCCCCCCGATGGTGGACGCCGTCCGCACGGAGGCCACGCTGGGCGAGATCTGCGGGGTGCTGCGGGAGGAGTGGGGGGTGTATGTGGAACCGGCGGGGTTCTAGGCGCGCGTCCTGGTGAGTTCGGGTTCCCCCTCCATCGTTCCAGACCCCTTCTAGACCCCCTGTGGCGTGCCGTCCGACGCCCCCGGCAGCCCCAGCAGCAGCACCCGCGTCAGCGAGCGCACCCAGCGTTCGTCCGCCGGTTCCGCGCTCACCAGGGCGCGGTGGACCACCGCCCCGGCGACCATGTCGAAGATCAGGTCGGCGGTGCGGGCCGCCTCCTCCGGGTCCTCCTGCGGCGTGAGTTCGCCGCGCTCCTGGGCCCGTGCCCGGCCCTGGAGGACCAGGCGCTTCTGCCGGTCCACGATCGACGCGCGGATGCGCTCGCGCAGGGCCTCGTCCCGGGTTGCCTCCGCCACCACCGCCATCAGCCCGCTCTGCGCCTCCGGCCGCGCCAGGATCGCCGCGAACTGGAGCACCACACCCTCGATGTCGGCGGCCAGACTGCCCCGGTCCGGCAGGCGCAGCTCGTCGAAGAGTTCCGCCACCGCGTCGACCACGAGTTCGTTCTTGCCCGACCAGCGGCGGTACAGGGTCGTCTTGGCGACCCCCGCGCGCGCCGCCACATCCGACAGCGTCAGCTTCGACCAGCCCAGCTCCACCAGCGCCTGACGGGTCGCGCTCAGGATCGCGGCGTCCGCCGCCGTACTGCGGGGGCGGCCACGCGGGGCGGCAGCGGCGGAAGGGCGGCGGCGGCTCTGCATCCCCGCACCCTATCCATCGCCGGATGCGTCGCTGGGTTCCTCGTGTCCCTCGCCGGGGTGCCCGGATCCGGGGTGCGTGAGCGAGGTCACCGGGGGACGGTTCCGCTCCCGGGGGCGCAGCCATTACGCTACGGCTCGTAGCGAAAACGGTGACGGGCCGTCGGCGCTACCCGCCCGCGAGCGGACGTACGCGGGCGAGGCCGTACGGCGCGGGTGGGGACCCGGTGCCGTGGGGCACACAGGCGGGTATGGCATACCCGGTTCGGGTGGGACCAAGCACCCCCGCTCCGGGCGGGATCTCAGGGCGTTTTTCGCACAGGCGCGGGAACGGGGGAGGATAGACGCATGCAGCCACGGAACATGTCCATGAGCGGCGTCGTCGACCTCGCCGCGGTGAAGGCGGCCCAGGAGGCCAAGGCGAAGGCCGAGCAGACGCGCGCCGAAACCGCCCGGCACGGCGGCGGCGGTGCCGTCTCCCCGGCCGACCTCGTCATCGACGTCGACGAGGCCGGCTTCGAGCGCGATGTCATCCAGCGCTCCGCCGAGGTACCCGTCGTCCTCGACTTCTGGGCCGAGTGGTGTCAGCCCTGCAAGCAGCTCAGCCCGGTGCTGGAGCGGCTGGCGGTCGAGTACGACGGGCGGATCCTGCTCGCCAAGATCGATGTCGACGCCAACCAGATGCTGATGCAGCAGTTCGGGATCCAGGGGATCCCGGCCGTCTTCGCGGTGGTCGCCGGCCAGGCGCTGCCGCTCTTCCAGGGAGCCGCCGCCGAGGACCAGATCAGGGAGACCCTGGACCAGCTCGTCCAGGTCGCCGAGCAGCGGTTCGGGCTCACCGGTCTCACCGTCGACCCCGACGCCGTCCCCGGCGGCGCCCCCGAGGCCGTCGCCGAGGAGCCCGCGGGACCCTACGACGCCCTGCTCAACGCCGCCGCCGACGCGCTGGACGCCGGTGACCTCGCCGGTGCCGTCCAGGCGTACCGCAATGTGCTCGCCGACGATCCGGCCCACCCGGAGGCCAGACTCGGGCTCTCCCAGGCCGAGTTGCTCCAGCGGGTGCAGGGGCTCGACCCGCAGCAGGTGCGCCGGGACGCCGCGGACAAGCCCGCCGATGTCCAGGCGCAGATCGTCGCCGCCGACCTGGATCTGGTCGGCGGCCATGTCGAGGACGCCTTCGGGCGGCTCATCGACACCGTGCGCCGCACGGCGGGCGACGACCGGGACGCCGTACGGCTGCGGCTGCTGGAGTTGTTCGAGGTGGTCGGGGGCGAGGACCCGCGCGTGGCCGCCGCCCGGCGTGCGCTGGCGCGCGCCCTGTTCTGAGGTGTCCCCGGGGCCGGTCCTCGGCCGGCCCCGGCCGCCCGTAAGGGTGATACCGAGGGGACACCGGATGTCGTGGGGGACTCCAAGCGCCCGCGCTTTGCCAAACCTTGGCCATCGCGGGCGCTGTTACTGCAAGTAAGTCGCCCTCGTCGTTGTGTCGGATTGTGTCCGGCGTTCAGTGGATTGTTCTCCCCATGGGTACAACCCAGCGTCGCGGATCCGAACGCCTGTGTTGTTCCGTGGTGATCCGCCCGTTACCAGCGAGTAACGAACCCCCTTGTGCGGGCGGCCGGAATGCACCACGATCGGCCACGCTCGGTCCCTTCCCGCACTCCGGCAGCCGGCCGGGGCGCGGATCTCACTGGGTCCCCACCGAGCAGGGCGGGCGGCACTGCCGCCGGTCCTTGGACAGGGGGGTCTTCGCCGGTCGGCGGAGCCTGTCCGGCAAGGTTGTGCGTGATGCGTGTCAGGCGCGACCAGTGGTTGTCGCTCGGGGGTGATCGCCGGTGACCGGGGCGCGGTGCGCGCCCGGTGACGCGGGCGCTCTCCTTCCCGAGGACGTAGCACTTCTCCCATCCCTGCCGCGGCCGAGCCGCTCACCAGGCGGGCCGGGGTCAGGAGATGTACGTCCGAGAAGGAGGAAATATGGAGTCCCAGGTGCGTGGTGGGACCAGATGGAAGCGGTTCGCGGTGGTCATGGTGCCCAGCGTGGCCGCCACGGCCGCGATAGGTGTCGCCCTCGCCCAGGGTGCTCTCGCCGCGTCGTTCAGTGTGTCCGGGCAGTCGTTCAAGGTCACGACCAAGCAGCTCGACGGCAAGGGCTTCTCCCAGTACGGCGCCCTCGACGAGGGTTACACGCTCAGGGGTGAGAAGACCGTCCACCCGGTCGCCGTCTCGGCGTTCCGGTCGGCCACCATCAAGAGCATGTGCCAGTCGGTCGTCACCCCGAACATTCCGGTGCTCGGGAACGTCAGCCTGATCCTGCGCGCGGGCGACGACGAGCCGGTGGAGGCGACCAACCTCTACATCGATGTCGCCCAGCTCGAAGCCGACGCCGAGTTCACCAATATCGACATCGGTGTCGCGGCCAAGGACGCCAGCAAGGGTCCCGGCATGAAGGGCGGCGGCGAGCAGGCCAACCCCTTCGGGTTCGCCCAGCAGTCGGACCTGGTCACCCTGAAGGACGTGAAGCAGACGGCGTGGGCCACCACCGCCGGAACCTTCAAGCTCAGCGGGCTGAAGATGTCGCTGTCGACGGGTGTCAAGGAGTGCTACTAGGCACCCCGGGCACGCGCTGACGGGCGGGGGTGCTCCCCGGCGCCCCCGCCCCCGCCCGCTCATCCGGCGCCGCCCGCCCCCGCGCGCCCGCGCCGCTACCCCAACTCTCCACCACAGCAACGCCGTTCCAGGGAGACGTTTTCCATGAGCGCCGAGACCTCGGTCGTAGCCGGCCAGTTCACCCGCAGGAAGCGGCAGTTCCGTGCCTGGCGGGGCTCCCGGCCGTTCTGGGCCGGGCTGTTCGTCATGCTCGGCGGACTCCCCATCGCCTATTTCCCGTACGCGAATCTCCAGATCGGTCATCTGACCCTGGCGATGGCCACCACCGCAGGCGCCGGATCGCTGATCATCGGGGTGCTGCTGGTCGTGCTCGGCTTCAGCCTCTGGTTCCAGCGGCATGTCCGCACCTTCGCGGGCATCGCGGCGATCCTGCTGGCCCTGGTGTCCATCCCGGTGTCCAACCTCGGTGGCTTTCTGATCGGCTTTCTGTTCGCCCTGATCGGCGGCGCGATGGCGGTCGCCTGGGCCGAGGGCGAACCGTCCGCCACGACCACCACAGGCACCGCCACCACCACAGGCACCGCCACCACCACAGGCACCGCCACCGACAAGGCACCCCAGGGCACGGACCGCATCCCGGGCCAGGCGGGAGAGCGCGACGACCCACCGGGAGCGGCCCCGGCCAACGAGGTGAACGGGAGGCACAGTGCCGGCTGACGAGACGGCCGCCGGGACCGCCGGGGAGGTGTCTCCCCCGGTCCCCCGGGCCAGAACCGGGCCGCGCCACGCGGCGCCCAGAAAGCCGCTGCTCACCAGGATCCACCTGCCCGCCGGGAAGGCCATAGCGCTCGCGGCGATGCCCACCGCGGTCCTGATGGGGATGGGGTTCACCCCGAGGCTCGCGCTCGCCGAGGACCAGCCGGCGTCCCGCAGCCTCGCGGCGGACGAACTGTCGGCCGAGGAGTACGAGGACTGTCTGACCGCGCTGGAGGAGGCGGAGCGGGACGCCGACGGGGCCACCCCCTCCGCGACCCCGTCCGCCACCCCCTCCCCGGACCCCTCGCCCTCTCCGTCCGGGACCGCTTCCCCCGATCCCGAGCCCACCGGGAGCACCGACCCCCAGTCCGCCGACGGCACCGGGACCCCGGCGCCGGACGCCTCTTCGCCGGATTCAGGTTCCGACGACGAGGACGACGAGGACGGCGAGGACGACGAGGACGGCGCCGACGGGAACGAGCCCGCCCCGAAGCCCTCCGGCAAGGACCCGGACCAGGACCCGGCGGAGCCGACCCCCGCGCCCTCGGCGGGCCGGGGCGGCGGCGGGCTGCTGGACGGTGTCGGCGACGCCATCGAGGATGTCGTGGACGGCGTCGTGGACGGCATCACCGACGGCCTCACGGGCGGCGACGAGGACGACGACGAGGATGACGACACCACCTCGCCCCCGGCCCCCACCCCCACTCCACCCCCCACCCCCACCGGCACCCCCACCCCCGACGCCCCCGGACAGCCCGGCGGCACCGACCCCACCGAGAACCCCTCACCGGAACCCCCCGAAGAAACCACCGCCTCCCCGACCCCCGTCCCCACCCCTACTCCCACCCCGACCCCCACCCCCTCCGAAGGCGTGGCCCCCGACGACTGCCCCATCGCCACCGACGACGAGGGCGGCGTCGACAATCCGGTCCCGGTCCCGGACGACCCCTGGTACCTGGACGCCAGCTCGCTGCTGCTCAAGGGCGCCGACTACCGGGGCATCGTGGAGGTGGAGACGGCGAGCGGGGTCCGCAAGAAGGTCCTCAAGTACGTCATCTCCAGCGGCACCGACATCGGCGATCTGCACCAGACGGTGAAGGACCCGCAGGCGGGGGCGACTTATCACGTCCAGGCGGCGCAGGGCTCGACCTCCACCATCCGCGACGGCGACACCGTGATGTACACGGAGAAGATCTCCGGGAAGCTGCTGGGGCTGATCCCGGTGGAGTTCAGCCCGAAGAGCCCGCCGCCGCTGAACATCCCGCTGATCTACTTCACCGATGTCAAGGTGGTCCAGGCCGCGCAGTTCGGCGGCACCCTGCACATCCCGGGCATGCGGGTCTACACGACACCCGGCGTCTGAACGCGCCCGGAGGACGTGACCGACCGACGCGACCGAGGGCGCCCCCGGAGACCCGGGGGCGCCCTCGGCGCCGTACTCACAGGGGGCGGACCCGTCAGGTGCGCTCGCCCAGGTGGTGGATGTGGACCATGTTGGTGGTGCCGGGGACGCCGGGGGGCGAGCCGGCCGTGATGACCAGGATGTCCCCGGTGGTGAAGCGGTTCAGCTTGACGACCTCCTGGTCGACCAGGTCGATCATCTCGTCGGTGCTGTTCACGAACGGCACGACATGCGGCTCCACGCCCCAGCTCAGGGTGAGCTGATTGCGGGTCGCCTCGTCCGTGGTGAACGCGATGATCGGCGGCTCGGCGCGGTAGCGGCACAGCCGCCGGGCGGTGTCGCCGGACTTGGTGAAGGCCACCAGGCCCCTGCCGCCGAGGAAGTCGGCGATCTCGCAGGCGGCACGGGCCACCGAACCGCCCTGGGTACGCGGCTTCTTGCCCGGCACCAGCGGCTGGAGCCCCTTGGAGAGCAGCTCCTCCTCGGCGGCCTGCACGATCTTCGACATCGTCTTGACCGTCTCGATCGGATACGCGCCCACACTCGACTCCGCCGACAGCATCACCGCGTCGGCGCCGTCCAGGATGGCGTTGGCGACATCGGACGCCTCGGCGCGGGTCGGCCGGGAGTTGGTGATCATCGACTCCATCATCTGGGTCGCGACGATCACCGGCTTGGCGTTGCGCCGGCACAGCTCGATCAGGCGCTTCTGCACCATGGGGACCTTTTCGAGCGGGTATTCGACGGCGAGGTCGCCACGGGCGACCATCACGGCGTCGAACGCCATCACGACGTCCTCCATGTTCTCCACCGCCTGCGGCTTCTCCACCTTGGCGATGACGGGGACGCGCCGGCCCTCCTCGTCCATCACCCGGTGCACGTCCGCCACGTCCTTGGCGTCCCGGACGAAGGACAGCGCGACCATGTCGCAGCCCATCCGCAGCGCGAACCGCAGATCCTCGACGTCCTTCTCGCTGAGCGCGGGGACATTGACGGCCGCGCCGGGCAGGTTGATGCCCTTGTGGTCGGAGACGACCCCGCCTTCGATGACGATCGACTTGACCCGGGGGCCCTCGACGTCCAGGACCTTCAGCTCGACATTGCCGTCGTTGATCAGGATCTGGTCGCCGCGGGCGACATCGCCGGGCAGGCCCTTGTAGGTGGTGCCGCAGATCGTCCGGTCGCCGGGGACGTCCTCGGCGGTGATGGTGAACTCGTCGCCGCGCACCAGCTCCACCGGGCCCTCGGCGAAGGTCTCCAGCCGGATCTTGGGGCCCTGGAGGTCGGCGAGGACGCCGATGGCGCGGCCGGTCTCCTTGGCGGCGGCGCGGACCCGGTCGTAGCGGCCCTGATGCTCGGCGTGGCTGCCGTGGCTGAAGTTGAAGCGGGCCACATTCATCCCGGCCTCGATCAGCGCGACCAGTTGCTCATGGGAATCGACCGCGGGGCCGAGAGTACAGACGATTTTCGAACGGCGCATAGGGCGATCCTATCGGTTTGTTTCGCCATGGAATATTCCGTCTGGTGGAAGTGCACGGAAGGGGCGGGGAGAGCACGTAAGGGCATGCGGGGTGCGATGGGTGCGGAAGTACAAATGGGCGGTCCGGCGCTCAGCCGAGTATTTCGTCAGTTCTTTTCGGAATCGCGCTCCGCGACCAGCGCGTAGGTCTGTGTCGCGATCTCCAGTTCCTCGTCGGTCGGCACCACGGCCACCGCCACCCGCGCCGACCCGGGCGAGATCAGCCGCGCCCCGTCCGCCCGTACGGCGTTCAGCCCGGCGTCCACCGCGATGCCCAGCCCTTCCAGGCCCGCCGTGGCCGCCTCGCGCACCGGCGCCGCGTTCTCCCCGACCCCGGCCGTGAACGCGAGGGCGTCCACCCGGCCCAGTACCGCGTAATAGGCGCCGATGTACTTCTTCAATCGGTGAATGTAGATGTCGAAGGCGAGCCGCGCTGCCGGATCGCCCTCATCGACCCGGCGGCGGATCTCCCGCATGTCGTTGTCCCCGCACAGGCCGATCAGCCCGCTCCTCTTGTTGAGAAGAGTGTCGATCTCGTCGGCGGACATTTCGCCAACACGCATCAAATGGAAGATGACGGCTGGGTCCAGATCGCCGGAGCGCGTCCCCATCACCAGCCCCTCCAGGGGGGTCAGCCCCATCGAGGTGTCCACGCAGCGCCCGCCGCGCACCGCCGAGGCCGACGCCCCGTTGCCCAGGTGCAGCACGATGACGTTCACCTCCTCCGGCGCCCGGCCCAGCAGGGCGGCCGTCGCCCGGGAGACATAGGCGTGCGAGGTGCCGTGGAAGCCGTAGCGGCGGATCCGGTACCGGTCGGCGGTCCCGAGGTCGAGGGCGTAGCGGGCGGCCGACTCCGGCATGGTGGTGTGGAACGCCGTGTCGAACACCGCGACCTGCGGCAGATCCGGGCGCAGCGCCCTCGCGGTACGGATCCCGGTGAGGTTGGCCGGGTTGTGCAGCGGGGCGACCGGGATCAGCCGCTCGATCTCGGCGAGTACGGCGTCGTCGATCACGGTCGGCTCGGTGAAGGACATCCCGCCGTGCACCACCCGGTGCCCGATCGCGGCCAGCTCGGGGGAGTCCAGGCCGAGGCCGTCCCGGTCCAGCTCCGTCGCGACCGCCTTCAGCGCGGCGTCGTGGTCGGGGATCGGGCCGATGTGCTCCCGGCTCTCCCCGCCCTCCGGGGTGTGCTTCAGCCGGGAGGACCGCTCGCCGATCCGCTCGACCAGGCCCTGCGCGAGCCGGACACCGGCCCGGGGGTCGAGGAGCTGGTACTTCAGCGACGACGAGCCGGAGTTGAGGACGAGGACCCGGGCCGGGGCCGGGGGCAGGGGCGCGGGCGCGGTCACGGGCGGGAAGCCTTCTGATCGGCGGACGGGGACGGGAACGCGGACGGGAACGCGGACCGGGTCTCGGACGGGGACGCGGACTGGGCCTGGATCGCCGTGATGGCGACGGTGTTGACGATGTCCGAGACCAGCGCGCCCCGGGACAGGTCGTTGACCGGCTTGCGCAGCCCCTGGAGGACCGGCCCGACGGCGATCGCCCCGGCCGAGCGCTGCACGGCCTTGTAGGTGTTGTTGCCGGTGTTGAGGTCGGGGAAGATCAGCACGGTCGCCTGCCCGGCCACCTCCGAATCGGGCAGCTTGGTCGCCGCGACCGTCGGCTCCACGGCCGCGTCGTACTGGATCGGCCCCTCCACGCTCAGATCCGGCCGCCGCTCGCGCACCAGCGCGGTCGCCGCGCGCACCTTGTCCACATCGGCGCCCGACCCGGACGTCCCCGTCGAGTACGACAGCATCGCGATCCGGGGCGTCACCCCGAACCGCTCGGCCGTCGCCGCCGACTGGATGGCGATGTCGGCGAGCTGCTCGGCGTCCGGATCCGGGTTGACCGCGCAGTCGCCGTACACCAGCACCTTGTCCGCCAGGCACATGAAGAAGACGGACGAGACGATGGACGCGCCCGGCCGGGTCTTGATGATCTCGAAGGCGGGGCGGATGGTCGCCGCCGTGGAGTGCACCGAGCCCGACACCATCCCGTCGGCGAGCCCCTCCTCCACCATCAGGGTGCCGAAGTAGTTGACGTCGGAGACCACGTCGTGGGCCAGCTCCACGGTCACCCCACGGTGCGCCCGCAGGCCCGCGTAGCGCTCGGCGAAGGCGTCGCGCAGCTCGCTGGTGGCGGGGTCGATCAGCCGGGCCTCGCCGAGGTCGATGCCGAGGTCGGCGGCGCGCTTGCGGATCTGGTCGACCGGGCCGAGCAGGGTCAGATCGCACACCCCGCGGCGCAGCAGCACCTCCGCCGCGTGCAGCACCCGCGGTTCGGTGCCCTCGGGCAGCACCACCCGGCGCCGGTCGGAGCGGGCCTGCTCCAGCAACTGGTGCTCGAACATCATCGGCGTGACCCGGTCGCTGCTGGGGGCGCTGACCCGGCCCAGCAGCTCGGCGGTGTCGACATACCGCTCGAAGAGTCCGAGCGCGGTCTCCGCCTTGCGCGGGGTGGCCGCGTTCAGCTTGCCCTCCAGCGCGAAGAGGTGCTCGGCGGTGGGGAAGCTGGTGCCGGACACGGACAGCACCGGGGTGCCGGGGGCGAGCCGGGCGGCGAGGGTGAGGATCTCCTCGCGGGGCACCTCGTCCAGGGTGAGCAGGACGCCCGCTATCGGCGGGGTGCCGGCGCTGTGCGCGGCCAGCGCGCCGATCACCAGGTCGGCCCGGTCACCGGGGGTGACCACCAGGGAACCCGGGGTCAGCGCGGCGAGGAAGTTCGGCAGCATGGCCCCGCCGAAGACGAAGTTCAGGGCGTCCCGGGCCAGCCCCGAGTGATCGCCGAGCAGCACCCGGGCGTCCAGGGCGTGGGCGATCTGGGCGACGGTGGGCGCGGCGAGCGCGGGGTCGTCGGGCAGCACCCAGCAGGGCACCGGGAGCCGTCCCAGCAGCCGCTCGGCGATCTCGTCGCGGTCCTCGCGGGCCACCCTGTTGGTGACCATGGCGAGCACGTCGCAGCCCAGGCCGTCGTAGGCGCGGTAGGCGTTGCGGGTCTCCGCGAGCACCGACTCGGCGCTCTGCCGACGGCCGCCCACGACCGGGACGACCGACGCCCCGAACTCATTGGCGAGCCGGGCGTTGAGGGCCAGCTCGTCGGGGAGCTGGGTGGCGGCGTAGTCGGAGCCGAGGACGAGGACGACGTCGTAGTCCCGCGCCACCAGATGGAAGCGGTCCACCAGGACCGACACCAGTTCGTCGGTGCCGCGCTCGGCCTGGAGGGCGGACGCCTCGTGGTAGTCGAGCCCGTACACCGTGGCCGGGTCCTGCGTCAGCCGGTAGCGAGCGCGCAGCAGCTCGAAGAGCCGGTCGGGGCCG
This sequence comes from Streptomyces sp. NPDC093252, assembly GCF_040683675.1. NCBI lineage: Bacteria > Bacillati > Actinomycetota > Actinomycetes > Kitasatosporales > Streptomycetaceae > Streptomyces > Streptomyces sp. NPDC093252. The sequence continues at coordinate 26,410 of NZ_JBFBEM010000016.1, read as the reverse complement.
TCGTGCACCAGCGGGCGGAACACCCCCACCCGGTCGACCTGGCGGGTCAGCAGCTCCATGACCCCCAGCTCGACGACCTGGCGGCCGTCGCCGCGGTCGATTCCGGTCACGTACACGCTGCGCGTCACGTGCGCTGTTCCTTTCGTCGGGCGGCCACCCCGGCCGGTCGTCGGTTCATCTGTCACCGGGCCGGTCGGCCGGGACATCCGTCATCGGCCGGGGACCGGTCGATCGTCACCGGACGAGGGCCGGTCGATGCGCCCGCCATTTCGCTCGTCCGGGTGAAGCGAACACTCTTGACAATATCGTCGCAGATGGATAAAGCGCCCGCTTGCGGCACTGTTCACCACAGGCACCGGCGACATGGAACAATCGAATACGCCTCACCCGGCCCCACCCGCGCAGCGTGGCGCACATCCACTCACCGGCATGCAGCATCCACACCGAGCAGGAGACACAGCACGATGCGTATCGGAGTTCTCACCGCAGGTGGCGACTGCCCCGGACTGAACGCCGTGATCCGGTCGGTCGTGCACCGGGCCGTCGCCCAGTACGGGGACGAGGTGATCGGCTTCGAGGACGGGTACGCCGGGCTGCTCGACGGCCGGTACCGCGCCCTGGACCTCAACGCGGTCAGCGGCATCCTCGCCCGCGGCGGCACCATCCTCGGCTCCTCCCGGCTGGAGCGCGACCGGCTGCGCGAGGCGTGCGAGAACGCCTCCGACATGATCCGCGACTTCGGGATCGACGCCCTCATCCCCATCGGCGGCGAGGGCACGCTGACCGCGGCCCGGATGCTGTCGGACGCGGGCCTGCCGGTCGTCGGTGTCCCCAAGACCATCGACAACGACATCTCCTCCACCGACCGCACCTTCGGCTTCGACACGGCCGTCGGGGTCGCCACGGAGGCGATGGACCGCCTCAAGACCACCGCCGAGTCGCATCAGCGGGTGATGGTGGTGGAGGTCATGGGCCGCCACGCGGGCTGGATCGCCCTGGAGTCCGGCATGGCCGCCGGTGTCCACGGCATCTGTCTGCCCGAGCGGCCCTTCCACCCCGCCGACCTGGTCAAGATGGTCGAGGAGAGGTTCTCCCGGGGCAAGAAGTTCGCGGTCCTCTGTGTCGCCGAGGGCGCCCACCCGGCCGAGGGCACCATGGACTACGGCAAGGGCGCCATCGACCAGTTCGGCCACGAACGCTTCCAGGGCATCGGCACCGCCCTCGCCTTCGAACTGGAGCGCCGCCTCGGCAAGGAGGCCAAGCCGGTCATCCTCGGCCATGTCCAGCGCGGCGGCACCCCGACCGCGTACGACAGGGTCCTCGCCACCCGCTTCGGCTGGCACGCGGTGGAGGCGGCCCACCGGGGCGAGTTCGGCCGGATGACCGCGCTGCGGGGCACGGACATCGTGATGGTGCCGCTGGCGGAGGCGGTGACGGAGCTGAAGCGGGTGCCCAAGGACCGGATGGACGAGGCGGAGTCGGTGTTCTAGGGCCGGTTGCCGGGCCCGGTTCACGGTGTTCTGAGGCCCGTTGCCGGGCCCGGCTCACGGTGTTCCGGGGCCTGTTGTCTGGCCCGGTTTCAGGGCCTGCTGCCGGGCCCGTCGGTCCTTCGGCGGGGCCCGCTCACCCCTTCATCGCGCCGCCCAGCGCGAACCCACCCCCCAACCGCCGCGCCACCAGCACATACAGCAGGATCACCGGCGTCGAGTAGATGATCGAGAACGCGGCGAGCTGCCCGTACGCCACCATGCCGCGGTTGCCGAAGAACTCGTTGATGCTGACCGCGGCCGGCATCTGGTCCGGGGTGAGCAGCAGCATGAAGGGGACGAAGAAGTTCCCCCACATCATCACGAAGGCGAACACCGTCACCACCGCCACCCCCGGCCCCATCAGCGGCAGCACGATCCGCACCAGGGACTGGAGCGAGGACGCCCCGTCCGTCCAGGCCGCCTCCTCCAGTTCCTTCGGCACCCCGTCCATGAAGTTCTTCATCAGCCAGATGGCGAAGGGCAACTGGGACGCGGCGAAGAAGAAGATCGTCCCGCGCATGGTGTCGATCAGATCGACCTGCACGAAGAGCGCGTAGACCGGCACCATGATCGCGGTGATCGGCAGACTGGTCGCGAAGAGGACGGTCAGCAGGAACGGCCGGTTGAGCCGCGACCGGAACCGGGACAGCGGATAGGCGGCGAGCGCGGCGCACACCACCGTCAGCAGCGTCGCCCCACCGCACAGCAGCAGACTGTTCAGCAGCGGCCGAAAGGTCACGTCCTCGGTGAGGACGGCGTCGAAATGGCCGAAGGTCACCCCGTCCGGGATCCTCACCCGCAGGTCGGCCCCCGGATCCACCGCCGACAGCAGCACCCAGGCCAGCGGCAGCACGAACGCCGCGGCGACGGCCAGCAGTCCGGCGTCGGCGGCGAGCCGCCGGGAGAAGCGCGTACGCACCACGCCCTTCACCTCATACCTCCGTCCGCAGCAGCCGCATGTACACCACGGAGAACAGCGAGCCCACCACCAGGAGCAGCAGCGCGACCGCCGTCCCGTACCCGATCATGCTGTTCTGGAACGCCTGTTCGTACATGAACAGCGGCAGTGTCTGGCTCTTGTCGCCGGGCCCGCCCCGGGTCATCACCCAGATCAGCCCGAACACGGACAGTGTCTGGAGGGTGTTGAGCATGAGATTGGTGCCGATGGAACGGCGGATCATCGGCAGCGTGATGTGCCACATCCGCCGCCATCCCCCGGCCCCGTCGACCTTGGCCGCCTCGTCGATCTCCTGGGGGATCTCGGCGAGCGCGGCCGAGTACACCAGCATGGAGAACGCCGTCCCCCGCCACACATTGGCGAAGGACACGGCGAGGATCGGCAGGGTGAACAGCCAGTTCTGGGTGGGCAGATGGAGGAAGTCGAGGAGGGCGTTGAGCGTGCCCTCGCGCCGGAAGAAGGCGTAGAGCAGAAACCCGGCGACGACCTCCGGCACCACCCACGCCGTGACAACGATGCCGCCGGTGAGCGTACGGACCGGCTTCGAGGCCCGCCGCATCAGCGCGGCGAGCGCCAGCCCCAGGGTGTTCTGCCCGATGAGGGAGGACAGCACGGTGAAGACGAGGGTCAGCCAGACGGCGTTCAGGAACGCCGGGTCGGTGAACGCCGTCCGGAAGTTCTCGAACCCGATGAACGACGACTCGGCCTGTCCGGTGAGCTGGAGATCGGTGAAGGCGATGTAGACGCAGTAGGCGATGGGGGCGGCGAGAAAGAGGAGGAGCAGGAGGACGGCGGGGGTGAGGGGGAGGAGGCGGGTGGTGGGGTGGGGGTGTGAGGGGGATGTGGGGGGCGTCTGCTTGGGTGGGCGGGGTTGGTTCTTGAGCGGAGTGGTGCCGCCGTCGGTGGTCGGGGTTCCGCTGAGGGGCGTGCTCTTCATGCCGTCGCCGCTAGCTCTCGGTGGGCTGGCTGCCGGTGACTTGGTTGTCGGTGACGTCCCGGAGGGTGTCGTCGTACGCGGCGGCGGCCTCGTCCACCGACAGATCCCCGGTGGTCACCGCTTCCATCGCCTCCTGGATGGCCACGGACACCTTCGGGTACGCGGGGTAGGCGGGCCGGTAGTGGGTGGCGGGGACGAGGTCGGTGAAGAATTCGATACCGGGCTGGGCGGCGATGTACGCGGGATCGGCGGCGACGTCCTTCCGTACCGCGATACCGGAGTTGGCGATGTACCACTTCTGGGCGTTGGCCTTGGTCTGCATGGTGGTGATGAAGTCGAAGGCGAGGTCCTTGTTGGCGGCCTTGTCCGGGATGGACCAGGTCCAGCCGCCGGACATGCTGACCTTGCCGGGCGCCTGCCCGTGCTGGGTCGGCATGGCGGCGAGCCCCAGTTTGTCGGACCACTCGGGCCACTGATGCCCGCTGCCGGGGAGCCAGTCCTGGGGGAGCCAGGACCCGTCGAGATTGATCCCGAGCCTGCCTTCGGGAAGCAGTTCGCCACGGACGCGGGTACCGAAATTCGGGTCGAGGGCGTCGGAGACCTCGGGCCCGAGTGACTCCTTGTAGACGGTCTCGACGAAGGTGAGGGCGTCCTTGAAGGGTTGGCTGCCGGTGATCCACTTCTTGCTGCCGTTGTCGTAGAGGGGGTCGGCGGCGCCGGAGTCACCACTGCCCTCAGCGGTGCCGTAGAGCAGCATCTCGAAGCCCTGCATGGTGGCGGCCTCGCCCATGGGTTTGCCGGTGTAGACATTGAGGGGGGTGACGTCGGGGACCTTCTCCTTGATGGTGCGGGCGGCGGAGAGGACGTCGTCCCAGGTCCTCGGCTGCCAGTCGGCGGGGAGTCCGGCCTTGGCGAAGATCGCCCTGTCGTACCAGAGCGCCCGGGTGTCGGTCCCGTCCGGGACGCCGTACGTCTTCCCGTCCTCGCCGCGGGCCGCCGCCTTCGCGGTGTCGATGAACTGGTCCCAGTCGGCCCATTTCTCCAGGTAGGGGTCGAGGGGGGTGAGGTAGCCGCTGGTGATGTCGGAGTTGATGAGGAAGGTGTCCTCGTAGACGAGATCGGGGGCGGTCTTGGGCGAGCGGAGCATCTGCTGGAGCTTGGTGTAGTACTCCGAGTCGGCGGCCTTGATCGGCACGAACTCGACGCTCTTCCCCGGGTACTTCGCCTCGAACTGCTCCTTGATGTCGGCGAGGTAGGTGTCCATGACCTTGACGGAGTTGTCCGTCGACTGTTTGAAGGAGACCTTCAGGGTGTCGGGGTCGCTGTCCGACCCTCCTCCGCAGGCGGCGAGGGAGGTGGCGGCGGTGAGGGTGAGGGTGGCGGTGAACAGGGCGGCGGTGGGGTGGGGGCGGCGGCGCACGGTTACCTCCGGTGGGGGGAGGGGGAGTTGTGCTGGGGGTGGGGGTGAGGTGAGGTGAGGTGGAGTGGGGGTGGGGGTGGGTGTCCGGTGAACGTAGGAGGGGTGGTCCAGTCCGGTCAATGAGTGTGCGTCGAGTGATGGATACCCCGGGGGATGGGGGGCTATGGGGTGCCGGGTGGGGCTTGGCCGGCGGTGTGGCAGCGGGGGCAGCGGCAGGGGGGCCAGCGGAGGGAGTCGGGGAGGGTGAGGGGTCCGGGGCCGGGGCGGTAGGTGCGGCGGAGGGTGGGGGTGAGTCGTCGTCCGTCGGGGCCGACGCGGTAGATCTCGATGGTCATGCGGGAGGTGCCGGGGGTGGGTGGGGTGCCGGCGTTCATGGGGTGGGGGTTTCGGGAGTATCGGGGGCTTCGGGAGTGCCGGGGGCTTCGGGGGTATCGGGGGTCTCGGGGGCAGTGTCGATGTAGTGCCAGCTATGGCAGCCCGGGTGTCCGGTGTAGAGGATGCATGCCTCGTCGTCGGGGGTGGGGCCGGAGATGGCGTTGCAGTCGGGGACGATCCGGAAGGCGTGGGGGCGGTGGCCGTCCGTCCACTGGGCCCATACTTCGCCCTCGCTCGGATCGTCCAACTCCCAGACGAGGTCGTGGTGGGGGCCGGTGGGGTGCGCCTGGAGGAGGCAGCGGAGGAGGGGTTGTACGTTCTGCGGGGCGCTGGAGTCTTGGATGGTGGCGAACATGAGGGCGATGAGGCGGAAGGGCATTGTTGCGGTGGAGCCGCAGATGTGGGGGTGGGTGGGGGTGGGGTCTTGGGCGGCTGGGGCGGCTGGGGTGGCGGGGGTGGTCGGCTGTTGGGTGGGTGGCGGTGGGGGCGGTACCTGCCGGGGTCGTGGCCGTGGCAGCCAGCCGAAGACAAGACGCGTACGCCTCACCGTGTCGCGAACCCGCGGGCCCAACGCCCCAAGCGGGGTGCTCATTTTGCCCACCTCGTGACTTCTCATGCAGATAACTCCTCTCTGTAGTGGTTCCACTACCGGGAGGAGTTAGCGTCGCGTAGAGTCAGGTGCAGTTCAACTATGTGGATCGGCAAACAAATTTGAAGGAATGCGCATGGCGAACCTGAAGGAGCTGAGCCCGGACGATGGCCCTCGGGAGGCCATGGGGGCACGCCTCCGCCGTGAACGGGAGAAACGGGGCTGGAAGCAGCGCGAGTTAGCCGCCCGCATGGACTATTCGCCCACGCAGATCTCGCATGTAGAAACTGCTCTGAAAGATGCGACCTTGCGGTTCTGTCGCGCGGTTGATGCCGTACTTGAGCTTGCGGGTACCGATGAGTCCTTTGAGCGCGAGTGGCTGGGGATGAAGTACGGCGCGCTGCTGGAAGGCTTTCCGGGATTCATCGCGTACGAGGGCCGGGCCGTGGAGATCCGACTGTACGAGGTGGGTGTCATCCCAGGTCTGCTTCAGACACCGGAGTATGCGGCGGTTCTGGCGGACTCGTACGTCGAGCGGGGAGCGATCACGGAGGACCAGGCGCGAGAGCGGACCAACCTCGTTGCGACGCGGCAGGCGGCGTTGATCCGAACCCCTCCACCGCTGCTCTACGTGGTGCTGGACGAAGGCTGTGTTCGTCGGTCCGTCGGTGAACCGGCGGTGATGCGCGCACAGTTGGACCGACTGCTTCAGTTCGCAGAGCAGCCCAACGCCATGCTTCAGATCGCTCCGTTCAGCATGGGGGCTCGTCGGCCGTTTGACCTGCCGATAACGCTCCTGACACTCGCTGACCGTTCGCTCCTGTTCTACGCGGAGTCTGCGGCCCGGGGGCATCTGGAACGAGAGGCGAGGGCTGTGGTGCCTACGCTGACGGCCTACCATCACTTGCAAAAGTACGCGCTACCACAGGCGGAGTCCGTGGCCATGATCAACGAGGTACGAAAGGGCACCCCGTGACGAGCACGACCGAACCCTGCAACTGGATCAAGTCTTCCTACAGCAACAACGGTGGTCAGTGCGTCGAATGGGCCCCCGAGAACGCAACCGCGACCGGCGTAGTCCCCGTCCGGGACAGCAAGCGCGCCGACGGCCCCGTCTTGATGCTCTCCCGGGGAGCGTTCGCCGGCCTGGTGGCGCTCGCCCGCAACGCCGACATCGACTGAACCCGTCCGTGCTACCTCTCCCGCTGGGCCCCGTTCGGTCGTGTGAGGCCGGGCGGGGCTGCGGCGCCATCCGGGAGCGGAACGGGATCGCCGTTGGCGTTGGCTGAAGCCTGATCATCCGCGCGATGCATGGACGGCGCAGCCCTGGACGACGGAGTTCCCCCGTTCCGGGGTATCTGGGCCGCTTTCCCGTTCTGGAAAGCGCAGGATCTTGACCGTGATCCGGAGGGGCCGCCAGCATCGGCACAAGGAGTGACCGAGGACAGAGGGGAAGCCATGGACGGCGGAGCGTTACGGAAGCTCTCTGGAGACCCGGACTGCAAGAACGGCACATGCCCGACCCTGTGGGGCACTGAAGATCGGGAGAACTACGTGGTCCAGGGGTACATCGAGACGGATCCCGGACGGCTGGCGCAGTTGGATCTGCCCGACGGAGAGGCCGCGGTGATCGTCCCCGCCGCAGTACTGGAGGAGTACTTCCGTGCTCGTGGGTGAGGAATTCGGCCGTCTCTTCGAGACTTTTGAGCGGAGCGCGTTCCGGCTGGAGACGCTGGACGAGTACGACGTCGAGGAGGAGCGCGAGGAGATCGCGCGGTTCCTGGCCGGTGAGGACATGGGCGCGGAGTGGGCGGACAACCCTTGGGTACGGTCCATGACGGACAAGGGCAAGCAGGTGTCGCGAGTCCATGTCCTCAGATCGCCGCTCACGGACTACCTCCGGTACGAACTGTCCGCGTACCCCGGCAACATCAGGGCGGGGGAGAGCATCGGCATCATCGACGTGACCGAGCGGCCGGTGACCGGCCTGGCCGACCACGACTTCTGGCTCTTCGACGACCGGGACGTGTACCGGATGCATTACACGGAGGCCGGCGCGTTCGTGGGCGGTGAGCTGCTGCCGCCGGACAGGCTCACGGAGTACCGGGGGTACCGAGACCGGGCCTTGTCCAACGCCGAGCCCTTCGCCGCGTATTGGGAGCGTCACCGCTGACGGACTCAATCGGCATGGCCTTGCGGGCACTGCGTAACGCGTCCGGACGGACGGGGGACGTGGTGGCCCGTAGGGCTTCCATGTCGGCGGGCAAACTCTCAAAGATCGAGAACGGCAAGGTCCTGCCGACAGTGCAGGATGTCGATCTGATCCTTACGGCCCTCGGTGTCTCCGAAGACGCCAAGGAACAATTCCTCACCGCTGCTCGGGCGGCGGCCACGGAAGAGACCGCATGGCGTGTCCTGCGAAGAATGGGCCCGTGGAAGCATCAGAGGACCATCCGAGCCATCGAGGCCGGCACACAGAGGCTCAGGCTGTTTCAGGGACAGCTCATTCCTGGGCTGCTCCAGACCCCGGAATACACCTCGGCGGTCTTCAGCCTGCCTCCAGCACTGCCGGAGGAGACGCACGCGAAGACAGTCGCCGCCCGGTTGGAACGCCAGGCCGTGCTGCACACCCCTGGGCGTACCTTTCATTTCCTGATCTGTGAACACGTATTGCGCTGGCAGATTGGCGAGCCGGTCGTCATGGCACTGCAAATCAATCGGCTCCTGTCACTGTCCCGGCTGACCGGAATCCAGCTCGGTGTCGTGCCCCAGGCAGGGAGGAAGCCGGACTTCCCGATGACGTGCTTCAGCCTCCATGACGATCGCCTGGTGATCGTGGAGACATTCCACTCGGAGGTCACCACGCGTGATCCGAGAGACGTGCAACTGTACGCCGACACCTTCGACAGATTCGCTGAGGTCGCCGTATACGGGGACGAGATGAGAAATCTTCTGATGGCCATCCGGAACGGATTCTTGCCGTAACAGGAAAGAAACTAGCGGGAGTTCCGCCGGCCGACCGAGGATGGTGGACGACGAGCCACCATGCACCGCTCCACCACAGAAGGATGCGCAGGATGAACTCAGCAATCCAGACGCGGACCCGTGACCCGCGTACGATTCTGAACGCGCTGGAAGAGCGCGTTCCCCACCTCGTGACCGATGTCGGCGTGGGTGACCTGTGGGAACGGGAGGTGCGTCTGCTCCTCCGCGACAGCGTCGCGGTTCGCAGCCTCGCGGAACGCATCCTCGGGCAGGGCATCGCCTACGTCGTCACCGCCATGGAGAATCCGGGGACGGACATGGGCGTCGGGTACACCGTGGACATCGGGGTCCACCAGCTCATCCTCGACACCCCCCTCTACTTCGCCCTGTGCGACGCGCACAACGGCGGCCGGTACAAGCACCACGCGCCGCTGATCGAGCGGCGTCGCGACGGAGTTGTGGCACGTACGGCCCAGCTCATGCGCGCGAACGGGTTTGCCGTCGACGACGAGTTGTGGGAGACGGATGCCTCCAACTGCTCACCGTGCGACGACAAGGTCCCCGACAGCCACTGAACCAGCGCTGTATCCCAAGCCCTCGTCCTCTCCCAGCACATTCGAGGACGGGGGCGCAGCGCTGCCGCACCTCACCCACCAGAAGGACGCTCCATTGCCCGTACGACACGACATCGACAGTGAACGCGAACTCTGGGACGCCTTCGCGGAGAGTACGAAGGAAAAGGTTTTCGAATCCGACCCCGTGTTCTGCTGGACCCAGTACGCCGGACACGGTCCCGGCCCGGAACTACTGGGGAACCCGGAAACGGTACTGGAAATCGGATGCGGCACAGGGCGGGCGCTGGCCTGTCTCGCACAACTGGGTGTGAAGGCGCGAGGTCTGGATCTTTCCCCCATCATGACCGAGAACACCAAGAAACGCTGGGGTCCGCTGGGAGTTGACTTCGTCTGCGCCGAAGTGCTGGATCACCTGAAGGTCGATGAGGATTCCTACGACGCCATTTACTCGATCTTCGGGGCGGTATGGTTCACCGACCCGGCCAAGCTGCTGCCGTTGATCGCTTCCCGATTGAACCCTGGCGGAGTCCTGGCCTTCTCTCACCCACCGGCCATCCCCGGAGCGTATGGGCCACAGGGAATGTACAAGGGTGGATTCGCCGCCAAGGCCATGTATGCGTACCGATACAGCTACACACCCCGCAGATGGGTAAGCCTCCTCACCAAAGCCGGCTTCAGTCAGGCCGAAGCACGAGTCTGGGAAGCCCCGACGCAGGGACACATCGGAACACTGATCGCCCGGGGGGTGAAGGGGTAGATGGTCCGGGGGTGAGATCGCTGCTTGATCTCGGGTTGCCGTGTGCATTGGGAATGCCTCTGCACGCACGGGATCGCCCTTCCTCAGACTCCCCGCTCCTGACCAGGGAGGCAGCACCCCCGCCCGCGCGGGGCCGACACATGGGTCTGGACTCCCCATCCACCCTGGTCGGGAACAACCCCGCACGCGCGGGGCTGACGTTCCGTCCGGGTCCAGGCCATACGGCCACAGCGGAACACCCCCGCACGCGCGGGGCCGACAAGCGATCGGAGACTCCGCCCGCACTCGGGACAGGAACACCCCCGCACGCGCGGGGCCGACCCGATCACAGTGCCTCCCCGAATCACGATGTCGGGAACACCCCCGCACGCGCGGGGCCGACCTCCCGTGTCCTGGCCAGCGAGACGGACCCCCGCGGAACACCCCCGCACGCGCGGGGCCGACCCTCGTGCGAGCGTCACGCGAGTGTCTCCCGGGGGAACACCCCCGCACGCGCGGGGCCGACGTCGGCGGCGCTCTGGCGGAGGTGGTGGGCCCAGGAACACCCCCGCACGCGCGGGGCCGACACCCCTGGCGGAGGGCGCTCGCCCTCGGGACCGGGAACACCCCCGCACGCGCGGGGCCGACACTTCCTGACCTGGTGCTCTTTCCGCAAGTACCCCTGGTTTCGTTCAGTTGGATTGGCCTCCCCCTGATCAGCCTTCTCCTGCGAGCGCCAGGAAAGCGGGATAGGCATCCTGGGCCCCAAAAGACGCCCATCCTCCCGAGGATCTCGACTGCCTCGCCGTCGCCCTTCCGCATGCGCAGGGTCAACGTCCTCAGGACGGCGACCGAGGACGCCTCAGTCGGAACACCCCCGCCTGCGCAGGGCTGACGCCGCGCCCGACTCGGCCACGGCGTCCCGGTACGGAACACCCCCGCATGCGCGGGGCCGACGTGCTCAGCGCGCAAGCGTGGATCGAGCTGCGGGGAACACCCCCGCCTGCGCGGGGCCGACTGTGCCGGACCGGTCCGGCCTGAGGAGCTCACGGGAACACCCCTGCCTGCGCGGGGCCGACCGCTCCAGCCCGGGGGTCGACGCGCCGCCCGACGGAACACCCCCGCCTGCGCGGGGCCGACAAGGCCGAAGGCCAGCGCCTGGAAGTCCCGGACGGAACACCCCCGCCTGCGCGGGGCCGACCGCCCAGAGATGCTTGCGCGTCTGCGACAGCAGGGAACACCCCTGCCTGCGCGGGGCCGACGCCAACAAGGACAACCCGGCGCTCATCAACAACGGAACACCCCCGCCTGCGCGGGGCCGACTCGGCCCGCTGGGCGTCCGCCCGCTGCGACCACGGAACACCCCCGCCTGCGCGGGGCCGACGCAATCCCAGAGGAGAACCCCATGACCGCCCTCGGAACACCCCCGCCTGCGCGGGGCCGACCGGACGGCGACGCGGAGTTCAACAGCATCACGAGGAACACCCCCGCCTGCGCGGGGCCGACCGCGGATCACCACACCGCGCGACCGGGAAGACCGGAACACCCCCGCCTGCGCGGGGCCGACAGCTATAACGCCAACTGGGCGGGCGCGACCTCCGGAACACCCCCGCCTGCGCGGGGCCGACCTCGCGTACCGCACGGCCGACCAGCCGCCCGCCGGAACACCCCCGCCTGCGCGGGGCCGACTCGCGCAGCACGCGGCCCCGAAGACAGATCGCCGGAACACCCCCGCCTGCGCGGGGCCGACGTGGACGGTCACCCCTTGTCGTGCTGCTCTTCGGGAACACCCCCGCCTGCGCGGGGCCGACCCTGATGAGGCGCGGGTCGCCGCTGGTCTGCTCGGAACACCCCCGCCTGCGCGGGGCCGACATCGACCGCCGCACCGGCCGCGCGATCCCGCGCGGAACACCCCCGCCTGCGCGGGGCCGACTCGCCGTACCGCTCGACGAGCACGCCGAGGCTGGGAACACCCCCGCCTGCGCGGGGCCGACGCGGAGGAGGACGCGTGGACGCTCGACCGGCAGGGAACACCCCCGCCTGCGCGGGGCCGACCCTTCCTGACCTGCTCCTTCATCCGCAAGAAGCCCTGTTCTCATTCAGTTGGATCGACCCCCACCCCAACCAACACTCCCCATCGGGCAGCCGCAAAGAACCAGCAGCCTCGGCCACCCTTCCCCTAGGCGCTATCCCCAACCTTGCAGGCACCCTACCGAGCCGCACCGAAACGATGGCGGTTACTGGTGATCTCCCCGACAGGCATCCGCAGCGCAACTCGACGCGCCGCGGAACCCCCCGATCCCCGCGCTCCCAACCACCCCCTCCCGCCCCCACACCGCCCCCCACACCCCAGCCCCCCAACATCACCCCTCCCCACCCCACCCCCACTCCGCCCCCCACCGAACCCCCTCCGAGCAAAGCACCCCCACCCTCTGCGTAGCCCGCGTCAGTGCCACATACAGGTCGCTCACCTCATAGACCCCCGGCTCCACCACCAACACCGAGTCGAACTCCAACCCCTTCGCCTCGCTCGGGGCAAGGAGCACCACCCGGCGGGTCAGGTCCGGCTCGCCCCCCGTCCTCACGCCCGGGAGGTTCATCGCCAGGCGGCGGTGCATGCCCCTGGGGGCGATGACGGCCAAGCGGCCTTCCTCGGGGGTCAGTTGCTGCACCGCATCCCCGATCGCCGACGGGATGTTCTCCACCGTCCGCACCCATGGCCGTACCCCCGTCGAGCGGACGGAGCTTGGTGGCTCGAAGTCTGGGCGCTCCGTGCGGAGCACCGCCGCCGCCATGTCCATGATTTCCGCGGGGGTGCGGTAGTTGACGTTGAGGCGGGTGTGGGTCCAGCGGTCCTGCACGTAGGGGGTGAGGATGTCCGACCAGGAGCCGACGCCAGCCGGGGAGGAGGTCTGGGCCGGGTCGCCGACCAGGGTCATCGAGCGGGTCGGGCTGCGGCGCATCAGCAGGCGCCACGCCATCGGCGACAGCTCCTGCGCCTCGTCCACGATGATGTGGCCGAACGCCCAGGTCCGGTCCGCCGCCGCGCGTTCCGCCGCGTTGCGGTGATCCCCCTCCTCGTGGCGTTCCGCGAAGCGTTCCGCGTCGATGATGTCGTGCGCGGAGAGGACCTCGGAGGACTCCGGGTCGTCGTCCTGCTTGTCCTCGAACTCGTAGGTGCGGGAGGCGAAGGAGACGTCCAGGACGCCTTGTGCGTACGCGATCTGGGTCTCGCGTTCGCGTTCGGCTCGTTCGCGGGTCACGCGGTCGTCCTCGCCGAGGAGTTCCGCGGCCTCGTCCAGGAGCGGGACGTCCGCCGTCGTCCACGCGCGGGTCACCGGGCGGCGGATCGCCGCCGCGTCGGCGTCGGAGACGTAAGCGTCCGGCGCCGCCAGGAAGTCGGCTACCAGGCGGCGGGCGGTCAGGCGGGGCCACAGGGTGTCGATGGCCGACCAGACCTCCTCGTTCTCGGCCAGGTCGTCCCGGATCTGGGTCAGGTCTGAGGCGTCCAGCATGCTGGAGCCGTCGTAGGGGTCCGTGCCGATGCGCTCGGCGTACAGCTCGGTCAGGGTGTTGAGGATGTGGCCCTCGAAGTGTTCGCGGGCCGCGTTGTGGGGGAGCCCAGCCGCGCGGGTGCGTTCGCGGGCGACCCCGACCAGCCCGTCGTCCAGCATCAGGATCTCCCGCTCGTGCTCGATCGTGATCACGGGGTCCGGCAGCGCCTGCCGGTCCTGTACGACCGCGGCCAGGACGGCCGCCATCCGCTCCCCGCCCTTCACCGCCTCGGCCCGGGGGGAGTCGGTCGCCGTCGCCTTCACTCCGGGGAAGAGTTCGCCGATCGTGGCCAGGAGGACGCCCGTTTCGCCCAGGGAGGGGAGTACCTCGCCGATGTAGCCGAGGAACGCCGGGTTCGGGCCGACGATCAGGACCGCGCGCTTGGCGAGGAGTTCGCGGTGCTCGTAGAGGAGGTAGGCCGCCCTGTGCAGGGCCACCGCCGTCTTGCCGGTGCCGGGGCCGCCCTCCACCACCAGCACCCCTCGGTGCGGGGCGCGGATGATCTCGTCCTGCTCCGCCTGGATGGTCTGGACGATGTCCGCCATCCGGCCCGTGCGCGCCGAGTTCAGGGCGGCCAGCAGGACCGCGTCCCCGGTCGGGTTCTCGTGGCCGGTGCGCTCGTGGTCGGCCAGGTCGAGGATCTCGTCGTGCAGGGCGGTGACCCGGCGGCCGTCGGTGGAGATGTGGCGGCGGCGGCGCAGGCCCATGGGGGTGTGGCCGGTGGCCAGGTAGAAGGGGCGGGCGACGCCGGCCCGCCAGTCGATGAGGAGGGGGGTGCGGTCGGGGTCGTCGGCGCGCAGACCGATCCTGCCGACGTGGTGGGTGGCGCCGTCGGTGAGGTCGATCCGGCCGAAGCACAGGGAACCGTCCACCGCGTTGAGCGCGGCCAGCAGGCCCGAGCGCTCGGCGACCGCGATGTCCCGCTCCAGCCGTGCCTGCATGGGCTTGTCGCCCTGGGCGAGTGCCTCGCCGACCGACGCCTCGGTGTCGTCGCGCAGGACATCCACCCGGGCGTACAGCCCGTCGATGAATTCCTGCTCGCGGCGCATTTCGACGTCCGGCTCGTCTGGAGATGCGATGTTTGACAATTCAGCTCCCGGACGGATATACTTCGGTTATTGGTTTTCTCGCCATTTCATAGTGGATATGGAGTGGCGAACTCTTGAATATACGCAGAGAAATCCCCCGAGCGCAATTGCTCGGGGGATTTCTTTGTGAGTGCCGGGTGCCCGGTGCCGGGTGCCAGTTACATCGACGAAGTCACCGGCCCGCCACCTCCGTCGCCTCCGCCACCTCCTCCAGCAGGCGTCGCTTCGGTCGCGTCCCCACCATCGCCTTCACCGGCTCCCCGCCCCTGAAGACGAGGAACGTCGGCATCGACAGCACCTTGTAGTGGTTCGTGGTGTCCGGGTTGCGGTCCACGTTCAGTTGGACGACCTTCAGGCGCCCGCTCTCCTCCGCCGCCAGCGCGCTCAGTACCGGCGCCATCTGACGGCACGGCGGGCACCAGTCCGCGGTGAATTCCACCAGCACCGGCAATTCCGACCCGATCACCTCGTCCGCGAAGTCCGCGTCCGTCACCTCGGGTACCCCGGCCGCTCCGGTCATCGCCGTCCTCCCAGTTCGCAACCCGGCTCCGGACCCCCCGGAACCGACGCCTCGGCCGCCAGCGCCGCCCGCTCCCGCTCCGCCCGCGCCAACTGCGCCCCGACCTGTGCCCGTACGGCAGTCAGCTCGCCGATCAGGGTGTCGAGTTCCGCCAGCTTGCGGCGGTAGACCAGGAGGGACGCCGGGCAGAGGTCGCCCTCGGCGTGGCCGGCCCGCAGACACTCCACGAACGGGCGGGTCTCCTCCAGGCCGAATCCGAAGTCCTGGAGGGTGCGGATCTGCCGCAGCAGCCGCAGATCGCCCTCGTCGTAGGTGCGGTGCCCCTGGGCGTTCCGCCGGGCGGGCAGCAGCCCCCGGGACTCGTAGTACCGGAGCGTCCGGGTGGTGGTCCCGGCCCGCTCCGCCAGCTCGCCGATGCGCATGCGTACGAACGTACGGCTTGACGTCGGGGTCAAGGGAAGGGGCGGGAGGGGCGGGAAGGGGAAAGAGGTCACGCGAAAGGACCCCGGGGCGGCTGAGTGACGGGGGGAGAGCTCAGCCGGCCGGGGTCCTTGCGGTGGGTGTCCGGACCCGGTTCAGGCGGGGACGGGCACCCTGGGGGAAGCGGGTCGGGCCACGAGCCCGCTTCCCCCTGTCCTGTGGGCCGGGTGGGATCCGTGCGGGGGATCACCCGGCCGTCGGGTTATGCCTTGGTCAGGTGCTTGCTGTCGCTCTGCTGCGGCTGCGGCTGCTCCGGCACCGCCGCCTCGTCGTCGGCCGCTGCGGCGGGGCCGCCGTGACCGTCGTCCAGCAGGGTCTTCTCGTCGAAGGGGGCATGGCCCGCGAGGACCTGGTTCACCCGCTCGCGGTCGATCTCCTTGGTCCAGGTGCCGATCAGCACCGTGGCGACCGCGTTGCCCGCGAAGTTGGTCAGGGCGCGGGCCTCGCTCATGAAGCGGTCGATGCCCACGATCAGGCCGACACCGTCCACCAGGGCCGGCTTGTGCGACTGGAGGCCACCGGCCAGCGTCGCCAGACCGGCGCCCGTGACACCCGCCGCGCCCTTCGAGGCGACCAGCAGGAAGAGGAGGAGCGAGATCTGCTCGCCGACACCCATCGGCGTACCCAGCGCGTCCGCGATGAACAGGGACGCCATGGTCATGTAGATCATGGTGCCGTCGAGGTTGAAGGAGTAGCCGGTCGGGACCGTGATGCCGACCACCGGCTTGCTGACACCCAGGTGCTCCATCTTCGCGATGAGGCGCGGCAGCGCCGACTCGGAGGACGAGGTGGAGAGGATCAGGAGGAACTCCCGGCCCAGGTACTTGAAGAGGGACAGGATGTTCAGGCCGGAGATGAACTTCAGCAGCGCGCCCAGCACCAGGAAGACGAAGAGGAAGCAGGTCACGTAGAAGCCGAGCATCAGGACGGCCAGGCTCTTCAGCGCGTCCACACCCGCCGAGCCGGTGACGGCGGCGATGGCGCCGAACGCACCGATCGGGGCGGCCCACATGATCATGGCCAGGACGCGGAAGACCAGGCGCTGGATGTGCTCGATGCCCCGCAGGATCGGCTGGCCGGCGTCGCCCATCGCCTGGAGCGCGAACCCGGCGAGCAGCGCGATCAGCAGCGTCTGGAGGACCTCGCCCGAGGTGAACGCCGAGACGATCGTGGTCGGGATGATGCCGAGCAGGAACTCGGTGGTGTCCTTCGCCTCCGAGTCGACCTGCGCCTGACCGGTCTCCCGGATCGCGTCGGTGACCGCGAGGCCGGTGCCCGGCTCCAGGATGTTGCCGACGACGAGACCGATGGCCAGCGCCACCAGCGACATGATCACGAAGTAGATCAGGGCGATTCCGCCGACCGCGCCGACCTTGGCCGCCTTGCGGACCGAACCGATGCCCAGCACGATCGTGCAGAAGATGATCGGCGAGATCATCATCTTGATGAGATTGACGAAGCCCGTTCCGATCGGCTTCAGGTCGACGGCGAAGTCCGGCGCGGCCAGGCCCACGGCGATGCCGAGTGCGACGGCGATGATCACCGCGATGTAGAGATAGTGGGTGCGGTCCCGCTTGGCGGCGGGCGCGGGGGGTGCGGCAGGTGCCGTTTCCGGTGTGCGGCTGCTCACGGCTGCCCCTCCTTGACGTCGTCGTCGGCATCACCCGCGTGCGGCTCACGACCGGGCGTTTTGAGGATTGACGTGACTATCTCCTGGGGTGTGAGGCCGGTCACCCTTGCGTTCATTTAGTTCACGCTTAACGTCAGGGGCACACTGTCGTCATGCGCATTCGCTTTCCTCGGCCCCGGAGTCTGGCCGGTCAGCTCTTCGCCATGCAGGCGGTGCTGATCGCCGTGCTCGTCGCCGGATACGCGCTGTTCACCTACGTCAGCGACCGCACCCAGGCCGAGGACGCGGCCGGGCGCCAGGCGATGGCCGTGGCCCGCGCGGTCGCCGACGCCCCCTCGGTGGCCTCCGCCATCGGCGGCGCCGACCCCACCGCCGAGCTCCAGCCCTACGCGCTGCGGGTCACCAAGGACGCCGGGATCGACTTCATCACGATCATGAATCCCCAGGGCATCCGCTGGACCCACCCCGACGAGACCCAGATCGGCAAGCCGTTCCTCGGCCATATCGACGCCGCCCTCAAGGGCGAGTCCTTCACCGAGACCTACACCGGCACCCTCGGCCCCTCCGTCCGCGCGGTCACCCCGATCACCCTCGACGGGCGGGTCATCGGCCTGGTCAGCGCCGGGATCCGGGTCGAGGCGATCAGCGCGCGGGTGCAGGACCAGGTCACCGCGCTGATCGGCGTCGCGTCGGGTGCGCTCGCGCTCGGCGCCATCGGGACCTATGTCGTCAACGCCCGGCTCCGCCGCCACACCCATGGCATGAACGCCGCCGAGCTGAGCCATATGCACGACTACCACCAGGCCGCGCTGCACGCGGTGCGCGAGGGGCTGCTGATGCTCGACGGGCAGTACCGGGTGGCGCTGATCAACGACGGCGGGCGCGAGCTGCTCGGCGTCAGCGGCGAGGTGGTCGGCCGCTCGGTCGCCGAGCTGGGGCTGCCCGCCCCGCTGACCGGGGCCCTGCTGTCCGCCGAACCCCGGGTCGACGAGGTCCACCTCACCGCCGACCGGGTCCTCGTCATCAACACCTCCCCCGTCTCGGGCGGCGAGCGCCGCGGCTCGGTCGTCACCCTGCGCGATGTCACCGAGCTTCAGTCCCTGATGGGCGAGCTGGACTCGGAGCGCGGCTTCACCGAGGCCCTGCGCTCCCAGGCGCACGAGGCCGCCAACCGGCTGCACACCGTCGTCTCACTGATCGAGCTGGGCCGCGCCGACGAGGCCATCGCCTTCGCCACCGCCGAACTGGAACTCGCCCAGGCCCTCACCGACCAGGTGGTCGCCGCCGTCAGCGAACCCGTCCTCGCCGCCCTGCTGCTGGGCAAGACCGCGCAGGCCAACGAGCGGGGCGTGGAGCTGGAGGTGTCCCGGGAGAGCGGCGGCCTGGACGACGGACTCCTGCCGGGGGCCTTGCCCGCACGCGATCTGGTGACCATCCTGGGCAATCTGATCGACAACGGGGTGGACGCGGCACAGGGCAGCGTCGGCGCCCGGGTGACGGTCGCGGTGTACGCCGAGTGCGACAGCGGCGGGGGTGGTGGTGAGGGCGCCGAGCTGGTGCTGAAGGTGTCCGACACCGGGGAGGGTGTCGACCCCGCCCACACCGACCTGGTGTTCCAGCGCGGCTACTCCACCAAGCCCTCCGGTCCCGGCGGCCGGGGCCTGGGCCTCGCCCTGGTCCGCCAGGCGGTGCACCGGCACGAGGGGACACTGACCGTGACCCAGGCGGCGGACGGCGGCGCGCTGTTCGAGGTACGGCTGCCGCTGCGATCGACGGCGGCAGCGGCGGCGGCAGTACGGGACACCGTGGGACAGAGACAGGAGGGACGGGCATGACCGGCGCGGACAGGGGCGGGGAGCGGCCGATCCGCGTGCTCGTGGTCGAGGACGACCCGGTCGCGGCCGACGCCCATGTCATGTACGTCGGCCGGGTGCCCGGCTTCACCGCCGTCGGCAAGGCCCACACCGGCGCCGAGGCGCGGCGCGCCCTGGAACGCGGCCCGGTCGATCTGCTCCTCCTCGACCTCCACCTCCCCGATGTGCACGGCCTCCAGCTCGCCCGCTCCCTGCGCGCGGCCGGGTATCACGCCGATGTGATAGCGGTGACGTCCGCGCGGGATCTGACCGTCGTCCGTGAAGGGGTCTCCCTGGGGGTCGTGCAGTACGTCCTCAAGCCCTTCACCTTCGCCACCCTCCGTGACCGGCTCGTCCGGTACGCGGAATTCCGCGCGTCGGCCGGTGAGGCCAGCGGGCAGGACGAGGTGGACCGCGCCCTCGCCACACTCCGGGCCCCCGGCCCGGCCGCGCTCCCCAAGGGACTCAGCGGCCCGACCCTGGAGCGGGTCACGGGCGCGCTGCGCACCTGTACGGAGGGGCTCACCGCGGCCGGGGTGGCGGAGGCGGTCGGGATCTCGCGCATCACCGCCCGGCGCTATCTGGAGCACCTGGTCGAGGCCGGTCGCGCGGGCCGCAGCCCGCAGTACGGGCAGGTGGGGCGACCGGAGCTGGTGTACCGGTGGGTGCCGGGGCGCCCTCCTGGCTGAGGCCGGGTGTGCCGGTGGGTGCCGGGTCGCTGTCTCTACAGGGGACGGGCGTGCCGGGCCGCCCTCCCGGCTGAGGCCACGCGGCCCGGCCCAGCCCCACCCCCCCGCGCTCACGCAGGGCGCAGCCACACCGTCGACAGCGGTGGCAGGGTGATCGACACGCTCGCCGGACGGCCGTGCCACCCCACCGGCTCCGGCTTCACCGGGTCGGACCGGGTGACCCCGCCGCCCCCGTACCGCGCCGCGTCCGTGTTCAGGGACTCGTGCCAGGCGGGGATGTCGTCCGGGACGCCGAGCCGGTAGTCCGGGCGGACCACCGGGGAGAAGTTGCTCACCGCGAGCAGCGGGGTGCCGTCGGCGGCCCGGCGCAGGAAGGCGAGGACGTTGTCGTCCGCCGCGTCCCCGGCGATCCACTCGAAGCCGGATGGGTCGGTGTCCCGCTGCCACAGCGCCGGGGTGCGGAGGTACACCCCGTTGAGGTCGCGGACCAGGTCCCGTACGCCCCGGTGGTCCGGCTCCGCGCCGTACGCCGGGTCCAGGAGCCACCAGTCCGGGCCGTGCGCCTCCGACCACTCGGCGCCCTGTGCGAACTCCTGTCCCATGAAGAGGAGTTGCTTGCCCGGGTGGGCCCACATGAACGCCAGATAGGCGCGCAGATTCGCCCGCTGCTGCCACCAGTCGCCCGGCATCTTCGACACCAGCGACCGCTTGCCGTGCACCACCTCGTCGTGCGAGATCGGCAGGACGTAGTTCTCGCTGTACGCGTACACCATCGAGAAGGTGATGTCCTGGTGGTGGTGCTTGCGGTGGACCGGGTCGTGGGCGAGGTACGCCAGCGAGTCATGCATCCAGCCCATGTTCCACTTCAGGCCGAATCCCAGGCCCCCGAAGCCGCTCGGGCCCTGGTGATGGGTGGCCCGGGTGACCCCGTCCCACGCCGTCGACTCCTCCGCGATGGTCACCGCGCCCGGCGCCCGCCGGTACACCGTCGCGTTCATCTCCTGGAGGAACGCCACCGCGTCCAGGTTCTCCCGGCCGCCGCGCTCGTTCGGCGTCCACCCGCCCGGCTCGCGCGAGTAGTCCAGGTAGAGCATCGAGGCGACGGCGTCCACCCGCAGCCCGTCGACATGGAACTCCTCGCACCAGTACACGGCGTTGGCCACAAGGAAGTTGCGCACCTCGCGGCGGCCGTAGTCGAACTCCAGCGTCCCCCAGTCCGGATGCGCCGCCCGCCGCGGGTCCGCGTGCTCGTACAGCGGACGCCCGTCGAACTCCGCCAGCGCCCATTCGTCGCGCGGGAAGTGCGCCGGGACCCAGTCCATGAGGACGCCGATGCCCGCCCGGTGCAGGGCGTCCACCAGGTGGCGGAAGTCGTCGGGGGTGCCGAGGCGGGCCGTCGGCGCGTAGAAGCCGGTGACCTGGTAGCCCCAGGAGCCGCCGAAGGGGTGCTCGGCGGTCGGCATCAGCTCGACATGCGTGAAGCCCAGGTCCTTCACATAGGCGGGGAGCTGGACGGCGAGGTCGCGGTAGGTTAGGCCCGGTCGCCAGGACGGCAGATGCAGTTCGTAGACCGAGAAGGGCGCCTCGTGGACGGGGGTGTCACCCCGGTGCGCCATCCACTCCGCGTCGCTCCACTCGTACGACGAGGTCGTCACCACCGACGCCGTCTCCGGCGGGGTCTGGGTGCGGCGGGCCATCGGGTCGGCGCGCAGGGTCTTCGAGCCGTCCGGGCGGGTCAGCTCGAACTTGTACAGCTCGTCCACGCCGACCCCCGGCACGAACAGCTCCCACACCCCGCTGCCGCCCAGTGAGCGCAGGGGGTGGCCGGTGCCGTCCCAGTGATTGAACGTGCCGGCCACGCGGACGCCCCGCGCGTTCGGCGCCCAGACGGTGAAGCGGGTGCCGGTGACGCCCTGGTGGGTCATCGGTTCGGCGCCGAGCGCCTTCCACAGTTGCTCGTGGCGGCCCTCGCCGATGAGGTGGAGGTCGAACTCGCCGAGGGAGGGGAGGAAGCGGTAGGGGTCCTCGGTCTCGGGTCCGGTCTCCTCGTAGGTCACCTGGAGGCGGTACGCGGGGATGTCGGAGAGGGGCAGCAGGGCCGAGAAGAGGCCGTCGCCGTCGTGGTGGAGTTCGGTACGGAGGGCGGAGCCGTCGGAGGCAGGGGAGGCGTCGGAGGTGATGACGGTGACGGCTCGGGCGTGGGGGCGCAGGACGCGGAAGGCGACTCCGCCGGGGGCGGGGTGGGCGCCCAGGACGGAGTGGGGGGCGTGATGGGTGCCGGAGAGGAGGCGGTTGCGGTCGGGGGTGGGGAGGGGGGAGGAGGGGGGTGGGGTGGGGGCTTTCGTGGGCGTGGCTTTTTTGGCGGGGGCCTTTTTGGCCGGGGCTTTCCTGGCGGTGGTCTTCTTGGCGGGGGTGGCCTTCTTGACCGGGGTCCGCTGGGCAGGGGCTTTCTTGGCGGCGGGGGCCTTCTTGGCCGGGGCCTGCTTGACCTGGTCCTTCGTGACGGGCGCCTTCTTGGCCGGGGTCTTCTTGGCGGGGGTCTGCTGGGCGGGGGCCTTCGCCTCGGCGGGGGCGGTCTTCTTGGAGGCGGCGGCGGTCTTTTTGACGACCGGCGCCTTCTTGGCTGCCGGAGCTTTCTTGGCGACCGGGGCCTTCTTGGCGGCGGCGGCCTTGTTGACCGCAGCCTTCTTGACAGACGCCTTATCGGCCGCAGCCTTCTTGACCGGCGCTTTCTTCGCTGTGGCCTTCTTGACCGGGGGAGCCTTCGCGGCGGGTGGGTTCGCCGGGGTGTTCGGGGGCGGGGTGGTGGTGGACGGGTCGTGCGCGGTCACGGGCGGAGCCTCCTGGGGCGGCCGGGGGGATGGTTCAGGACGGGGAGGTCAGACGGTCGATCGCCGACAGCGGTACCGCGAGCCAGTCCGGCCGGTGCCGTGCCTCGTAGACGACTTCGTACACCGCCTTGTCCGTCTCGTACGCCCGCAGCAGTACGGCGTCCGTGCGCGGGTCGGTGCCCGTGACCTCGGCGTAGCCCGCGCAGTAGGCGTCCCGGCAGGCGCCCGCCCAGGCCGCCGCCGTCTCCTCCGGTACCGGCGGCCGGGCGGAGTGGGCCGCGTAGTCGAAGGACCGCAGCATGCCCGCGATGTCGCGGACCACCGGCTGCGGCATCCGGCGTTCGGCGAGCGGCCGGGCCGGTTCGCCCTCGAAGTCGATCAGCGACCAGGTGCCCGACGGGTCCCGCAGGCACTGTCCGAGATGGAGATCGCCGTGGATGCGCTGGGCGGTCCGGGTGCCCGGCGCGATCCCGGTCAGGGCGTCGAACGCCGCCCGCAGCCCGGGTTCGTGGGCCCGCAGCGCCGGTACCGCCCGGACCGCCGACTCCAGGCGGCCCCGCATGCCCGCGACCAGGGTCTCCAGTTGGGCCGGGCCCAGGGTGACCGTCGGCAGCGCGCGGGCGAGGGCGGTGTGGACGTCGGCGGTGGCCCGGCCCAGTTCACGGGCCTCGGCGGTGAAGTCCCCGGCCTCGGCCTGCGCGCGCAGCGCCAGCTCCCAGCCGTCGGTCACCCCCCGCAGAAACGGCTGGAGGACCCCGAGAACAAACGGTTCGCCACCCGCTTCGGCCGCCTCGGTCCGGATCCACGCGGTGGGCGCGGGTACCCGGGCGGAGCCCTCGCGGGCCAGGGCGAGGGGCAGTTCCAGATCGGGGTTGACGCCGGGCGAGATGCGCCGGAACAGCTTGAGGACATAGGCGTCCCCGTACACGATCGAGGAGTTGGACTGTTCGGCGGTGCTCAGCCGGGGGACCAGGCCGGGGGCGATGTCCTGCTCCGGGTCGCGTTCGAAACGCAGTCCGCCGATGCGGGCCCGGGAGCGCAGGGCCTCCAGGAGGACATCGGCGGGGCGGGGGTCGTGCAGCGCGTCGTACACCGTGAGTCCGGCGAGCGGGCCCTCGGTGGCATGGCCGATCAGCGCGGGCGCCAGCCGGGGCGGCAGCGCCTCGCGCGTGCCTATGAGGAGCTGGTAGCAGTCGCCGCGCGGCGGCTGGTGGGCGCGTACGAGAAGGTGGTGGAGGCCGATCCGGCCGCCGGCGGGGAGCAGTTCGGTGGCCGCCACCAGGGAGAAGCCGCTGAGGGGACGCCCCTTGCCGGCGAACCAGCGCTGCCGGGGCAGCCATGGTCGCAGCAGGGGATCCAGGGACGCGAGCAGGCCGGTGCTGAGCGTGGCGGCACGGGTGACGGCTTCCGACATGGCGTGCGTCCTTTCCCCGGGTCGGGGTGTTGCGTATGCGCGTGCCCGGGGTGGGGCGGGGAGAAACCGCCACCCCGCCCGAGGGGTATGGGGAAGGGGAGGTTAGGCGGCGTCCTTGCGGAGCCGGAACCAGTAGAAGCCGTGCCCGCCGAGGGTCAGCAGATACGGCAGCTCGCCGATCGCCGGGAAGCGCACCCCGCCGATCAGCTCGACCGGATGGCGTCCCTCGAACTCCTGTAGCTCCAGCTCGGTGGGCTGGGCGAACCGGGAGAAGTTGTGCACACACAGCACCAGGTCGTCCTCGTACTCCCGCAGGAAGGCCAGGACGGCGGGGTTGGAGGAGGGGAGTTCGGTGTAGGTGCCGAGGCCGAAGGCGGGGTTCTGCTTGCGGATCTCGATCATCCGGCGGGTCCAGTGCAGCAGCGAGGAGGGCGACGACATGGACGCCTCGACGTTGGTGACCTGGTAGCCGTAGACCGGGTCCATGATCGTGGGGAGGAAGAGCCGGCCCGGGTCGGAGGAGGAGAATCCGGCGTTGCGGTCGGGGGTCCACTGCATGGGGGTGCGGACGGCGTCGCGGTCGCCGAGCCAGATGTTGTCACCCATGCCGATCTCGTCCCCGTAGTAGAGGATCGGGGAGCCGGGGAGGGAGAGGAGGAGGGCGGTGAAGAGCTGGATCTGGTTGCGGTCGTTGTCGAGGAGGGGGGCGAGGCGGCGGCGGATGCCGATGTTCGCGCGCATACGCGGGTCCTTCGCGTATTCGGCGTACATGTAGTCGCGTTCCTCGTCGGTGACCATTTCGAGGGTCAGTTCGTCGTGGTTGCGCAG
Organism: Streptomyces sp. NPDC093252; assembly: GCF_040683675.1. Taxonomy (NCBI): domain Bacteria; kingdom Bacillati; phylum Actinomycetota; class Actinomycetes; order Kitasatosporales; family Streptomycetaceae; genus Streptomyces; species Streptomyces sp. NPDC093252. Next base: position 1,418 of record NZ_JBFBEM010000016.1, on the reverse strand, counting down.
GAAGATGCCCCACTGGCAGTTCGAGGGGATCGCGGGGGTCTTGGCGAGGACTTCCGACACCGGGTAGCGCGATTCGCGGCGGACGGCCATGAAGATGCGGGGCATGACGGGGAAGTGGAACGCCATGTGGCATTCGTCGCCGCCCGCGCTGTAGTCGCCGAAGTAGTCGACCACGTCCTCCGGCCACTGATTGGCCTCGGCCAGCAGCACCGTGTCCGGATAGTGCGCGTCGATTTCCTTGCGTACTCGTTTCAGCAGCTCATGGGTGGCGGGGAGGTTCTCGCAGTTGGTGCCCTCCTCGGCGAAGAGATACGGCACCGCGTCCAGCCGGAAGCCGTCGATGCCCAGGTCCAGCCAGAAGCGGAGCGCCGAGAGGATCTCCTCCACCACCGCCGGGTTCTCGTAGTTGAGGTCCGGTTGGTGGGAGAAGAAGCGGTGGAAGAAGTACTGCTTGCGGACCGGGTCGAAGGTCCAGTTGGAGACCTCGGTGTCCACGAAGATGATCCGGGCGTCGGCGTACTGCTTGTCGTCGTCGGCCCACATGTAATAGTCGCCGTAGGGGCCTTTGGGGTCCTTTCGGGATTCCTGGAACCAGGGGTGCTGGTCGCTGGTGTGGTTCATGACGAAGTCGATGATGACGCGCATACCGCGCTGATGGGCGGCGTCCACGAATTCCACGAAGTCGGCGAGGTCACCGAATTCGGGGAGGACGGCGGTGTAGTCGGAGACGTCGTAGCCGCCGTCGCGGAGGGGGGAGGTGAAGAAGGGGGGCAGCCAGAGGCAGTCGATGCCGAGCCATTGTAGATAGTCGAGTTTGGCGGTGAGGCCCTTGAGGTCGCCGACACCGTCGCCGTTGCTGTCCTGGAAGGAGCGGACCAGGACCTCGTAGAACACGGCGCGTTTGAACCACTCCGGGTCCCGGTCCTGCGCGGGGGTGTCCTCGAACGTGTCCGGGACGGGCTCGTTGACGATCATGTTGTGGGTGACCCTCCGATCTGCGGGGTGGACGGTCGCAGGACGGTCAGAATGTGCGCGGGCCGGACGCCCGGCTCCAGCCGCACATAGTTGGCCCTGCCCCAGTGATAGGTCTCGCCGGTGAGCAGATCGCGCACCGGCACGGTCTCGTGCCAGTCCAGGCCGAGATGCGGCATGTCCAACGAGACCGTGGCCTCCTGGGTGTGGTGGGGGTCGAGGTTGGCGACCACCAGGACGGTGTTCGCGCCGGAGCGCTTGGAGTACGCGATCACCGCTTCCTGGTCGGCGTGGTGGAAGTGCAGATCGCGTAGTTGGCGCAGCGCCGGGTTGGTGCGGCGGATGGTGTTCAGCCGGGTGATGAGGGGGGCGATGGTGCGGCCGTCGCGGTCGGCGGCGGCCCAGTCGCGGGGCTTGAGCTGGTATTTCTCCGAGTCGAGGTACTC